>NZ_JBVJMD010000077.1:0-27822 GCF_055584385.1 Streptomyces sp. NPDC104096
TCCGAAGAGGCCCATGATCTGTCTGCTCCCAGGGAGGTCGCCCGGGCCACAGAAAGACCCGGGTTCGTTGAATGTTCAACCACGCTAACACCATCAAGCACCGGCCCATTCCCACGTCGGTCGACCCGGCCGGCACGCAGGCCGCTGCGATCGCGCACCACCGCAGCTCCGGCGGATCAGGATGCCGCCCCTGTGAACGTCGAGTAGCTCACCGACGATCCCGGTAGAAGACTGAGGACACGTTGCGACGGCGGAAGGGCACGCCCCATGGGCAGCAGCGACGGCGGGACACCCGGCAACAGCGAGTACGGCAGGAAGCCGTTCAAGCGGTCGAAGAGCCATTTCGCGGACCGGATCACCGCGGACGGCCGGGACGGTTGGCCCGTCGAGGCGAACCGTTACCGGCTGGTGGTCAGCCGTGCCTGTCCATGGGCGAGCCGGGCGCTGATCTCCAGACGTCTGCTCGGCCTGGAGGACGTTCTGTCCTTGGCGGTCACCGACCCGATCCAGGACGACCGGAGCTGGCGGTTCACCCTCGACCCGGACGGCCTCGACCCTGTCCTCGGAATCCGTTTTCTGAGCGAAGCCTATGAGAAGCGGGAGCCCGGCTACTCGGGCGGGGTGAGCGTGCCGGCAGTCGTGGACGTGCCCAGCGGAAAGCTTGCGACCAATGACTACCAGCAGATCACTCTCGATCTCGCGACCGAGTGGACGGCGCTGCACCGGCCGGGCGCACCCGATCTCTACCCGCACGCCCACCGTGATGAGATCGACGAGGTCATGGCCGGCGTCTACGAGGACGTCAACAACGGGGTCTACCGCGCAGGCTTCGCCATCGGCCAGGAGGAGTACCGGGCCGCCTGCGCGGGAGTGTTCCGCCGCCTGGACCAGCTGACGCCCCGGCTGGAGCGTCAACGCTATCTGGTCGGGGACACCATCACGGAGGCGGACATCCGGCTGTTCACCACACTCGTACGCTTCGACGCCGTGTATCACGGCCACTTCAAGTGCAATCTACGGAAACTGTCGGAGATACCGACACTGTGGGCCTACACCCGAGATCTGTTCCAGACACCGGGCTTCGGCGATACCGTCGATTTTGATCACATAAAGCGCCATTACTATCGAGTCCATGCCGGCATCAACCCGAGCGGCATCGTGCCGCTGGGCCCTGATCTGTCCGGATGGCTCATGCCGCATCACAGACAGGAGCTGGGCGGCCGTCCGTTCGGCGACGGAACACCTCCGAAGCCGGTACGCGCCGACGAGGAGGTGCCTCTTCCCGGCAGGCCCTGACCGTACAGGCCAGCTGTTCGCACGCCGCCCGACGGCTCCTCGCTGTTCAGCTCGTGGGCGAGGGCGGTGAGCTGTTCACGGGTCGGGCCGACCGGAATGTCGCTCGCTTCGAGGCGCGCCGCATACGGGAGCACGGGAGGCCGCAGGGAGACGACGATGCTCAGATGTCCGCCTCCGTGAAGCGGTTCAGGCCCAGGGCGGCGAGCAGGCGCAGCTTCTCGTCGTTCTCGGTGCGTGGTGCGGCGGTGAGGACGAGAAGGGTCTGGGACTGGTCCTCGGTGAACAGCGCCTGGCAGTCCAGCTCGATCGGGCCGACTTCGGGATGCAGGAGTGTCTTGTGGTCCTCGAAACGCTGTGCGACCTCGTGCCGATCCCACAGTTCGGCGAACTCCACGCTCGCCCTCTGGAGGGCGCGTACGAGTTCGCCGGCACGCGACGCCGGTCCGCGCAGCCCGTGGGCGGCCCGCAGATTGGCGACCTGGGCACGCCCCTGCCGCTCGTGGTCGGACTCGGGATAGATCGAACGCTCCGCCGGATCGGTGAACCAGCGGTAGATCGCGCTGCGGGCGAATCCCGTGTGCCGGCAGGCGTCCCCGAACAGGGCGATGGCCATCCGGTTCTGGACCAGTGCTTCATTGAGGTCGGTCAGGATCATCGCGGGTGTGTCGTCGAGGCGGTCCAGTACCCGCAGCAGTGCGGGGGCGACATGGGTGTGGGCCGACAGTGTCGTCGGCGCGTTGTGCCCGGCGATCCGGTACAGGTAGGTGCGCTCGTCATCGGTCAGTCGCAGGGCGCGGGCGAGCGAGGCCAGCATCTGATCGCTGGGCTGCGGGCCACGCCGCTGTTCCAGCCGGGTGTAGTAGTCCGTCGACATCACGGCGAGGGAGGCCACCTCCTCGCGCCGCAGGCCCCGGGTCCGCCGGCGCGCGCCCGGGGGCAGGGCGACGTCCTCCGGCTGAAGCGCCTCGCGGCGGCGGCGCAGGAAGTCGGCCAGTGCTACTCGGTCCATGAGGCGATTGTCGTCCGTCCTGCGCGGACGAACCAGGGATCCCCGGTCCCCCGATAAGCGGTCTCTGCACCCGCGACGGCGGGCCGGTGAGGATCGGGGCATGAACATCTCCGGAAACACCGTCTTCATCCCCGGCGCCACCAGCGGCATCGGTCTCGCTCTCGCCCTCGCGCTGAAGGCGAAGGGCAACACCGTCATCGTCGGCGGCCGGCGCACCGAACTGCTGGAACGGATCGCGGCCGAGCACCCCGGCATCGACACCGTGCACATCGACACCGCGGACGCGGCGAGCATCACCGCCGCCGCACGGCAGGTGCTGACCGCTCACCCTGACCTCGACGTCCTGGTGACGATGGCCGGGATCATGCATGCCGAGGACTGGCGCAGGCCCGAAGCGTTCCTCGCCACCGCCGAGTCCACCGTGACGACGAACCTGCTCGGTCCGATCCGGCTCATCGCCGCGTTCGTCGAACACCTCCAGACCCGGCCGGACGCCACGATCATGACCGTCTCCTCGGGCCTGGCATTCGCCCCGCTGATGATCACGCCGACCTACAACGCGACGAAGGCCGCGATCCACATGCTCAGCGAGTCCGTCCGGCTGCAGCTCGCCGACACCTCGGTGAAGGTCGTGGAGCTCGAGCCTCCGGCCGTGCGCACGGCGCTGATGCCCGGCCACGAGGAGAACGCACACGGCATGCCGCTGGACGAATTCGTCGCCGAGGTGATGGACCTGATCGGCTCCCAGCCGGATGCCAGGGAGATCCAGGTCGAGCGTGTGAAGTTCCTGCGCCACGGCGAGGCCCGCGGCGACTACGACCAGGTCGTGGAGGTCCTCAACGCGCGTCATTGAGGTCCACTGCAAGAACGGCTGCGGCTGCACGAAGGCCCTCGGGGCAGGCATGCAGTACGCTCGGCTTTTCTGTATCAATCAATCCAGACAGAAGAGCCCGGAACGCGTCCCGGACGCGGACCGCCACAGGGAGTGACGGTCCGCGAATCACCACACAGCGGCAAACCGGGAACATTCATTTAAATTTTCAACCACATGCCGCATGCCGCAGGAGGTCACGTCGTGCCGGAGCTCGGACTCGCCGACACCCTGGGAGTTCGACCGGCCGGACGTACGGCCCCGGCCCACCGGTGCCGGGCTCGGCTGGACGGACCAAGCGGCTGTCCCGTGCGGGAGGACACATGAGTTGTCCGCGACGTCGACGACGGTGGAATCCAGCACGCCCATGCCGGAGCCGGAACCGCGGCGGTCAGGATTCACTTGCCCCGAAGCGAGTCCGGCCCGTGCACCGGAGGTCCCGGGCCGTCGTGACCGCGCCCGGAAGTCATCCGGCTCGTCCCGTCGTGGCCCTCACACCCTGACCCGCCAGCCACTCCAGCACGTGGCCGGCAACGCCCGACCAGCCGCCGTCGACGGTCAGCGAGTGACCCCGGTCGGGGAACCGCTTCAGTTCGGTCACGGCCGACGAATTGCCGTACAGCTTGTACGAGGCGCGGGTCACGACGTCCGGGACGGTGTGGTCCTGCTGCCCGGAGATCAGCAGCAGCGGCCCCCGAGTGGTGTTCGCGGTGTCCACGGCCGCCGGCGAGTTCTTGCGGAAGTTCGCGAACGCGGCCTCGAAGAGCGGCTGTCCGGGCGAAGGAATCGTGTATTTCGCGAACACCCGGTCGGATTCGGCCTGCGAGATCGCGTTGCCGAAGCCGTAGCGGAACTGCTTCGCGGTGAGGGAGACGGCCTTCTTCTTGTTGCCCGGGTTGCCCAGGACGGGGAATCCCGACCTCAACTGCGCGAAGGGCAGCGGCTTGACGCCCTTCATCTGCGCGGGATCGATGGCGACGCCCGCCCGCCCCAGTCCCATGCCCAGAAGCTTCTGCGTGATCAGACCGCCGAAGGAGTGCCCGATGAGCACGGGATCGTTCGTCAAGGAGCGGACGATCCGAGCGTAGTGCTCGGTGACGTCGTCGATGCCGAATCCCGCGACCGCCTCAGGACGTCGGCGTGCCTCCTCGACCGTGGACGCCTCACCCGGCCAGCCGGGGGCGCTCGCGTCGAAACCGCGGGAGGCGAACAGGTCCACCCACGGCTGCCACGAGGAGGAGTGCAGCCAAAGACCATGGATGAAGACGACGGGGACGCTGTCGGTGGGCATGATTCTCCTTCGGTATTCGAGCTCCGCAGGGTCGCGGCGCCCGGTGATGGGGTGAAGCCAGGCGGACAGTCATGGCCGCCGGATCTCTCTGACGATTGAGCCGCTCCCCCGGAACTCGGCGCGCAGTGATCGATCCGAATCGGGACGGCCGAGGCAAAAGAGAAAGACCGTTCTATACTTTTGGCATGTCGAAGCCAACCGATGCGAGCGCGCCGATCCGTCGTTCCGAGGCGCGTGAACGGCTTCTGGGCACCGCGAGCCGGCTCTTCTACAGCGAAGGCATCCGCGGGGTCGGAGTGGACCGTGTCATGGCGGAGGCCGAGGTGGCACGGGCCACCTTCTACCGGCACTTCGACGGCAAGGACGACCTGGTGCGCGCGTACCTCCAGGCGGCCGACCTCCAGATCCGGGAGCAGGTCGGCGCGGCCGAGAAGGCGATCTCCGCGCCCGCCGACTTCCTCATGGCGATCGCGCACGGCATCGGCGACGAGGTGTGCGGCACGGGATTCCGCGGGTGTCCGTTCATCAACGCCGCCGCCGAGTACCCGGACCCCGAAAGCGTGGTCCACCAGGCGGTACTGGGTCACCGGCGCTGGTTCCGTGAAGTGCTGCGCGAGGCCTTCCAGCGACTCGGAGCGGCCGGCCCCGAGCAGTCCGCCGACTCGATGGTGGCGCTGCGCGACGGCGCGATGGTGGCCGGTTACCTGGGCGATCCCCGAGCGGCCGGTGCCGTCCTGGCCCATGGAACGTCTGTGCTCCTCGCGGCGCGCTGAGCGGCCGGCGGTCCCGCTTCTCGCCGGGACCGCCTGCCCCGTGGGGCCTGTCACCGCGCGGTGGCGGCCTGCTCGACGAGGCGGGTCACGGCGTGCGGGTCCGTCACGGCCACGGCGTGAGGACCGTCGACCTCGACGGTGTGCGCGTGGGCCCGGGCGGCCATGGCCCGCTCGGCGGCCGCGGGGATGGTGTGGTCGTCATCGGCGACCAGGTACCACGAGGGGATGGTCTTCCATGCCGGGGTGCCGGAAGGCTCGCCCACGGCCTGGGCCGATAGGGGCCGCTGCGTGGCGGCGAGTTCGGCGGCCTTGGCCGTGTTGACCCGGTTGCTGAGGAAGACGTCGCGGAATTTGTCGGCCTTGATGTACAGGTCGGTGCCGGTGCTGCCGTCGGCCTGGGTGAACGGAACCGGGTCCAGGGCCCTGGGGAGCGGGGCGCCCGGGTCGGCGCCGAGGTGGGTACCGGGGTATTCGGCGAGCAGGTCCGCGGTGCTCTCGCCCTTCTCGGGAGCGAAGGCCGCCACGTAGACGAGAGCCTTCACACGGGGGTTCCCGGTCGCGGCGTTGGTGATGACGGCGCCGCCGTAGGAGTGGCCCACCAGGACGATCGGGCCCTTGACGGTCTTGAGGTAGTCGGCCAGGTAGGAGGCGTCGCCGGCGAGGCCGCGCAGAGGGGTGGCGGGAGCCGTCACCGGATAGCCGTCGGCCTGCAGGCGCTTGACGACCCCGCTCCAGCTCGACGAGTCCGCCCATGCGCCGTGCACGAGGACCACGGTCGGCTTCGCTTCGGGCTCGGCGTGATGGTTCGACGTGGCGAAAGCGGTGGTGCTCACGCCGGCTGCCAGTGCGAGCGTCGTGGTGGCAAGGGCCGCGAGACGGCCGGGGCGATGCTGGAACACCTGTCTTCTCCTTCGGTGATACACGGACTCGGCGATGTAGACAGAACGTTCTATCTCTTTTGAATCTAGCGCCGGGCCCCTGCTCCGGCAACGGAAGGAGCGGGAAGATAGATCACACCCGGCACCGGGAATGAACGCCGGCAACCTCATGGGCCGGGAAGGGCGCTACAGGATGTCCGGGTTCGCCCACCGGGGCGGGTCACGTGCCGCGCCCCCACTCCCCCAGCGCGGCAAGGACCGGAGACCTTCTTGTCAGCGGCCCAGCCGCCGTTGCGCCAGACGAGGTCGGGGCCGAGGATGACGCCGTTCCAGTCGTACTCGAAGCCCTGGGCGGTGTAGATGCATCCCACCTGCGAGAATCCGGCAGGGTCGGTGGCCCAGAGGTTCTTGGAGGGGAAGCCGCCCACCGAGCGGTCTCCCTGCACGTTCCAGGGGCGGCGCCAGTCCCGGTCCGGGAGGCTGACGTCGTCGACGAGCCCGACGAAGTTCTTCTTCTCGTCCAGGACGGGCTCGCTCCAGCGCCAGCAGAAGCCGGCCGTTATGCGGGCCTGGTAGCCGTCGTCCTGCTGTCCGCGCAGAATCGCTTCGAGTTCCTGGGGGGGGTGTCGGCCACCATCACCTTGAAGTGGTCATCTCCCGTCCGGGGGATGGGGCCGCCGGGGACCAGGCCCAGCAGGCGCAGCACCCATTCCTCGTGGGCGCGGCTGCCGCCGCAGCGGAACTGGCCGTCGAGGTCGACGTGGCGGACGGTGAGTCCTTTCGCCTTGGCCGCGTCGTCGATGGCCTTGACCGAACCCATCTCTCCGGGCCGGACCACCTGGTGCTCGTCGAGGAGGAAGACCGGTACCCGTGCGGCGTCGAGGAGTTCTTCGATCTGGCGGCGTTCGCTGCGCTTGTTCTCGGGGGTGAAGCGGTGGTTGGAGGACTCGCGGATGCGATGCGCCTCGTCGCACAGGAGCACCTCGAGGCCGTTCTTGCCGGTGTGGGTGAAGTTGTTGAAGTAGCGGAACAGCTTCTGCACCCGGGTGGTGCCGCGGTCGGCGACCTTCTGCAGGGTGGTGGTGAAGGACTTCGATCCGGTGGCGTGCAGGGCACTGAAGCCGCCCCGGTACAGATCGCCCAGGAGTTCGAGGGCGATGACGCTCTTGCCCGAGCCTGGCCCGCCGGTGACGACGATGACTTCCTTGAAGTCGGACTGGCGGCCCTTCTTCACCGCCCGCATCACCAGCGAGTAGGCGACCTGCTGCTCGTTGAGCAGATCGGCCGGATCGCCGTGCTGTGCGGAGGTCTCGCAGCGCGACGGGCAGGCCGGCCCTCATGCCCGGGCGGACACCTCCAGCTGGGCGGTCATGAGGCGGACGATCTCCTTCTGGTGCTGGGCCAGGAAGAAGTGGCCGCCGGGGAAGACCTTCAGCGTGAAGGGGCCGTCGGTGTGCCCGGACCAGGCGGCGGCCTCCTCCACGGTGACCTTCGGGTCGTCGTCGCCGACGAGGCAGGTCACGGGGCAGCGCAGGGGCGGCCCGGGTTCCCAGACGTAGGTTTCGGCCGCGCGGTAGTCCGCCCGGATGGCCGGGAGGATCATGCGCAGGACTTCCTCGTCGCCCAGCAGTTGGGGGTTGGTGCCGCTGAGGCCGCGCATCTCGGCGACGAGACCGTCGTCGTCACGCAGGTGGACGGTCTCGTCGCGGTGCGTGGACGGGGCACGGCGGCCGGAGGTGACGAGGGCGGCGGGCACGACGCCCCGCTCCTGTTCCAGCCGTCGGGTGATCTCGTAGGCGAGGGAGGCGCCCATGCTGTGGCCGAACAGGGCGACGGGCCGGTCGGTCCAGGGCCGGAGGGCCTCGTAGATCTTGTCGGCGAGCGCCGGTACGGAGTCCAGGAGCGGTTCGCTGCGGCGGTCCTGGCGTCCGGGGTACTGCACGCACAGCACGTCGACGCTGTCGGGCATGGACCGGGACATGGGGAAGTAGAAGCTGGCGGAGCCGCCCGCGTGGGGCAGGCAGACCAGCCGGACGCGGCTGTCGGGGCGCGGGTGGAACCTGCGGATCCAGAGGTGGTTGTCCTCGGTGAGCGGGGAGTTCACAAAATCGTTCCTTTTCGGTTCGGGTTCGGCCGCCCATCGTGGCGGGGCGTTCACCGGAAGGAGCGGGGCGGGGTCGGGCCCCGCCCGCCTCTGGTCAGGACTCCGCGACGTCCTCCTTGATGATGCGCTCGACGTTCCGCTCCGCCAGCGCCGTGATGGTCACGAACGGGTTGACGCCGATGCTGCCGGGGATGAGCGAGCCGTCGGTCACGTAGAGGTTCTTGTATCCGGCGACGCGGCCGTAGTTGTCGGTGGCCTTGCCGAGGACGCAGCCGCCGAGCGGGTGGTAGCAGAAGTCGTCGGCGAAGGCCTTGATCTGCTTGCCGAAGAGGTCGTACCGGTAGATGGTGGCGTTGGCCTTGTTGATGCGGTCGAAGAGCGACTTCGCGGCTGCGACCGCGGGCGCGTTCTGGTCCCGGGTCCAGCGCAGGTCCGCCCGGTCCTTGGCGGCGTCGTAGACGAAGGTGCCGCGCTCCGGGTTCTTGGTGATGGCCAGGTAGAGGCTGGCCCAGGTCTCGACACCCGCCGGCAGGGGGGCGATCTCGGCGAAGACGGGGGTGTTCGGGTTGTCCCAGTCGTCGATGCCGAGGGCGGGGATCGACGACTGCCGGGTGCCCGTGGGGTTCCACATGTGGTTGGCGCGGGCGGTCATGATGTTGCCGTTGGGGCCCCAGGCCGCGCCGACCTCGGGGCTGAGGTCGGGGAGGGTGCCGGTGTCCCGGGCGCGCAGCAGCAGTTCGGTCGAGCCGAGGCTTCCGGCACCGAGGAAGAGGTGGCGGCAGGCGACCTCCTTGGTCGCGAGCAGCTTGCCGTCGGTGTCCCTCTGTTCGACGGTCAGCAGGTACGTGCCGTCGTTCTGCTGACGGATCGTCCTGACCTGGTGCAAGGTCTCGATGGTGACGTTGCCGGTGCCCAGGGCGGCCGCCAGGTAGCTCTTGTCGAGTGAGACCTTGCCGTGGTTGTTGCCGTAGATGACCTCGGCGGCCAGCGCGGACCTGGGCACCGCACCGTCCGCCTCACGGCGCATGTAGTCCCAGTCGTAGACGTTGGGCACGAAGGTGGTGCTCAGGCCCGCGTTCGAGGCCTGCCCGCGCGAGACACGCGCGAACGCGTACCAGTCGGTCTGCTCGAACCAGCTCTTGTCGATGTTGTTGACCCGGAGGGTGGAGTTCGCTCGGGGAAAGTACTTGGTGTACATCTCGTCGGCGTCGACCTGCGGCAGCACCTCCTCGAAGTACGAGCGCCGGGGTGTCACCGCCATGCCGCCGTTGACGAGCGAGCCGCCGCCCACACCGCGTCCCACGTACACGGACATCTGGTCGAAGTCGACCCGGTCCAGCACGCCTGCGTAGGGCTCGATGTCCCGGTTGGCGAGGTCGAGCCACAGGAAGGAGCCGAGCGGGGCCTCGGTGCGGGTCTTGAACCAGCTGGAGCGCTTGTCGGGCTTGAGCATTCCGGAGAACACGTCGCCGTCCGGACCGGGCCGGTTCCACAACTGACCCATTTCCAGCATCAGGGTGGGGACCCCCGCCTCGCCGAGACGCAGGGCGGAGACGGCCGCACCGTAACCGGTGCCGACCACGACGGCGGGGACGAACGTGCCGCCGGAGCCGCCGGCTGCGGTGGCAGCGGCCGCCCGGGGGGCGGCGGTGATGGTGGTCTGCCCCGCGAGTGCGGCGGCGCCCAAGGCCGCCAGGCCGAGCATGCGGCGTCGCGACAGAGGCTGGTGTGCAATCACGCTGTGTCTCCTGAGCTTCGGAACTGAGGAAAGAGGGATCGGAAGGCCGGTCGGGGCGGCCTGGTGTGCGACGAACCGTGTGGAGACCGCGCAACGGACACGAGATCCGGATCGGGTGGGCTGATCCTGCGAAGGCCGGGCCCGGAGGTTCGGTCGCCCGTGCCCGGGAGGGGGCGGTACGGTGCGGCCCTCTCCCGGGCGCGGACCGCACTCGCGCATGCCTTCAGGCGTCCGCCGGACCGGGCGGCAGAGAGCAGAACGCGGCCGGTTCGGGTCGTCCGGCGAGCCGTAACCTGTGGTAAGTGCCGGTGAGGTGCTCGTCCACTGCGCGTGCACGCACGCGCAGTGGCTCCGCCAGGTGCTTGCCGGATGCCGGGTGAGCGGCGGGCGCGGCGGCCCTGTGTCCGGCCCGGGTGAAGGCTGCCACGGCCGCCCGCACGAGCGGGCACCCGGCGCGGGCACCGTGCCCGCTCACTTCACGAAGTCGTCCACGACCTGGGGCGGCCAGGTGCCGACCTTGAGCACGCCCAGTGAGTAGGCACGGGAGACCAGCGCGGCACGGTTGGGCACCTTCAACTTCCGGAACAGGCAGGTCACGTGGTACTCGACGCCCTGCCGGCTGAGGTAGAGCCTTGCCGCCAGGGGGACGGTGGAGACGCCGGCGGCGATCCCTTCGAGGATCCGCGCGTCCATCGCGGAGAGGATCTTCTTGTGTCTGGTCACCACAGGTGTCTGCTCGGCGTCCCCGGCCGTCGGCATCATGACCAGGATCGCGGTCGTGTCCGGCAGGACGCCGCGCACCGCGACCGCGGTGAGGGGCACGGTGAAGGCGGACTGCGCGCCGGGCCCCACGGCGATGACGGGCGTGACGAATCTCTGGTGTTTCCCTTCCAGCAATTTCAATAATTGACGCATCAACGGCTTCTGCACGCTCGGGTGCACGACGTCACGGAAATTGCGACCGCAGATGTCCTCGGACGACCCGTTGAACTGTCTGAAGAACTCCTGGTTCGCCTGCTGGATGGTCAAGGTTTTGTCGAGGCTCGCCATGCACAGGCCCGGAGTTGCAGGTGCTGGACTCAGCAAGAGAGGCCCCCCGTCAGGAAACTTGGGCGAAATAAACCCGGACGCTGGCGAACGGCCGTGACGGCTGTCAGCAGGGGCGTCATCGGCCCTGGGACCAGCGGTGACTCCAGATGCCGAACATCGTGCGTCAGGACCCTTGCGGAGTTCTGGTCGAGCCGCTGGCGGCACCTTGCCGCCACCCGCCGTCGTTTTCCGGCCCCTTGTCGAAATCCTTGCCGGACACCTGGCGCTTTCTTGCCAGTCGATGCTTCTCCGGCTTGGAGGGCGTCGTTCGCCATGTCAGGATCCACAGAAGACGGTGCAGGACCAGCCAGCTCGAACTGTGCGTCAGTCATATCCGCAAGCGCGATGGGGATCGTTCATGTCTTTACCTCCGCCCGCAGCCGTGTCACCCCGGACGACCGGCCAGGCCGAGCTCCTCCTGAGCGTTCTGGGGCCCATGTCGGCGCGACACGACGGGCATGACCTGCCGCTCGGCCCGCCACGCCGGCGCACCCTGCTCGCCCTGCTGCTCATCCGCCTCGGCCGCGTGGTGCCCACCGAACTGCTCATCGAGGAACTGTGGGGCGACCAAGCGCCCCGGCATGCCGTCGCCGCACTCCAGAGCCACGTCTCCCATCTGCGGCGGTCCCTGCGCGCAAAGACGGGAACAGGCCAAATTTCGGTGCTGCGTCATCGGACACCGGGCTACGTCCTCGATCTCGATCCCGAACAGGTCGACGCCTGCCGCTTCGAACGGCTGGTCACCGACGGACGGCGGTTGCTGGAGCAGCGCGATCCGCGCGCCGCGCAGGCACGGCTCACCGAGGCCCTGGGACTGTGGCGCGGCTCGCCGTACGCGGAGTTCGACGGCCATCCGCCGCTCAGCGACGAGTGCGCCCGACTCGAACAGATCCGGCTCACCGCCGTCGAGTCCCGCGCCGAGGCACGCCTGGTTCTCGGCGCGGCCGAGGAGGTGGCCGCCGATCTGGACGGGGAGGCGCGCCGTCATCCCACACGGGAGCGGCTGGTCGGCCACCTCATGACGGCACTGTCCCGGCTCGGGCGGCAGGCCGAGGCGCTCGAGGTGTACGAGCGGACGCGCAGTCATCTGGTCGAGGAGTTCGGCGTGGACACCGCGGCCGAACTGCGCCGGGTCAGAGGCGCGATCCTGCGCCAGGAACCGGGAGCGAGCGCCCCCTCGAAGCAGCTGTCTGCCCCACCGCCCGAGTCCACCGGAGCCTCGTACGTCCCGCCGGTGATGGACGAGACCAGCGACGTCGGAGTAAGGAACTCCGAGGGTCCGCAGGAATTCGGGGGCTCCTGGACCGGCGGAACGGCCCTCACGGTGCGGGGACACGGCCCGACGGTGGCATCCGGCGGCGCGGGCGGGCCGGACGAGCCCGGCACGGCCGTCGAACGCGAGGGGATCGCGGGGACCGCCGCGCAACCGAGCGAGCGAACCGATGGGCCACCGGGCTCGCGGGCGGATGCCGCAGGCACGCAGACCGGGTCGTCCCGGTTGCGGCCCGTACCCCGCCCGGAACACGAGCCGGCTGCCGCCCGGGAAACCGGGGAGTCCCCGGAGTTCGAGTCGGGGTGGGCTCCTGCCCCCTCGCCGTTCACCGGCCGTGGCCAGGAGCTCGACCGACTGACGACAGCCGCCGCGAGCGCCGTCGTGGGCCACGGCCATGTGGCCGGTGTCCTCGGCCCCCCAGGAGTCGGAAAGACCCGCCTGCTGCTCGAACTCGCGGCGCGTCTGGAGAGCATGGACGCGCACGAGAAGGGCTCCAGGCTGGAGGTGCTCTGGAGCCACTGCTTCCCCAGCGAGGGCGTGCCCGCCTACTGGCTGTGGACGCAGATCCTGCGGCGGCTGTCCGCGACGCGGCCGGATGCCTTCCGCGAGGCGACCGAACCGTTCGGCGCCCTGCTCACCCCACTGATGCCCGAGCGGTCGCCGGCCCGGACCGGGGGCCCGGGATGGGCCTCCGACTGGTCCCAGGCCCGCTTCCTCGCCCACGACGCGGTCTGCGAGGTACTGCTCACCCTCGCCGGGCAGCACCCGCTCGTACTGCTCCTCGAAGACCTGCAATGGGCGGACACCGCCTCCCTCGACCTGCTCAGGCTGCTGAGCACCCGCTGCCAGGGCCATCCGATCAGCATCGTGCTCACGGCGCGGGCGTTCGAGGCCGAGTCGGACGCGACGCTGCGCCGGATGATCTCCGAAGCGCTGCGCGGCCCCAGGACCGAGACACTGCGGCTCGGCGGGCTTTCCCTGCAGGCCGTCGGAGCCCTCGTCGAGGCACACACGGGCCCTGGTGTGGACCCGAAGGTCGTCGAGGTGCTGCACCGGCGCAGCGAAGGCAACCCGTACTCGGTGATCCAGCTCCTCTCTCTCGTGGACGATGCGCGAGGGCTCCGTCGCCCGGACGCGGTCGACACGCTCCTGGCCCACATTCCCACCGGGGTGCGCGAGGCGCTGCACCAGCGGTTCGCCGCACTGCCCGAGCCGGTCCTGCGGGTGCTGCACCTGTGCGCCGTCATCGGCGCCGAGGTGGACACCGACCTGCTGCACCGGACCGCCACCGAGGACGAACCGGTCGCCGCGGGCCTCGAGTCGGCCATCCGTGCCGGCCTGCTCGGGGAGGACCCGCACCATCCGGGACGGCTCCACTTCGCCCATGCCCTGGTCCAGGAGACGCTCGTCGACGAGCTCCCCCGCAAGGACCGCCACCGTCTGCACGCCAGGGTCGCCGACGCGCTGTGTGTCCGCAGACGCGGACAGGTGGGCGACGAGGAGATCGAGCGCGTGGCGCATCACAGCTGGCACGCCAAGAGTGCGCTGCCCGCCGCCCAGGTGCTGCCTCGGCTGCTGCTCGCCGCCGAACACGCCGAGCAGTCCATGGCGTACGAGCAGTTGGAGATCTGGCTGCGCCGCGCCGTGCAGCTGGTCGGCTTCCTGCCGCCGGACGATCCCACCACCAGGAGGCTGGAACAGGACCTGCACATCCAGCTCGGCCAAGTACTCGCCACCACTCGCGGCTACGGCCACCCCGAGGCCGAGACGGCGCTGACGCGCGGCCGCGCCCTCAGCACGGCCGCTCATGCCCCCGAGGACCCGGCGGTGCTCTGGGCCCTGTGCACGGCACACCTGGTCACCGGCCGCTATGACGCCTCGCGGCAGTTCTCCGGCCTGCTGCGGGACATCTCGCGGCAGACCTGGGAGCCCGTGGCGGCGCTCGGTGCGGCGTACGGCGAAGGCATCGTGCTGCATGTGCGCGGAAGGCTGCCGCGGGCCCTCGCCGAACTGGAGCGCGGCGTCGAGATAGCGGATCGTTTCGCCAAGGACGATCCCACGCTGGCGCGAACCTTCCAGCACGACCCCCGCGTCTCCTGCCGCTCCTACGACACCTTCACCCATTGGCTCCTTGGACACCGGCAGACCGCCGGCACGCGCAGACGTGAGCTGTTGGGTCTCACCCGGTACGAAAGCAGGCCGTCCGACCGCTCCTTCGCCCTGTACGTGGACGGGGTCGTGGCGGCCTGGGAGGGTGACACCCGCACCGCACTCGCCTCGAGCGACGAGGGCATCCGCGTCGCGGGCGAACACGGACTGCTCTACTGGAAGGCGATGCTGGGCGTCGTCCAAGGGTGGGGCCTGGCGCACACCGGACATCACGACGACGGCCTCGCCCTCATGCACACCTCACTGGCTGAACTGGGCCAGTCCAGGACGTACTTGCGCCACCCGCTCCACCTGGGTCTGCTGGGCCAGGCGCAACATCACGGCGGGCGGACCGAGGATGCGAGGACCACCTTCCGGAAGCTGCTGGCCGCCGTCGAACAACGCCGCGAGCGCGTGTACCTCCACCCGGCACTGCCCGCGACCCCGCTGCTCCACGAACTGCTGAGCCACGGCGTCGACGACGTGCACCCGGGACGGGGCCCAGGACGGCAGGGGCCCGCCTCCGGCCGACGGCCGTGACGGATCCACGCTCTGCCTCGTCGGGCGGCTCGCCAGGTCCCTGTCCCCGTGATGCGATGCCGCTCAGTCCTCGTGGATCGCGACCGCCTGTACCGGACAGGCCAGGGGGACGTCGTGCACACGGGGGTCCCCCGCCCCGTCCTCGTGTCCCGGGACCAGGGCGACCAGCGCGTCGTCGTCCTGGGTGAAGACGCCGGGTGCGGTCATGGCGCACTGGCCGGAGCCGATGCACCGGTCGCGGTCGATGGTGATGCGCATGGCGTGGCTGCCTCTCGTTCATCGGTGCGTGATGGGCTGTGGGACACGGGTTCCGGTCCGTAGGCGAGGCCGCCGTCACCGCGTTCGGTGACGGCGGCCTCGGTGAACGGGACTGCGTGCCGGCCGCCCGGGGCCACGGCCGCCGCTTCGTCGGGCCGTGCCCCGCGGCAGGCGGCTTCAGGTCACCAGGTGACGGGCAGCTCGTGCACGCCGTAGAAGACCATGTCGCTGCGGAAGCGGAGCTCCTCGACCGGCTTGGCCAGGCGCAGGGTCGGGAAACGGCGGAACAGGGTCTCGAAGACGATCTGCAGCTCGATCCGGGCGAGTTGCTGTCCAATGCACTGGTGCGCGCCGAAGCCGAAGGCCAGATGCGGGGCGGGGCGGCGGGTGATGTCGAACCGCTCCGGCTCCGCCACGAAGGCGGGGTCGAAGTCCGCGGCGAGGACGTGCGCGACGACCTGCTCGCCCTCGGCGATGCGCACACCACCGAGCTCCACGTCCCGGGTGGCGACGCGCTCGCCGCCGAACTGGCCGATGGTGAGGTAGCGCAGCAGTTCCTCGACCGCGTTGCCGATCAGTGACGGGTCCTCGCGAAGCAGGGCCAGCTGGTCGGGACGGTCCAGGAGCAGTGCCGCACCGAGGCCGATCATGCAGGCGGTGGTGTCGTGGGCCGCTATCAGCAGGGTGCCGGCCGCGTTCATGAGGAACATGTCGTCGACGACGCCGTCGGGGTCCTCGGTGGTGATCAGTGCCGAGATCAGGTCGTCCCCGGGGTCGGCCCGGCGCTCCTGGACGAGCTGGTAGAGCAGCCCGCCCAGGCGCATGCCGGCGGCCTCGGTGGCGGCGGCGTCCTGGTCGACCCGCATCATCGCCTCGGCGATGTCCTGGAACTCCGCCCGGCGCTCGGCCGGGACACCGAACAGGTCGGAGATCACCATGGACGGCACCGGGTTGGCGAAGGTCTTCACCAGGTCGACCGGGCCGCCCTGCGCCTCGATGGCGTCGAGGTGCTCGTCGACGATGCGCTGGATGTTCGGCCGGAGCGCCTGCATGCGCCGGACGGTGAACTCCTTGACGAGCAGCTTCCGGTCCGACGTGTGCTCCGGCTCGTCCTGCCACAGCAGGCTGCCGCGGCCGGGCTTCTGGGTGACGACGCCGTCCTGGGTGTGCAGTGCGTGGGGCACCTGGACGCTGAACGAGGGGTCGCGCAGCAGGGCACGCACCTCCTCGTAACCGGTCACCAGCCATGCCTCGTGGCCGCTGGTGAAGGTGGCCCGGGTCACCGGGGCGGCCGTCCGGATGCCGTCGATGCCGTCCGGCGGCAGGAACGGGCAGCTGCGGGTTTTGGGTACGGCGGGCGCGTCGGCGGTGGACTCGGGCATGACTCTCCTTGCGCTTGTGGAAGGGGGGCGTAGGACGGGACGGTCAGGCGGCGGCGAGTTCGAGCGTGGTACCGCCGCGCCGGGGCGCGTTCACGAGGACGGCCATGTTCCCGGAGGGGTGCACGTTGTCGTGCATCATCTGGTGCATGCGCCCGATGTCCTGGAAGCCGTCGCAGACGGACAGACAGGGGTCGAGCATGCCGGCGCCGACGAGGTTGATGACCTCTCGGCACTGGCGGGTGTCGGCGTAGTGCGAGCCCTGGAGGCGCTTGGAGCGCATCCACAGGTGGCGCAGGTCGACGTCTCCGTTGTAGCCGGAGGTGCCGCCGCAGATCACCACCATGCCGGCGTTGTCGCACAGGTACATCGAGGTCGGCAGGGTGTCCTGGCCGCTGTGCTCCAGCACGATCCGCGGGGACCTGCGCTCACCGAGGATCTCCCAGACCTTCTTGCCGACCCCTCGGGCGCCGCGCAGGAACCGCGCCGACGCCTCCGCGTCCCCGACGTCGGGCAGCCGGCCCCAGTGGTCGAAGTCGCGGCGGTTGATGGTGCCCGCCGCCCCGAGGCGGCGGCAGTACGCGGAGCGGTCCTCGCTGGAGACCACGGCGATCGGGATGCCGCCGGCCAGCCTGACGAGCTGGATGGCCATCGAGCCCAGACCGCCCGCACCGCCCCAGATCAGCACGGGGTCGCCCGGGCGGACCGTGTTGCCCTGCCAGCCGAACAACTGCCGGTAGGCGGTGGGCCCGGTGAGCAGAAAGGCCGCCGACTCCTCCCACGACAGATGGGCGGGCTTGGGGTGGCACTGGTACTCGTCGACGCGGCAGAACTGCGCGAAGGAGCCGTAGTTGGTCTCGTACCCCCAGGCCTTGATGCTCTCCGAGACCAGCGGGTTTGTGCCCAGCCGGATGTCCGCGGCGGCCTCGTCCCACTGGCCGCTGGTGAGCAGCACATGGTCGCCCACCTCGACACTGCGGACGCCTTCACCGACCGCCCACACCACGCCGGAGGCCTCGGAGCCTCCGATGTGGAAGTCCTCGGGCTGGCCCTGGCGCTGCCGCATCCCGATGACATCGACCGGCGCGCCCAGCGAGGACCACACATTGTTGTAGTTGATGCCGGCGGCCATCACATAGACCAGCACCTGGCCCCGGCCCACGGCCGGGGTGTCGACGACCTCGGTGCGGAACGCCTGCTTCGGCTCTCCGAAGCGGTTCTGGCGGATCACCGAGGCGTACATCTGCCGCGGGACCTCGCCGAGGGGCGGGGTCTCGCCTATCTCGTAGAGAGCCTTCGTCATGGTTTCTCCCCCACATCTGCTCTGTCCGGGTCGGAGGTGCCCGCGGTGGTCGCGGGCCGGTCATGCGGTCGTCGCGTCCTCAAGGCGTGGCAGGGCCGGACGCTTCGGTGACGACGTCCGCGAGCCAGGAATCCACCGCCGCCGCGGTGGTGGCGGCGTGGTCCTCCAGCATCGAGTAGTGGTTTCCGCTCACTTCGACGGTCGTGTCCACGTGCTCGGGCGGTGCCGCGCGCCCGGCGCCGTCACCGTCCCCGGCCGGCACGGGCTCGCTCGCCCGTACGAGCAGGGTCGGCGCGACGATCCGCGGCGCGGCCCAGTCGTCGAACAGGCTCATGTAGCGGCCCATCGCGGTGAGCTGTTCGCCGCCGGACCTCATGAAGTCCAGGCGCTGCGACTGCGCCTGGGCCATCGCGCCCAGCACCTGGTGGTCGAAGGGGATCTCGCGGCTGAAGCTGTCGACCATGACCACGGCCGCCGGCTGCTCGCCCATGGCCTCCAAGTGTGCCGCCACGCCGTGGGCGATCCAGCCGCCCGAGGAGTAGCCGAGCAGGACGACCGGCTTCCCGCCGGCGCATTCCCGTACGGTCTGCGCGTGCAGGCGGAACACGGCGTCCGGGTCGGACGGGACCGGTTCGCCCTGCTCGTAGCCGGGGTTGACCAGCGCCCACACGTCGAGCCGGTCGCGGAAGGGGGCGGCGAACCGTGCGTACTGGTGCGCCCCGGCCGGTACGACGTACGGGGAGAAGCACATCAGTGCGTGGGGACGGTCGCCCTGCGACAGGCGCACCGGGGCGGGCCGCCGGGCCAGTTCCTCGGGCCGCGCGAACGAGGGCCGGAAGCGGGCCGCCTCCATGAGCATCCCCATGGCCTCGGCGGCCGTCCCGTTCTCGCTCGCGTGCCGGTAGAGCTGGACCAGCATGTCGGCGGGCCGCTCCTCCTCCGTGCCGTGGCGGGCGTCCCGGAGCCGTGTCAACAGGTGCTTGGCGAGCCTGGCGGGCGTGGGATGGTCGAAGGCCAGTCCGGCGGGCAGGCGCACACCGGTCGCCGCCGACAGGCGCCGGCGCAGGTCGATCGCGGTGAGCGAGTCGAAGCCGAGCTCCAGGAAGTGCGCGGTGGGCAGCACGTCCCCGGCCGACGCGTGACCGAGGACCACGGCGCTCTGGGAGCGGACGTGCTCCAGCAGCCGCTCCTCCTGCTCGGCCGGGGCGAGTCCGGCGAGCTCGGCCGCCAGTTCCGCTCCGGCGCCGGTCTCCTCGCCGGCGGACCGCTCGGTCTCCAGGAGCCGCTGTACGTCGGGCAGGTCGGCGAGCAGCGGGCTGGGCCGTCCCACGGTGAAGGCGGGCAGGAACTTCTCCCAGTCGACCGGGGCGACGACGAGGGCCGCCTCGTCGTGATCGACGGCCTGGCGCAGGGCGGAGATCGCGAGTTCGGGGGCCATGACGCCCAGGCCCCGTCGCTCGCCTCGCTCCTGGACCGCGTCGTCGACCATGCCGCCGCCCGCCCAGCCGCCCCAGGCGACCGAGGTCGCGGTCAGGCCGCGGGCCCGCCTGCGCAGTGCCAGGGCGTCGAGGAAGGCGTTGGCGCAGGCGTAGGAGGCCTGCCCGCCGCTGCCCCAGACGCCGGCCCCGGAGGCGAAGAGGACGAACGCGTCCAGCTCACGGCCGTCGAGCAGTTCGTCGAGGTGGACGGCGCCGGTGACCTTGGCGGCCGCGGTCTCGGCGAACTCGTCGAGACCGGCGTCGGCCAGCATGGACGACCGTGCCGTGCCGGCGGCGTGCAGCACCGCGGTGAGCGGGTGCCGGGACTCGATGCCGGTGAGCAGCCGCGCGACCTCGTCGCGGTCGGCGATGTCGCAGGCGGCGATGGTGACTTCGACGCCCAGGGCGGTCAGCTCCGTGTGCAGTTCCCGCGCGCCGGGGGCGTCGGGTCCGCTCCTGCTGGTGAGCACCAGGTGCTGCGCGCCCGCGCCGGCCAGCCAGCGGGCCAGGTGCCTGCCCACGCCGCCGGTTCCGCCGGTGACCAGGACGGTGCCGCGAGGCCTCCACGGTGTCGCGGGCTCCGCGTCGGCGGGCCGTGCCCGGACCATGCGCCGGCCGTACACGCCGTCGGCACGTACGGCGAGCTGATCCTCGTCGTGCCGGGCCAGCACTGCGACCAGGCGGCGCAGCGCGTGCTCGTCCAGCCTCTCGGGCAGGTCCACGAGACCGCCCCAGCGCCGGGGCAGTTCCAGTGCCGCGACGACGCCCAGGCCCCAGAGCTGTGCCTGGTCGGCGTCGCGCAGCGGGTCGGCGGCTCCGGTGGACACGGCTCCGCGGGTCGCACACCACAGGGGTGCCCGGACGTCCACGTCGCCCAGCGCCTGGAGCAGGGTGACGGTCGTGGCGAGGCTCGCGGACAGCGTCGGGTGGGCCGGGTGGCGGCCGGGGGCGAGGCCGAGCATCGACAGGACACCGGCGGGCTGTTCGCCGCCGAGTTCCTCGACGAGCCGCTTCGCGGCCTGCGACCGGTCGCAGTCGACGGGGAGTTCGACGACCCGCACCTTGGCGCCGTGGGCGCCGAGCACACCGACGACGCAGGGCGCCCATTGCTCGTCCGCCAGTCCGGCGGGCAGGACGGCGAGCCACAGACCGTCCAGGCCGGGGGCCGGGTCATCGGTCAGCCGCCGGAAGGAGACGCGGTAGCGCCAGCCGTCCACCGTGGACTTCTCGCGGCTGCGCCGACGCCACGCGGACAGCACCGGCAGGGCCGGGCCGACGAGGCCGGCGTCGTCCGCTCCGAGTTCGTCGGCGAGCCCGGACAGGTCCGCGTTCTCCACCAGCTCCCAGAACCCGGCCTCGACCGGATCGGTGCCCGCGGGCGCCGGGTCGGCGCTCTCCAGCCAGTACCTCTGCCGCTGGAACGCGTACGTCGGCAGGTCCACGCGCCGTACCGGACGCCCGGCGAAGGGGACCGTCAGGTCGACGTGCACGCCGCTCACATGAAGTTCGGACACGGAGCGCAGGAACCGGTCCATGCCGCCCTGGTCCCTGCGCAGCGAGGCGCCGGTCACGGCTTCGGCACCGGCCTCCTCCGCGATCTCCTGCACCGAGCCGGCCAGCAGCGGGTGCGCGCTGCACTCGACGAACACCCCGTGCCCGTCCGCCAGCAGCGACCGTACGGTCCGCTCGAACTCCACCGTGTGCCGCGCGTTGCGGTACCAGTACCCGGCGTCCAGGGCGGTGGTGTCCAGTACGGTGCCGGTCACCGTGGAGTAGAAGGGGATGTCCGCCGTGCCCGGCGCGACCGGGGCCAGCAGGTCGAGCAGTTCGGGGCGCAGGCTCTCGACCTGGGCGGAGTGCCCGGCGCCGGTGGCGCCGCGGACCTTGCGCACGCGCACGCCCTCGGCTTCGAGTTCCGCCAGGAGTTCGTCGACCGCCTCGGGCTCTCCGGAGACGGTCAGGGCGGCGGGCCCGTTCACGGCGGCGACCGACAGCCGGTCCCCGTACTTCTCCAGCCTCGCGCGCACCCGGTCGGCGGGCATGGCGACCGCGAGCATGGCGCCCTTGCCGATGAGCCTGGTCAGCGAGCGGCTGCGCAGGGCCACGATCCGGGCCGCGTCGTCCAGGGTCAGCGCCCCCGCGACGTACGCGGCGGCGACCTCGCCCTGCGAGTGGCCGACGACGGCGGCGGGCGTCACACCGTAGGAGCGCCACAGGGCGGCCAGCGACACCATCACCGTGAACAGCGCGGGCTGGGCGACCTCCACCTCGGCCACGTCCGGCGCGTCGGGCTCGGCGCGCAGGACGTCGAGCAGCGGCCAGTCGAGATAAGGGGCGAACGCCTCGGCGCAGGCCTTCGCCTGCTCGGCGAAGACCGGGGAGGTGTGCAGCAGTTCGCGGGCCATCCCGGTCCACTGCGAGCCGTGGCCGGGGAAGACGAGGGCGACCTTGCCGGAGGCCGCGGCGGCACCCTGGACCACGGTGTCCGTGGGTTCGCCGTCGGCGAGCGCGGCGAGCCCGGCCCGCAGCTCGTGCCGGTCACGGCCGACGACCACGGCCCGCTGCTCCAGCTGCGTCCGTGTGGTGACGAGGGCGCGGCCGACGTCGGGCAGCGAGAGCCCTTCGGCGCGGTCGAGGTGGTGCAGCAGCCGGCGGGCCTGCTCGCGCAGGGACCGGGCGGTCTTCGCCGACAGCGCCCACGGGTACACGTCCAGGAGCGGGGCGTCGGTCGTGTCCCGCGCCGCGGGGGCCTGCACGCCCTGGGCGGCGGGCGCGGTACGCGGAGGCGGCTCGCCCTCGGCGGCTGACAGGGTCTTCGGGGCCGGATCGCCCTCGGCGGCGGGCGCGGTCTTCGGAGCCGAGTCGCCCTCCGCGGCGGGCGCGGTCTTCAGAGCCGAGTCGCCCTCCGCGGCGGGCGCGGTCTTCGGAGCCTGCTCGATGACGGTGTGCACGTTGGTGCCGCTCATCCCGAACGAGGAGACGGCCGCACGCCGTGGCCTGTCCCGGTCGGGCCAGGCGGTCTGCTCGGTGAGCAGACGCACGTTCCCGCCCGACCAGTCGACGTCCGGGGTCGGCTCGTCGACGTGCAGCGTCCGCGGCAGGATGCCGTTGCGGATGGCCATCACCATCTTGATGACGCCGCCGACGCCCGCGGCCGCCTGCGCGTGGCCGATGTTGGACTTCAGCGAGCCCAGCCACAGCGGTCGGCCCTCGGAACGCTCCTTGCCGTACGTGGCGAGCAGTGCCTGCGCCTCGATCGGGTCACCGAGCCGGGTTCCGGTGCCATGGGCCTCCACGGCGTCCACCTCGTCCGGGGCGAGCCGGGCGTTGGCCAGCGCCCGCCGGATGACCTGCTGCTGGGCCCTGCCGCTGGGCGCGGTCAGGCCGTTGGACGCGCCGTCCTGGTTGACCGCGCTGCCCCGCACGACGGCCAGGACCTCGTGCCCGTTGCGCACGGCGTCGGACAGCCGCTCCACCAGGACCAGGCCCACGCCCTCGGCGAATCCGGTGCCGTCGGCGGACGAGGAGAACGCCTTGCAGCGGCCGTCGGCGGACAGCGCGCGCTGCCGGCTCGACATGGTGAAAGCGGACGGTCCGGCCATCACCATCACGCCGCCGGCCAGTGCCATGGAGCATTCGCCGCCCCGCAGCGCCTGCACGGCGAGGTGGAGGGCGGTCAGCGAGGACGAGCACGCCGTGTCGACGGTGACCGAGGGGCCTTGCAGTCCGAAGGTGTAGGAGAGCCGCCCGGAGATCACGCTGGCCGCGTTGCCGCTGGGGATGTAGCCCTCGACGCCGTCGGGCACCTTGAGGGGGCGGCCGGTGTAGTCCTGGTAGCCGGAGCCGACGAAGACGCCCGTGACGGTGGAGCGCATCGCGTGCGGGGCGATCCCGGCGCGCTCGAAGACCTCCCAGGTGGTCTCCAGCAACAGGCGCTGCTGCGGGTCCATGGCGACGGCCTCGCGGGGGCTGATCCCGAAGACCGCGGGATCGAACTCGTCCGCGTCGTGCAGGAATCCGCCCTGCGTGGTGTACGTGGTGCCGGGGTGATCGGGGTCCGGGTGGTAGAGCTGCTCGACGTCCCAGCCGCGGTTGCCGGGGAAGCGGGAGATCGCGTCGCGGCCGGAGGCGACCAGCTCCCACAGGTCCTCGGGCGAGCGCACACCGCCCGGGTAGCGGCAGGCCATGCCGATGATGGCGATCGGCTCGGCCGGCATCGCGGCGGCCGCCGCGGCCGTGGCCTTCGCGTCCTGGCCGCCGGTGAGTTCGGCGAGCAGGTGGAGGGCGAGGTCCGCGGCCGTGGGGTGGTCGAAGACCAGCGTCGTGGGCAGGGCCAGGCCGGTGGCCTCGTTGATGCGGTTGCGGAGTTCCACCGCGGTCAGGGAGTCGAAGCCGAGGTCCCGGAAGGGCCGGTCGGTCTCGACTGCGCCCGCTCCGCGGTGGCCGAGGACGGCGGCGGCGTACGTGCGCACGAGGTCCACGAGGGCGCGTGCCCGGTCCTCGTGCGACAGCCGGGCCAGGCTCTCGGCGAGTGCCCCGGAGCCGTGGCCCGTCCCGGGGGTGTCCTCGGCGAGCGTCGCCCGTACCTCGGGGAGGTCGCCGAGCAGCGGGCTGGGCCGGCCGAGGGTGAACGGCACGGTGAAGCGCGGCCAGTCCACGTCGGCCACGGTCAACAGGGTCTCGTCGCGGTCGAGCGCGTGCTGCAGGGCGGTGATCGCCGATGCGGGAGTCATCGCGCGCAGGCCGCGGCGGCGCAGCCGCTCCTCGTCGTCGCCGTCCTCGACCATGCCGCCGTCGGCCCAGGGGCCCCAGGAGACGGCGGTCGCGGTGAGGCCGCGGTCGCGGCGCTGCCGGGCGAGAGCGTCGAGGAAGGCGTTGCCGGCGGCGTAGGCGGCCTGGCCGCCGCTGCCCCAGACGCCGGAGACGGAGGAGAAGAGGACGAAGGCGTCGAGCTCCTGGTCGCCCAGCAGCTCGTCCAGGTGCGCCGCACCGCCGGCCTTGGCTGCGAGCGCGGCGGCGAAGGCGTCCGGGGTGGTGGCATCCACCGTACCGGCGTCGGCGACTCCGGCGGCGTGCACGACGGCGGTGAAGGTGTGCTCGGCGAGCAGGGCCGCCACGGCGTCGCGGTCGGCCACGTCGCAGGCGGCGAGCGTGACGCTGGCGCCCAGGGCTTCCAGCTCGCCCCGCAAGGCGGCGGCGCCCGGGGCGTCCGCGCCCCGGCGACTGGTGAGGACGAGGTGCTCGACGCCGCCGCGCGCCAGCCAGCGGGCGACGTGCCCGCCCAGCGCACCCGTACCACCGGTGACGAGGACGGTCCCGCGGGGCTGCCAGCGGCGCGTGACGGCCCGTGCCGGTGCGTGGACGAGCCGCCGGGCGAAGACGCCGGAGGCGCGGACGGCGAGCTGGTCCTCCTCCCACCGGCCCGTCAGCGCCTGTCCCAGCACGTCGGCCAGGCGTGCGGCGGCCCGGTCGTCGACGGACTCCGGCAGGTCGATCAGGCCGCCCCAGCGCCGGGGCAGCTCCAGGGCGACGGTGCGGCCCAGGCCCCAGACCTGGGCGTGCCGGGCGTCGCGTAACGCGTCGGAGCCGCTCACGGCCACCGCGCCCGAGGTGAGGCACCACAGCGGGGCGTCGACGCCCGCGTCGCCCAGGGCCTGGACGAGCAGCAGGGTGGGCAGCACGGGGGCGCCGGTGAGGAGCAGGGACAGCACGCCGTCGACCGGCCCGATCCCGGCCAGCTCCCCGGCCAGAGCGGCGCGGTCGCCCGCCGCGCCGACGACCAGCGTCTTCAGAGTGGCGCCGCGAGCGGTGAACGCCGTGCGGACCGCGGCGATCTGCTCGTTCTCCTCCTCCGGCACGGCGAACAGCCAGGTGCCACCGGTGCCGGCCGGAGCGGGCCCGCCCAGGCGCTTCCACGACTCGCGGTAGCGCCGGTCGTCGGCGGTGGACTGCTCCTTGCGCTGCCGACGCCACGACGACAGCTTCGGCAGCACGTCGCTGAACGCGTCCCCGGCGCCGATGTCCAGGGTCTCGGCGAGGGCCCGCAGGTCCTCGCGCTCGACGGTCTCCCAGAACTCCGCGTCCACCGGATCCGCCACGGAGGCGGCCTTGTCCGGGGCGTCGACCCAGTACCGCTCGTGCTGGAAGGCGTAGGTCGGCAGGTCGGTCTTCCGCGCACCGGCGAAGAAAGCGTTCCAGTCCACGGACACGCCGTGCGTGTGCAGTTGGGCCAGGGCCGTCACGAGTGCCTGCCGCTCGGGGCGGTCGGCCCGGAGTACGGGGACGGTGACGACGTCGTCCACACAGCCCTGCGCCATACCGCTCAGGACACCGCCCGGGCCGATCTCGACGAAGGTCTTCACGCCCAGGTCGTGCAGGGTCCGTACGCCGTCCGCGAAGCGGACGGCCTCGCGGACGTGCCGGACCCAGTACTCGGGGGTGTAGGCCTCGACGAGCCGACCCGTGAGGTTGGAGACGACGGGTAACTGCGGCTTCTCGAAGGCCAGGCCACGGACGATCGCGGCGAACTCCCCCAGCATCGGGTCCATCAGCGGCGAGTGGAAGGCGTGACTGACCTTCAGCCGGGACGTCTTGCGGCCCTGCTCGGCGAAGCCCGCGGCGATCGCCAGGGCCGCGGTCTCCTCGCCGGAAACCACCACCGCCGAGGGGCCGTTGACCGCGGCGATGCTCACCCCGTCGGTGAGGTGGGGCAGGACCTCCTCTTCGGTGGCCTGCACGGCGACCATCACGCCGCCCGCGGGCAGGGCCTGCATCAGCGCGGCACGCGCGGACACCAGCTTCGCCGCGTCACCGAGGGACAGTGCACCGGACACATGCGCGGCGGCGATCTCGCCCACGGAGTGGCCCACTACGAAGTCGGGCCGCACGCCCAGGGATTCGAGGAGCCGGAACAGGGCCACCTCGACCGCGAAGAGCGCGGGCTGGGTGCACCCGGTCCGGTGAAGCGTCGCGGCATCGACGTCGACCGGGGCGTCCAGGTGTGCGCACACCTCGTCGTAGGCCGTGGCGAAGGCAGGGAACGCCGCGTACAGCTCGCGCCCCATGCCGATGCGCTGCGAACCCTGCCCGGAGAAGAGGAAGCCGGTCCTGCCGCCGGCCGGACGCCCCAGCAGCACACGGGACGAGGGGGTCCCGGCGGCCAAGTCCTTCAGTCCGAGGAGGAGTTCCTCATGGTTCTCCCCCACGACCGCGGCCCGGTGACGCATCGCCGCGCGGGTCGTGGCGAGCGACAACCCGACGTCCCGCGGCTGGACCTCGCCCCGTACCAAGGGCAGCAGCCGGGCCGCCTGGGCCCGCAGCGCCGCGTCGCTCCTGGCGGAGAGCATCCAGGCCAGGGGGCCGTCGGCGGGAGCCTCCGCGGGCTCCTCGTCCGGGGCCGGCGGGGCCTGTTCGATGATGGTGTGGGCGTTGGTGCCGCTGACGCCGAAGGACGACACGGCGGCCCGGCGCGGGTGGTCGGTCTCCGGCCACTGCACGGCTTCGGTCAACAGTCGTACCGTGCCCGCCGACCAGTCCACGTGCGGCGTCGGCTCGTCCACGTGCAGGGTCCGCGGCAGCACGCCGTGGCGCATCGCCATGACCATCTTGATGATGCCGCCGACACCCGCGGCGGCCTGGGCGTGGCCGATGTTGGACTTCAACGACCCCAGCCACAACGGCTGTCCTCCGGGGCGGTCCTGGCCGTACGTGGCGAGCAGTGCCTGCGCCTCGATCGGGTCGCCCAGCGTCGTCCCCGTACCGTGCGCCTCCACGACGTCGATCTGGGCGGGAGACAGGCCGGCCGATGCCAGGGCCTGACGGATGACCCGCTGCTGCGCGGGGCCGTTGGGCGCGGTCAGTCCGTTGGACGCCCCGTCCTGGTTGACGGCGCTGCCGCGGACGACGGCCAGCACCCGGTGCCCGTTGCGGCGGGCCTCGGACAGCCGCTCCACCAGGAGCATGCCGACGCCCTCCGCCCACCCGGTGCCGTCGGCCCCTGCACCGAACGCCTTGCAGCGGCCGTCAGGGGCCAGCCCGCGCTGGCGGCTGAACTCCACGAAAGCAGTGGGCGTGGTCATCACCTGCACGCCGCCGGCCAGCGCCATGGAGCACTCGCCGCCGCGCAGCGCCTGGACCGCCCAGTGCAGCGCCACCAGCGAAGACGAACACGCCGTGTCGACGGTGACCGCCGGGCCCTCCAGGCCGAAGGTGTAGGCGATACGGCCGGACATGACGCTGGCGGAGTTGCCGGTCCCGAGATGGCCGTCGGACTCGCCGCCCACTCCGACCAGGAGGTTGACGTAGTCCTGGTAGCCGGAGCCGACGAAGACTGCGGTACGGCTGCCGCGCACCGACTCCGCGTCGATGCCGGCCCGCTCGAACGTCTCCCACGTG
>NZ_JBVJMD010000078.1:0-27245 GCF_055584385.1 Streptomyces sp. NPDC104096
CCAGCGGACGGAGGATCTCCCACTCCGGATCGGACAGATCCGTCGAGTAACGGGTACGCAGCCCGCACACCCCAGCCCCCGAAAGTGCGACACCATCCCGCTACCAGGCAACTTGCCCGCTGACAGGCTTTTCAGACGCCCTCTAGATCAACGGACGCAAGCGCACCTGGTCGTCGACACGAAGGGCCTGCCGCTGTTCGCCATGGTCACCCCAGCCGACATGACCGACCGCGAGGCGGCCAAGGAAGTCCTGTTCCGACTGCAGCTGATGCACCCGGAGATCACCATCGTCTGGGCCGATTCCGGCTATGCCGGACAGCTCGTGACCTAGGCGAAGAAGCACCTCGGGCTGACCCTCAAGACCGTCAGTCGGCCGCCGAACCCCCCGGGTTCGTCATCCTGCCGCGTCGTTGGGTCGTTGAGAGGTCGCTCGCATGGATCATGCACGCCCGCCGTCATGCCCGTGACTGCGAACGGTTCGTCCAGCACTCGGAATCGTTGATCACTTGGGCTGCGATCACGCTGATGACCAGGCACATCACCCGCTGGACCTCCCGCCGAAGCGGACAGGCGCCCTCCCGCGAGGCCAACCGGGACTGATCGTTCTCAAGTTCACGGTCGGCAACTCCACCTACCGGCCCGGACTCCCGGCCGGGAGTCCGCTCTCCCACGAACTGTCGAGCTCAGCCAGGCACCGGGTCTTCGGAGGCGGGCAGCGGTTCTGCTGTTTTCGGTGCCAGGGCGCGGACGGAGGGGGTGGCGACCATGGTGAGGGTGGCGAGGAGAATGAGAGCGGCGGCCGCGTAGAGGGTGGCATGGAGCCCGAGAAGGACTACGGCGGGCCCGGCGGCGAACTGGGCGAGCGGGAGCGCGAGGTAGGAGCCAAGATCGTCGTAGGCGTAGACGCGGGCCAGGCGGTCCTCGGGGATCTGCTCGTTAAGCGTCGAGTACCAGGCGACGCCGGCCTGCTCGATGCCCACGCCCGCCACGAAGTTGGCCACGACCAGCACCCAGGTATGCGGGGCGAGCGCGAGCAGCAGCGGGGTCATCGCCGTCAGGCCCATCAGCGCGCAGCCGGTCAGGATCGCACGCCGGGGTCGCCAGTACAGCGACAGCATGCCGCCGGCGACCGCGCCGAGTGAGGACGCGGCGACGGCCAGGCCCCAGCCGGTACGGCCGATTGTGGTGGTGTCGGCGACGGCCGGCCCCAGGACGGTGAAACAGGCCGTGAGGCCGGCGTTGAGGAAGCAGAAGGCCACCACGATCACGCACACCCAGGTGCGGGAGGTGAACTCCCGCCAGCCGATCCGCAGTTCATGCACCACGCCGGGGCTGGGCGCGGGCGGTGCGACCTGGACGCGGACCAGTGCGAAGGACGCGGCGGCGAGCGCGAAGCTGAGGGCGTCGACGGCCAGGCCCCAGCCGGGGCCGACCGCGGCGACCAGTACGCCGCCCAGCGAGGCACCCAAAATCGCCGCGCTGCTGCCCGCGATGCGGGAGAGCGAGAGGGCGGCGCGGCGGGACTCGGCCGGCACGGTCTGGGGCAGCAGGGCCTGGGCAGCGGGCTGGTAACAGGAACTGGACGCCCCGTTGACCGCGGCGAGCAGCATGAGCAGGGGGATGGCGGCGTTGTGGGTGAGGACCAGGGCGGCGACCACCGTCTGGCTCGCGGCGCTGACCACGCTGCTGCCGACCAGCAGCGGGCCGCGCGGCAGCCGGTCCGCCAACACTCCGCCGTAGAGCAGGAAGAGGATGCCGGTGAGGGAGTGGGCGCCGACCACCAGCCCGAGCGAGCCGACCGAGCCCGTGGCATCCAGCACAGCGAAGGCCAGGGCGATCGGCGCCACTCCGTTGCCGAGCAGGTTGGCCGTCGTACCGATAAAGAGGTGACGGAACGGGCGGTAGCGCATAGGCGCCAGGGCGGCAGACATGCGCCTGATCGTCGGGACTGGGCGGCACGCCCGTCAACGGGTTATACGGGGCCGGTGGCTGCCTCGCGCCCGGCGCAGAAGTGCGGCAGCCGGGCCGCGTGCTCCAGCGCGGCTCGCAGGTCGGCGATGTGCCGTTCGAAGCCGTTCGCCGACCGGTCACGACCGGGAACCTGTCATGTCAGCCTCAGGAACAGGCACTGACGAAGACCAGGTGCCCGCCTTCAAGAACCTCTAGGGTCTGTTGCGAAAGTAGATCTTGATGCGGCTAGAGTTCCGCTCCGGCCGCAATCTGGCGTGGGAGGGATCGGGCCGGTGGGTAGTCGCACGCAGATCCGCGTTTCTGTGTATGGGATCGCGGTGGAGGACGATTGCCTGCTCTTGGCTCGGTTGTCGGATTCTTCACCGATCTTCACGCCTGGGCTGTGGCACCTGCCAGGCGGAGGGATCGACCCGGGTGAACAGCCAGTGGAAGCTCTGGCTCGGGAGCTTCGCGAGGAAACAGGACTTGAACTCGGGATCGCTCATGTCCGATTCGGCGGGAGGCTGCGCGGAACAGGACTCGCCCCACGGCGAGCACCTCACCGCGCGGCCGACCCAACCGCCTGGCTCCACCAGTTCCAACGACTCCGGACCCGCTATGAACGCCGCGGCGACCTCCACCAAGGCCTCCTGGAGCTGACCTGCGGCATCATCTACCTGCGATGACTCCGCACCTCAATCTGAAATGATCAGTCAGGACGCGCATCGGACTTGGATCAAGTCGTAATGGCAAGTTCGACGAGGTGCCGGGCTGTGTCAACAGGGTCGATGATCTGATGGAGGTGTGCGCTGGGCAGGTGTGCCACATGCCAGCCACGCTCGCGTGCCTCGGCGGCAACGTCGTTATACGGAGGGCCGAACAGCAAGTAGGAGCAGGGATGGTCATCCCAGTCGTCGGGGACCGGGATGTGCTGCTCGTAGTAGGACAGCGGCAAGGTGGGCTGCTCCTCAATGGCTGTCTGCCGCACTATCGGATCAGAGAACATGGGTGCGACGTCTGCCTCGTCCCACCAGTCGGTTCAGTGTGGCAGCCTGCCGTTCACAGCCATCGGGCGAAGGAACTCCAGTAATTTGGGTGAGGCGACGGGGGTCAGTCCGATTCGGGACGGCAATGCGGCATCGACGAAGATCGAGCTGGTCACCGGATGGTCGAGGCCCGAGCGAATCGCCGGGAGGAACAAGCCTCCGTTGCTGTGTGTCACCAACGTGACCGGGCTGCCAGCCGAGACCTGCCGGAGGCTGTCGCGGACGGCGCTGACGATACGAGGCCAAAAGGGCGGAGCACCGGAGCCTATGTGCAGCAGGGACGGCACCCGCACCTGGTATCCCGCCGCCGTCAGGTGTTCGGCCACAGGGTGCCAGGTCGAGGGACCCAAGGACGGACTGTGCACGAGAACGAAGATCGGCTGCATGTGACGATCCTGTCGCCCATGCCATCGAAAAGGCGACGGTCTTGGCCGACAGCAGAACACTGCGCTTACACGCCTTCGTCGCCCTCGGGGATGCGGCGTGCTAGTTGCTGCTGCAAGGTGGTGGCGCCTGCGCGTGCGGCGTTGCGGGCGAGGATTTGGCGGCGCTCGGGAGGGGTGGCGGTGTGCAGGCCGTCCCCGACAGAGGTGAGGTAGACCTCGGCGGCCAGCCGGGCGGACTCGGTGCGTGCGTGCTTCAGGTGGGGTGTGAGGCCCTCGGGAACGGCGTGGACAAGGTACTCCGCGTCGCCCAAGACTTCGTCGAGCCGCCCAGCCTGGGTGGCGTGAAATGCCAGATGGGTGAGGACATAGGGATGGGCGTGGGACCAGTCGCGGGTGGCGTCGCTGCGATGCGGCACCTGGCTGGTCAGGACATCGGTGAAGGCCGTGTGGATGGCCTGTGCGTCTTCTTCACGCAGGAGTTCGGCGAGGGCTTGGTGGTAGAGGCGGTAGACGGAGTGGCCGGATTCGACGGTCTCTATCACATAGGAGCCGGCTGTGCTGCGCAGCCACAGAAGGTCATCGTCGGTGTAAGCCCGGCCGGCGATCGCGGAGGCCAGGGGGGCCCAGATGTCCGCCCAGGGCAGGCCCTGCCCCTGGGCGAAGGCCAGAGGGCGCAGGAGGTCGGTGGCGAGCTGGGCGGTGGTGCCGAGGCGGTTGTTGAGGTCGATGAGCATGGCCTGCCCGGGCAGATGTGGCAGGCCTGCAAGCCAGGCAGGGTCCGAGGGATCGCGCACGACGTGCTCGGCTGCGGCCAAGGCGCTCGCGGTGATACGGGCGACGAGGAACGACCTGCCGGCAGCTTTGGTGATTGCCTCCGCCACGGGCGGCACCGTCTCGGGGCTGTGCCGGTAGGGCGAGGCCGGGTGGGCTTCGAGGAGGGTGCGAGCGATATATGCCTGCAGCGCCGCGGGATCGGCGTAGAGGGGATCGTCGAGGTCGATGACCCGTGTGGAGTCGATGTCTAGATGGTTGAGTAGGAAGCGGCGGGTGCCGAGCAGAAACCGGATCCGTCCGTTCGAGTGGTTGATCAGTGGGCGCAGGATTTGTGTGCACAGGGTGTTGGGGGTGGCGGCCTCGTCCAGGGCGTCGAGGAGAACAGTGAACGGCCGCCTGTTGTCCCGCGTATGCAGCGCTTCGAGGATTTCGCCGACGGTGTCAGCACGTACCTTCGCTGCGGCGGCCAGGCCGGCTAAGACGTCGGTGTCCGTGAGGTGCTGTGCGTACATGGCCACATCGACTACTCCCAGGCCCGGCACCAAATCAGGAGCGAGGCCGAGAGTGTCCACGGGCACGGTAGCGCGCAGTTCGGAGTCGGTAAGGGCGGCGATCAGGCCGAGCACGGCGGTTTTGCCGGAGCCGGGGTCCCCGGTGACCACCTGGCAGGCCGGCCCGGCGGTGTCATTCAGCCAAGCGGTGAGGTCGGCGAGGGCCCTGTGGCGGCCGCAGAACCACCAGCTCGGGCTGCCATTGTCGTGATGACCCATGGCACGCACCAGCAGACGTCGGCTGAGTTCCGTCGTGCGGCGCCGGGCTTGTGCGTCGAACTCCGAGGCTTGCTGGATAAACAGGTTCACATCGGTGAGCGGAAGGCTGTGGCGAGGGTTGGACAGAAAGGCGGCCGGTTCCCCGGTCAGGCCGATTTCGGACAGGCTGATGCGTTGGAAGCCAGGCCGCTCGGGGTGGTGGTTCATCTGCTGCACCACGGCGGACAGCGACAGTGTGTTCGGGGCATACCCAGCCGTGGCGCTGCTGCCGACAGCCTCGGCGAGCAGACGGGGGAAGAGACCAGCCACGGACAGCTCGTGCGGCTGAGCGGAGGACACGATCGACAACCCGGAGCCGGCGCCCCGCCCCCAGAACGGATTGTTCCGCACGAATGGCGCCGCGGCCACGTCAAGGCTGCCTTGCCCAGCGTAACTAGTATCCAGGAGCAGTAGTAGCCTCCGCACTTTGGTCCCCTGCAGTATCGCCCGGGCTAGTTCCACTGTCGGCAGCGCGGTGTAGGAGATGTCGTCGGGATCGGTGTCGGAGAGCAACAGCATGTGCTCACTGCCGTCTTCCAAGACCTCCCCGTGACCCGAGACGTATACCGCCACCAGGTCGTCCTCGCGCCGGTCCGGCGACCTACAGAACGCCCTTAGTTGGTCGACGAGTTCGACGCGGGTGGGATCCAGGCCGGGTGTGGGGTGATGCTGGTAGCCCAGCTTGTGCGTGAAGAGGTCGATGATGCGCTCGCGTGCCGGCACCAAAGCCGGCGTGTCCCACTCCGGGCACCTGAGATATTGAGAGACAGCGGTGGCGATTAGGAATCGGCGCGGCTCTTGAGCGCTTTCCCCGGTGCGGGGTGCTGAGACCGACCGGAGACGTGTGTTGTCCTGTTCGCGTTGACCGCTAGAATCCGGAGCTTTCTGCGTAATCGTGGGCACGCCCAGACGATGCAGCAGCCGGGTCTTCATTAGGGCGAAGGACCTGTCGGGCGTGCCCACGATGGCCGGTCCGTTTAACTGGCTCACCCACGCTGTGAAGTTCGGAGAGCGGCCCACGCCGCTCTCCATGTGGTCGGCGATTGCCCGGGTGGTGCGGTGCAGTTCGCGTGGAGGAAGCACGCTCAGCAGAACACGGCGGGTGTCTTCGGGGAAGTCGAAGCGCTGTTCGTGCGGTAGGCGAGCTGGGCGCTCGGAGTCGATCTGGTGCATTAGACCGCCGAGGAAGACCTCCACGAGGTGCCCGAGGTCGGTGGGAGGGCCCAGTGCGTTTTGGACGAGGCGCATCACCGGCGGGCTGACCGGAGCGACAGCCGCTAGGTGTGCGGCCAGCCGGTAGGCCTCCGGGGATGCGGCAGCACGGAAACGCAGTACGGCTTCCGCTCCTTGGGGGTGACGGGTGTCGACATAGGGGCGGGCGGGAAGGGCCTGGCCACCTGTCCAGAGGGGGAGTTGTGCGGTAGCGCTGGGCGAGGCGATCAGGCGGCACCATTCAGCGATGGCGGAGGGCGAGGGATCAAGGACCGGAATGGGCACGGACGTGAACGAGACCAGGTCAGGTGGCAGGACTGGATCAGTGACGTGCCAGGCTGTGTTCGGGCCGCCACGGCGGCGGGTGGTGATCTGCCATGGCTGGGCCGCGACGCCGGAGCTCGCCCAAAGGCGTGGAGGCAGGGCGTGGACGAGAACGGTGGGGCCCTGTGCGGCCCAGAAGTTGAGTGCCTCGCGCATCCGGCTGTCCCACCAGGCGTCGCCGACGCCGTCGCTGACGACCATGACGAGAGTGTCTCCGGTGGGGTCACTGATTCCCGCGGGGGGTAGGCGGGCCTTCTCGCCTCCGTACGGGTGGTTGCTGAGCAGCGGGGCTCGGGTGCTGCGGGTGTCGAGTCCGTAGACGCGGACGTCCCGAAAGGCGCCGGCGCGTTCCATCAGCATGCGCACGTCGGCGGCGAGTCGCTGCCAAAGGACCATGGAGACTCCGTCGTCGACCAGGAGGGCGAGAGAGAGCCAGCGGGTTCGCGCGGGGCGGGTGATGGTTTCTGGCAGGCCGGTCTCGGCCATGGCAGCCACGGTACGTGCGATGTCGATCTCGTGGCGGCGGCGGTCGGGGAAGCGCTGCCGCAAAGGACGCAGGGATTTACCGAGCCGCAGTTCGCGAGAGCCGAGCAGGCGATGGTCGGGGACGCGGATCGGGAGCGCTCTGCGAGTCGCGTCCGCCTCCTCGCTCGGGTTTGACTCGGGTGCCGCGTGCAGCGGAAGTTCCGGTCCGGGGCCTGACGGCGCTTGTGATGGCGACTGCTCGGCAGGAGGGGCGCTGCCCTGGGTCGCGGGGAACGGACCCTTGTGGCCACGGTTGGGCTGCCGTGAGGATGCGCTGAGCGTGAGTGCCTGTGCCAGTGGGTCGGTGTCCTGGGGCAGGGTCTTGGCCAGCCACAGGATGTCGAGGAGTTCCTCGTCGGAGACGTCTACGCCGCTGTCTTTCAATACGTCCCTCAGGCGCCCGAGCATGCCGTCAAACCGCCCCGCCGAGCTGATGCAAAACGGCGTCGAGGAGACGGTCGGCGTCGAGGTCGACGCCGCCCTTGCGCAGGAAGACGGCGTTGAGGAGCTGATCGGTGGCGAGATCGCCGGGCGCGCGACGGTTGAGGAATTCCTCCAGCAGGTCGTGGATGTCGTTTAGTGCCTCGTAGCCGAGGTGTGCGGCGACGATCTCCCGCAGGCGCTGTGCGTCGGGCTCACGAAGGTCCAGGCGGACACAGCGCCTGAGGAAGGCGGGCGGGAAGTCGCGTTCGCCGTTGCTGGTGATGACCACGACGGGGAACTCCCGGCAGCGGATTCGCCCGCGGGCGACTGGTGCGGGGGCATCGGGGTCGTCGGTCTGGACATGCACGGGGGAGTGGTTGTCGGGTAGGCGGGTGAGCTCTGGGATTTCGAACTCGCCTTCCTCAAAGACGGTGAGCAGGTCATTGGGCAGATCGACGTCGCCTTTGTCCAGTTCATCGATGAGCAGCACTCTCGGGCGTTCCTGGGGAATGAGGGCGTTGCCAAGGGGACCCAGGCGGACATACTGGCCGATGCCTGGTTCGGAAACGTCCGGAGTGGGGCGAAGGTTGGCCTCGCGGAGCCGGCCGATGGCGTCGTACTGGTAAAGAGCGTCCTGCAAAGTGGAACGGCTGTTGACCGGCCAGTGCAAAACGCGGCCGAGGGCGAGTTCGTGCGCGATGGCGTGGGCGAGGGAGGACTTTCCGGTGCCGGGGTGCCCGGTGACAAGGAGGGGCCTGCGCAGGTGGAGAGCCGCGTTGACGATGTCGGCTTCGGCGGAGTCGATGAGGTAGGGCCGGTGCAGGGTTGACTGTTGCCCTGACGACGGCTCCTCCAGAGGAAAACGACGCCAGGGTGGCGCAGGCGGAAAGGTGACCTCGCGGCAGGCCCCGTCGCCGCGAAAGAGCCGCCAGTCGCTGCTGGCGGCCCCGGCGCGGTCGTGGCCTTCGGGGTGTGGGGTGGTCATCAGGTGTGGGCTCCTCTCCGGGGGTCCCTCAATTGCAGCGACTGGGGCTCCTGAAGCCGACAGACCTCTTCCCACAAAAGAGCAGGGCGGGCTGACCCCATCTCCGGGAAGTCGAAGGCTTCGCCCCGAAAGACGCGCACTCGCTCGGGCAGATCGGCGAGTGGTCCGGTGGGATCCAACGGCTGAAGCCTTGATGCATCCTCGTAGCCAACAGCCTCGCGATCCCACAGTACAACCGGAACGCCATACGCCAGGCAGAGTTCCAACAAGGCCGTTCGCTCTTCATAGGGGCCGTGAAGGATCACTTGGGTGGCGTCGCGGTGACTGGTCTCCAGCAGTCGTCTGACACGTTGCCGAGTGCCGCAGTCCTCGCTGATGACAAGTGGGCTTCGGTGTCCGCTCTCCCGGCGCCGGCGATGTTCGCGCTCGCGGCTTTTGACCAGAGTGCTCATCTCAGGACAGCTAAGGGTGATGCAGAACTCGGCGCCGATCGGCTGGTCGGGCACGAAGTCGTTGGGTGCACCCGGATTCCATTCGTCAACAGGCAGGTGAAGTCCCTTGCGGTCGACCAGGACAGTCACCCGCGGGACGTGTGGCAACTGACCGGGCTCGTTAGCTGCTGTTTCGACGGCGTCGCGCAGGCGTTGGGCTACTTCCTCGGGGGTCTTTGGGGTGCTCTCCGCCTCGTGGAGGGGGGTCTGGGAGCCGTCCGCCCGGGAGAGCAGGATACGAAAGAAGTAGCCCTCCTTGGGCGCTGCGCGATCGTGGGTCAGTTCGAGCAGGACCTGCGAGATCGGCGAGGGTTCCTGGGCAGCCCAGCGGTTGGCGTCGGTGCGACGCTCACTAAGTACCGGAGGGTGGATTCCGGTGCGGGTGGCCACACGGTCAGACCACCTGCGCAACGCTTGCCTACCCTCCTGCCCGACGGCAGCGGCCACGTATTCGACGAGTCTCAACAGGGCTGGCACCTGTGGCGTTCCGTCCGGTACATGCTCACTGTCGGAGAGGGTCTCCATTTCGTCGACGACCTGTTCGAGGTCTTCGGTGGAGAGGTAGGTGTGGGCGAGGGGGTTGGGCAGCACCGAGTAGCGCAGGCTCTCCCGTGCAGCGCGGGGCAGCAGGGCGGGGTGTTCCTTGCAGATGCCGCGCAGCAGGCTCAAAAGGAGCTCGTACTCCTCCAGGGAAAGCAGAGAGCCGAGCCCGGCAGCTCGGGCATGAGCCAGGAGCGTCGTCAGTCGAGCGCGTGCGTCTTCGCCAACGGCGGCCTGAGCCACAGTGCTGCTGAGGGTGGCCAGGGCACGGGGGTGGACCGACAGCAGGGCCACGAGGTCGGGGACGGACGGGGCGTAGTCGGCGGGTATCCGGTAGCCGAGGGCGCGGGCAAGCGCTCGGGTGTGAACCGAGCAGGTCCCCGGGTCCCCGAGTAACGGCCACAGAAGCTGTTCCAACTCTTGCTCGATCGGCAGGCGTTCGGCTGGGGGTCGGGCCGTCGGCAAGATCGCGCCGATCTTGGCCAGTTGTGGCGGACCGTCGGCGTACTGTTGCAGCGTGGTCTGGAAGCCGAGGTCTTGAGTGAAGGCACGCGCGGGGCAGGCGCGCAGGCGACGGTTGCCATAGGACTGGTAGTCGTGGATCACCACACCCACGAGGTGATCCTCGCAAAAGACCGCGGCTCCGGACGCACCTCCCCATGGTTTGCGGCCGTTGGCCACAGGATCGGGCGCGGGCTCCTGGTCGAGGACGTAGAGGTCGCGAGCGCCTGCGGACAGCGGGGGGAGCACGCCTCGCAGGTGCTCGGCGTCGCGGCCTTCGTCGGTCGCAGTGGCCAAAGGGAAGCCGAGTCCCTCGTAGCGCAGTGGCGCCTTGCCGACAGGATGCCCCCATCGGACGACACCCGGCATCTCCACCTCGGTGTGGATGTGCAGGAGTGCAACGTCCAGACCCTGCGGATGAGTCCAGACGAGGTCAGCCCGACTGGAGACGGTATTGCCCTCGCGTGGGTGCCCCACCCACACCCGGATCTGCGGCCAGGGGGCACCAGTGTCTTTGTCTGTGAGGACGTGGCCAGCGGTGAGAACCAGGCGCGGAGCGATCAGATAACCCGAGCCGACACTGCGGCGTTGCTTGGCGGTGCCGCTGCGAATCAGCACCAGTCTGCGAGGGTCCACCTCACCAGGTCCCGGTGTCGTCGTCGTTGATGTCGGGGCTGGTGCCACCCGCGGCTCGGTCTCGGACAGACAACTTCAGTGTCAGCTTGTGGGTCTGGGTGGTGGAGCGCTCGCCGCCCGCGCCGGCGGTGGCAACGCTGAAGTTCAACTTGCCTTCTGCCCTGCCGGTGTTGCGTAGCTCGAGCAACAACTCCAACTGAGCCTCTTCGATACCGAAGGCGAACTGCTGGTTGGAGCCGCGAGCTTGAGCCTCGTAGAGCTCCTGACGCAGCTCCTCGATTGCCGCAGCCAACCCGATGCCTGACATCCTTGCCGCCCCCTGTTGTTCTGGCTGCTGCCTTGCACTGACAAGCCGTCATGCTACTGCCGGAGCAGTTCGAATTTCCTCTGTATGACAGTGTCTGAGAATTGATGAAATGCCCACGGTCAAGGGACTCCAAGCGTATCGATGTACAGAAGATCGGATGGCGCCCTCTTGCCTGCCCCCACTGAGGTGGGCCGGGGTCAACGCGCAGTGGACGCAGGCTCAGGCTGGTACCGGGCGGCCTGAACAGTGGAACGGGAGGTGTTGACCGATGGCTGCCATTGCGATGGGCGCTGCCCTCATCCAGGAGTCCATCAAGTGGCCTTGTCGCTACGAGCGGCGGGTCACCGCCGGCATCGGTGACCGAGCGGCTGACCAGCCCGTCCCGTGCGCCACGACGGCTTGCTTGAGAGCACAGCCATCGCCGACGATGGTGTCGATACGTGCGGGTGAGGCGGCCCGTATGAGGGTAAGGCGCGCAGCCGAGCTCGCTGCGGCCAGTCCCTTATATCGCCAGCATCGGAATCCTGTGGGGACGCCCGATCAGGAGTCGTAGCGCTTTGTCACCACAGTCGTCGTCCCCGCGAGCGCTGCGTCTACCGGAGTCTGGGCCCACTGAGCAAGCAGCAGCGGCTTCTCCTCCACGGACTTCAGCAAGTGCGCGACCTCGTCGACGTCCGGTGCAACGGGAAGGGCACAGCCGATCACGGTGCTGCCCGTCGCACTGCTGTGCTCCCCGTACTCCTCGTTGGGGTCGTCCGGCTCCCAACGCCCAACCTCGACCTCCCAGCACCCTTGGCTATCGCCAGGCTCCGGCGCCTGGATTGTCATGTAGAAACCGTCGGAGTTGTACGGCTCGGCGAAGAGCTCGCAGCTGGGGTCGTCCAGTGTGGCCCATATTCCGGTGCACCGGGAGTGCGCTGTGACCAGCACACGGAGGCCGGCGACAGCCTTCTCGCGCTCCTCCGCAGTGAGCCCTGCCTCACGGCGGTCGAGGCGTTGGCGGGTTTCGTCGCTCAGAGTATCGATTCCGTCGTCATGCTTTACGAAGGGATGGGCGAACTCCCAACAACGCGTCTGCTCCGTCTCGGGTTGCGAGGAGGTTCCCGAGAAGTCATCAAGCGCCGCACACAACTCGGCTTTTTCTACCTCCAGTTCGCAGTAGATTGCCCGACGGACCGTATCGGGCACTCCCGTTAGAGCGTTGTCCAGATCGGCCAACGCCTGGTGAAGCCGCAGACAGACGTACTCGTACCAGAGACTGTGGGTGCCACAGAGGAGATCAGCACGGGCGGCAGCCTGCGTGAGTGCCGCAAGGTGCTTGCGCGGGTAGTGGTCCGCACGCTGTCCCCGGCAGTCGTGGACACTGACAGGGACGGTGGCGAAGGCAGAGATTCGATTGAGGGCGTCGACGATCGGTATGGCAAGGCGCGGGTCGCCCAGGCTCGTCACAGTCTTGGATTCGACGCCGTCCGGACCCTGGTAGGTCGCCAGGACCTGGGTCTTCCCACGGTTGGCGTGCTGAGAGTAGATGGTCAAGGGGATGCCTTTCGCCCGCCCGGCATGCAACGGCCGGACAGGAGGGGTGCGCAGGAATAGGAGGAGGTGGTGGCGAGGGTGCTTTCCGACGCTCCGTACCTCAACGTGACTGGTGGTGGCCCAGGTACTTTCCCAGGCTCCTTGCCTGCCTGCAGGCTAGACGTATCGACGGCGCGTCACAAGCGATTTGCTTCAGCACGGCGCGGGTTCATCGATGGCATGGGTTCACGCGAAGGTCGCAGCTTGCCGGGCGATGCCTTGTTGTAGCCCTGCTCCAGCTGCGGGAAGCCTTGCTCGCTGCAGGGGATGTGCACACACACCGGCTGGGCCAGGACGATCTGAGACCGAGTCGGCAGCGGGCTGGCTTCGGCCGTACTTGTGGACGGCGCACCCACGCCTAGGGATGGGAAAGTGCATGCCGTCCTGGTGGGGCGACCAACGCTGCGTTAGACCGTGGCAGACGAGGTGTCAACGCGGTCATAAGGACGGTGCACTCCACTCGGTCAGAAGCCGCTGGGACTGTCCTTTCGGTCGAACTCTCCGTATAGCCTCAAAACGAGATCACGGAGTGGCCGTCGGTACACCACTGCAGCGGACGTGATCTTGTAGGGGTGGCGGTGAAGGAGAGGACGTAGGGGCATGCGCAGGGTTCCGCCGGAGATGTTCCGGTTCACCACGGGGGAGAAGGCAGACCTCAATGGGGCCGTCCTCGAGGCGTTCGGTGTGGCCGGCGAGTACTTGGAGACCACGCTGGGGCTTGATGGCGTACGCGAGCGGCTGCGTGCGGTGGGCTGGATCGCGGACCTCGAGGACGAGGAGCTGCACGACACCTTGAAACGGCTGGTGGGGTGGGGGCTCCTCGATGTGGTGCACAACCATGCTGAGAACTACCGTACGGCCGAGGAGTATGAGCGGCGTAACTTGTCCTACTCGCTGACCCGCCGGGGCGAGGCCGCACTGGCCGGGCTGCGGCACGCTTTGGAGGTGCTGGCCTCGACGGGGGCGCTGCAGACCGCGGTGCTGGAGGCGATCATCGATCGGCTCGACGAGCTGACCGTGTTGTCTGGTGAAACCGCCGCGGCCGACCGCCGCATCTTCACTACCTTGCGGGAGCTGGAGGGCCATCTTGAGGCCCTGGTGGAGAACACCAAGGCGTTCAACGGTCAGTTGCAGCGGCTCCTGCGCGCCGAGGGCGTGGACCTGGACGTATTTCGTGAAGTCAAGGCCGCCACCGTCGCCTACCTCCAGGAGTTCTTGGTCAATCTCGACCGGCGCGGCGAGATGGTTGCCGCCGCCGTGGCGCGTGTGGAAGGGCGGGGCATCGCGGTGCTGCGCGAGCGGGCCCTGCGGGGCGCGGAGCTACCACCGGTGCCGGGGGAGGACCCCGCGGCTGGCTGGCTGGAGAGCCGGCGGGCACGCTGGACCGGCCTGCGGGCCTGGTTCCTGCCCGATGACGGGGCGCGCCCCCGGATTGAGCAGCTGCACGACATCGCCCGGCGCGCCATCGTCTCGCTCCTGCAGGTCCTGGAGCGCATCAATGAGTCCCGGCGCCGGTCCTCCAGCGCTGTACAGGACTTTCGGGAACTGGCGCGCTGGTTCGCTGCCGCTGGTGAGGAGGATGATCTGCATCGACTGTGGTCGACGGCCTTCGGCCTCGGCCCGGCACGTCACGCCCACCTCGCCCACCTCGACCCGGAGCTGATCCCCTCGTCCCATTCTTGGCGCGAGGCGCCTGCGGTGGAGGTGTCGGCGTTGCTGCGGACCAGTGGACGCACCGAACGCTTCACCCGCACCGGCAAGGTGAGAGACGTTGCGGCGGTGCGGTCCGAGCGTGCCGCGCGGGCACGTGCGCAGCGGGCGCAACTTGCGCGCGCGTGGCAGGCGCTGGCAACGGACGGCCCCGTGCGGCTGTCCTCCTTCGGCGCCCTGGACCCGGCAGTCTTCGACCACCTGCTAGACCTGTTGGGCCGGGCCCTGGCCGCCCCGGCGGACGCGGGTGGTCTGCGACGGGCTATGGCCGGGGATGGCCAGGTGGAGGTCACGCTGGCGCCGCCGCCCGACTCGCGCACCGCCGTCTTGCACACCACGAAGGGGACGCTGGCGGGCCCAGACTACGTGGTTCACATCCTGGCCGCGGGCGGAGCGCCTGCTTTTGTGGCAGTTGGCGTCGCCACGGGGCAGGAGGCGGCTGGATGAGCACGCTCGCCAACCAACTGGCCTCCGCGGAGCGCGAAGAGGTCGCCCGTGCCATCCGTCTTCTTCTGGCCCGTCCGCTGCTCACTGAAGCTGCCGACCCGACCGGATTTGAACTGGTGCGACGTCGTCGTGACCCGCTGGCTCGTTGGTTCGACTACACGTGCGGCTGGAGTTTGGTCGTGGAGTCCCGCCGTGGGTATGCCCGCCTCGCCAAGATCCGCGCGAGCCCTGATGGTTCCCGCCCGGCGCGCAGGGCACGGTCGGGCCGAGCGCCGTTCGACCGCCGGCGCTACGTCTTGTTCTGCATCACCGCAGCCGAGTTGCTGTCGATGCCGATGACGACGATCGGTATGCTCGCCGACCGCGTTGTTCAGGCCACAGCGGCAGACAGAGCCCTGCCGGCGTTCGACCCGGTCCACCGCCCAGAGCGCATGGCGTTTGTCGACGTCCTGAAGCTGCTGGAGTCGTACGAAGTGCTGCGCGTCGTGGATGGCACGACCGAGGCCTACGTCGATTCTGCGGAGGCGAAGGTGCTCTACCGGGTGGACAGCACGCTGCTGATGCGGCTGCCGGCCGCGCCTGTCGGCGCCTCCCGCCTCGCCGTGCCCCCGCAGGAGGTGCCTGCGCGGTTTGAGGACCTCCTGACCGGCCTGGTCCAGGAGCGCCGTTACGGCGGCGCGGTAGGCGAGGGGGCGGCCCATGAGGTGTCCGGCGAGAGCGCTGCCACGGACGCTCAACGCAACCTGAAGCTGCGCCACTCGGTGCTGCGTCGGCTCTTCGATGACCCCGTGCTGTATCGGGCTGATCTCACCGAAGACGAGCTCGCGTATGTCACTTCCCTGACTGGCCGTCAGATCCTGCGCCGTTCGGTGGAACAGGCTGGGTTCCTCCTGGAAGAACGGGCCGAGGGTTTTCTTCTCGTCGATCCGGATGGCATTGCCACCGACGTCCGTTTTCCTGACGACACCTCCACCGTCCGTGTCGCAGCGTTGCTCCTGCTCGAACCGCTGTGTGCAACGCCCGCGGGGATGCTGCCCGAGCAACTGGCCGAGGCCGGAGCCGATCAGTTGCGCCGCTTCCCGGGCTGGGCCAAGGCGTATCAGTCCGAGGACGGTCCGGCACGCCTGGCCGACGACGCTCTGCGCGTTTTGCTCGATGTCGGCTTGGCCGGCAGAGCTGGGGACCGCGTCTTCGCACAACCGGCCGCATACCGCTACCGCTTGACGCAGACCACGAGCCCGAGCCCGAAGAACGATCCGCAAGGCACTACCGCTTTTAGGGGCGTTGCCGCGCAAGGAGACACGCAGTGAACGTGAGCACGCTTCCCCTGCAGCGACAGCCCGAGGAGAGCACCGAACTGCCCCCCGCCCCAGCGTCGGACGCCGCTCGAAGCCGCTGGCAGCCCCACCGTGCGGGCATCCTCAACGTCTGGCGCTACTACGACGAAACTTTCACCTTCCACCAAGGGCGCCTGCTGTTGCGCGGCCAAAACGGTTCCGGCAAGTCCAAGGCTTTGGAACTGCTACTCCCTTTCCTTTTCGACGCCAGCCTGCGTCCCAACCGCCTCTCCACGTTCGGCGGCTCGGAACGAACCATGCACTGGAACATGCTGGGCGCGGGAGCCACCGGCAAGACGCGCGTGGGGTATGTGTGGATGGAGTTTCGCCGCGTCGACGACGACGGCATCGAACAGTGGTTCAGCTGCGGTGCTCGCCTGCACGCGAGCGTGCACACCAGCACGGCACATGCTGAGTACTTCACCACCGGCTCTCGGATTGCTCACCACGACGGCGTTTCCCTCGTCAACGAGGCGGGGCAGCCGCTGTCCAAGGCCGCTCTTGCCGAAGCGCTACGCGACGAAGGCGAGGTGTACCCGTCAGCCACCGACTACCGCAACGCTGTCCGACGCGCCCTGTTCGCCGGCATGACGGAGCAGCGCTACGAATCGCTGCTGTCCGCGCTGCTCCAGCTGCGCCAGCCCAAGCTGTCCGAACGACTCGACCCGTCCTTGCTGTCCACCCTGCTGTCGCGCGCTTTGCCCCCGCTGGGGGAGGCAGAGATCACCGAACTGGCCGAGGGCTTTGAGCGTCTGGACCGCCAGCGTGAGCATCTCGACCGGCTCGATGGCGAAGTAGCGGCGGCTGAGAGCGTCGCATCCCGCCAGCGCGCCTACGCCCGCCGGGTCCTGCGCGCAGGCGCGGCCGGACTTATCTCCGCGACGACCGACATGGACGACCTCACCCGGGCCGCCCGCCAGAGCGCCGAGGAACTCAACGAGGCACTCACGCAACGCGAAGCAACCCAAATCCTGCGCGACGAACAGGAGCTGCAAGCGCACGCCCTGGAAGAGACCGTCGAGGGGCTGCAGGAAAGCGACGCCTACCAAAAGGGGATGGAACTCGACCGACTTCGCCGCGACACCGCAGACCTGGTGGCAGCCGCCAAGCAGCGGCATGTCATCGCTGAGTCCGCCGGGACTGAAGCGGAGACGGACCAAAAGCTCGCCGACGAGATTGCGGGGCATGCCCGCGCCCTCGATGAGCACGCGCGTGAAGCCGCAGACGAAGCGCATCGAGCGGCCCGGGCCTCGGGCATGCAATCCGTCCACCACGAGGTGGGGGCGATTCTCGATACGGAACTGGCGCCACCCTTCAGCGCCGGCCCAGCAAACGGGACAGGCAGAGGACGACCCGAAAATATCGCGGCCCCTCCTCGCATGCCGCGACAGGACTCAGCCCGCCCGGCACGCCGACTGCTGCGGGGTGCGGTCACCGTCCGACGTGAGCAGGTCACCCACATCATCGAGGCCATCGAAGGGCACGACCGCACCGTACGTGACCGGGGCACTGCCGAGGGCCTGCTGGACGAGGCACGCACCAGGCTCGCAGAAGCGATCGTCCACCGGGACGAGAGCGCTGCAGCCTGGGACGACGCCGTCGCCGGGCAGGCACAACGGCTGCTGGACTGGGCTGCACACTGTACGGAGCTGAGCATTGCTGACTCCGGCGAACTGGCAGCCAGGGCGGCAATCGAAGCGGAGGTGCGCGCCGTGGTCGATGCTGCCGCGCGACCGCTGAACCAGGAGATCACCACCGCGCGAGGCGGTGTACACGTCGCACGCCGGGCTCTGGGGGAGGAGCGGGCCAGGCTCGAGGAGGAGGTGCGTCGGCTTAACGGCGAGACCGACCTGCCACCGCCTGTTCCGCTGACGCGCACTACCGTGCGTACCCCGGCGGCGGGAGCACCCTTGTGGCGGCTGGTGGCCTTCTATGAAGGTGTGCCGGTCTCCGTCCAGGCAGCGGTAGAAGCCGCGCTGGAGGCCTCGGGTCTGTTGGATGCGTGGGTCAGCCCTGTGGATCAGATCACGCTGCCGGGTCATGACACCCGCCTCGAAGCCGTCCTGGCCGCGACTGTCCCGGGGCCCAACCTGCTCGACGTGCTGCACCCAGAACAGGACATTCCCGTCCCGGCCGAGACGGTGACCCGAATCCTTGCTGGCGTCGCGTACGGCACTACCCTGCCCAGCGATCATCCCGCTGCCGTCTCTGCCGCAGGAGCCTGGCGCTTGGCGCTGGCTACCGGGACCTGGAGCAAGCCGGAACCCGCCTTCATCGGTGCTCTCGCCCGCCAGCGGACTCGGCAACGCAAGGTCGCCGAACTGACCGGACGCCTGCAGGAGACGGACGCCGCCCTCGTCGCCCTCGACGACCAGCTCCACGAGCTCGACGCCCGTGCCGCCCGGCTGGATGCCGACCAAGACGCCCGGCCCAACCACGTTGAACTCGACGCCCGCCGACGGGACTGGGACCGGGCCGAGGAGGTGGTGGCCGCCCGGGACGAGGTCGTACGCGACGCGACCGCGCGCCTTGCTGGGTGCGAGAGCGGCGTGGCGGACGCCCTGCGTGTGCTGAGCCGCCGGGCAGCAGAACACGGACTGCCCACCGACCGCGACCGGTTGCGGACCCTGTCCGGCGACATCGAGCGGTTTCGTGACCTCGCCGACAGCTGGGTCGATGCCCGCCTGACAGCGGCTACCACCGCCGAGCGGGCACGCCAGAAAGCGGTGCAAGCGGACCAGTCCCGCCGCATCGCGCACGAGCGGGTTAAGGATGCAGCCGATGCTGCGGCAAAGGCCGCCGGGATGACGGCGCGCCTGCATGCGGTGGAGGCGACCGTCGGCGAGGACTACCGGCAGATCGTCGCCCGCGTCGCGCAGGCGCGCGCCGAACGGGACCGCTGCAGGGACGACGCCCGACGGGCGAACGGTCTCCTCGTGGACTTGGAAGGCCGCATCGGAGAACTGAAAGCCACCAGCAGTCAGGATGCCGAGCGACGCGAGAAGGCCGTCGCGGCCCGAGACAGCGCGGCGCACCGCTTTCGGCATCTGTGCCTCGTTGGCCTGGCCGAGGACGCCGGATTCCAACCGGAACTCACCTTCGCAGACGGTACCAAGGCCACGTTGGAGGCCGCCCGCGCCACCACAGTCCAGTGGCCCAATCTTGCGCACGCACCACGCAACCTCGGCGACGCTGCGACCCGTCTCTCCGAAGCCGTCCATGAGGCTCGTGGACATCTCGGTGTCCGCGCCGACCTGGACCTGGAGCCCGACGACGACGTCCAGCTCTTCACCGCCAGCTTGGACGGCGTACGCGTCGGGGCAGCTGGCCTACTCAGCACACTCACCCAGGAACGCGACCGCAGCCGCGGCGACATCAACACCGCTGAGCGGCGTCTGTTCGACCAGATCCTCACCGGTGACATCCGCCGTCACCTTGCCGCTCGAATCCGCCGGGCCGGCGAACTCGTCGCGCACATGAACGGCCACTTGGAGCGGGTCCGAACCGCTTCAAACGTCGCAGTTCAGCTCGTCTGGGACGTCCGCCCAGACCTCCCCGACAGCACCCGCACCGCCCGCCAGCTGCTCCTGAAGGACCCCGGTCGACTCACCGAGTCCGACCGGGAGGCCCTGCACGCCTTCTTCCGCGCCCGCATCGAGGAGGCCAAGAGCAGCGACACAGCCGCGAGCTGGGAGGAGCACCTCGGCGAGGTGCTCGACTACACCGCCTGGCACAGCTTCACCGTCCGTCTCGATCGGGCGGACGGACACGGCTGGCAACCACTGACCAAGCGACTGCATGGTGCTCTGTCCGGCGGGGAGAAGGCCATCGCCCTGCACCTGCCGCTGTTCGCCGCCGTCGCCGCCCACTACGAGGACATGCCCCTCGCGCCCCGCCCGATCCTGCTCGACGAGGTCTTTGTCGGCGTCGACACCGTCAACCGAGGACAAGTCTTCGCCCTGCTCACCGCACTCGACCTCGACCTCATGATCACCTCCGACCACGAGTGGGGCACCTACCGCGAGCTGCCCGGCATCGCCGTCCATCAACTCCTCACCGACCGTGACGACGAAGCCGTCACCAGCGCACGCTTCGTCTGGAACGGCACCAGCATGGAGGCGCAATGACCACCACCAACGCCACGAGCGGCACCGAACCCGCCCCCGGCGAAGCCACCCTGCGCCGCCCTGAACTGCAGCCCCTGTGGCAGACGCTGCACGAGCGTTTCTCCACCGGCCGCCCCGTCACGCGGATACGCCTCGGACCGCTGGACGAGCCCCAACAAGAAGCCCTCGCCGACCTCCTCGGCCTCGACCGCCTGCCAGGCCCTCGCCCCTTCGTGACCCTTGCCCACGTGGAGGAAGCCGTCACCGAACTCTGCGGCCAAAGCGTCCGAGAGGCTCTCACCCTCCTTGTTGGACCGCTCGGCGATAGAGCCAGCGAGCGGCGCCGCCAAAACGACGAACGCTCAACATTGTGGGCCTGGCTGGCCGGCCACGACACGCTACGGGCGCAGCCAGTGCTTGCTGACTGGGCCGCTTCCTGCCGGACCGCAGGCCTGATCGGCGGCTCAGTGGAGCGCACCCGTGCACTACTCACCGACGGGCTCAAGGTACTCGCCGAACTCCCCAGCCAGGCTGAACCCCTGCCCGTCTTCGCCGCCCGCGTCCTCAACGGCCAAGCACACGCTCTCGACGACGGAACCCCCCTGTCCACACTCGTCCTGCGCGCGCTTGCCACCCTGTACGACACTGCTCCACCACAATCCTCAGCGCAACGACGCGCCCTGTGGAGCCGCGCCGGCGTCGCCGACGACGAGCTATCGGCCACCGTCATCGTCGCCGGACTACGCCTCGGTGGCGACGGCCTACTCACCCGAATGACCCGCCTGTGTACCGAGGCCGGCCAGGCCGCCAGCCTCACCCTCGCCCAGGTCCGCAACCCCGGCGAACTCACCTTGCCCCCCACCCTCGCCCCACATGTCATCCACGTAGTGGAAAACCCCAGCATCGTTGCCCTCGCCCTGCGCCGCTTCGGCCCCGACTGCCCACCCCTCGTCTGCACGTCCGGCTGGCCCAACAGCGCCGCGATTCAACTCCTGCGCCTCCTCGCCGACGAGGGGACCTCCCTTCGCTACCACGGCGACTTCGACGGCGAAGGCATCCGCATTGCCGCATACGTCATGGACAAGACGCAGGCGCACCCCTGGCGTATGACAGCAGCGGACTACCGAGCCGCCGTCGCCTGCAACACGCTCGGCCCTCACCCTGGACGTATCACCGAAGCGCCCTGGGACCACGAGATAGCCCAAGCCATGACGGACCACGGCATCGCCGTGGTCGAGGAGCTGGTGGCCGATACGTTGCTGGAAGACCTCGCTGCCATGGCGCGGAACGAGCCGGCTGTCCTGCGTTCGCCGGGCAACTGAGCAGGGCTCCACGGCCGTGCTGGCTGCTGCGCATGGGGGAGCCGCCACGCGGCCAGCCGCCGCCAGTACGTCCCCCGAACCGAAGTCCAGCTCCTGCGGCAGGTACTCCCGCTGGATACCGGTGTGCAGCACGAACAGGATCCCGCACAACGCCTGCCAGCCCGGGATCCGAGGCCTGCCCTCGACCAGCTTCGTTCCCGGCACGGGCAACAACGGCTCGATGAGCGACCACAGTTCATCCGAAACGATCCACGGCCGCGACTGACGTATCCCCATGACCAGACCAACGACCACCCCAGCCGAAAGTCTCATGATCAACCTCTAAGGCAGGTGGGCGCGCCGTCGGGGGATCGAGCCGAGCTGATGGCTGTTACGCGTCGGCGCCCGCCTCCGCGCAACCTGCCGCTGCACGAGCCGCAGGAGGCGTGATGGGCCATGGCCGCATGGGCGTGCTTGATCTTCACACCTCAAGAACGTGTGCGGCCGTCGTCATGTCACGGCCTGCCCAGGAGGATGGTCAGACCCGGTCCAGGGGTCGGTGCGGACTGCTGGGAATGCCCTGCTCTCGCACACCTGCAGTGCGGCGCGTGAAACACCGTCCTGGTGCTCCCGATCTGCGTAGCCAGGGGGCACCCGGCCGCTAGGCTGCCAACACAGTCCAGGGAGGTGTTGGTGTCGCAACGCGCGCGTCGTCACGGCAGCGGTGGCAGAACAGGGCAGCACTACAGCGCCACCCCGAACCTACGGTCCTACAGCACACCGCCGGCCGGACCGGTCACCGTCACCCGTGCTGACGGCACCGTGGAGACCGAGGCGCCGAAGAAGGCCGTGCGCTCTGTTCCCCAGCCCCGCCGGAAGAACAAGCGGGTTGCCGGATCGAAGCCGAGCCCCCCGCCCATGCCCACCATGAAACAGCTACTCACCGTGGACTGCCCCGCGTGCGGCCGGAAGATCGCAGAGCCCTGCACGACCCGGCAGGGCCATCGGGCCCGGGTGGAGATGTACCTGGCGGCCACGGGAAAGCGCAGCACCCCGGAGAAGGTCGCAGAGGCAGTGCAGAGGGGTGCCGAGGTACGCGAGGAGAAGGCCGCAGCGCGCCGCCGCCCGATCCCGCCGGAGGAACAGGTAAAGCGGGCCGAACAGAGGACGGCTGCCAAGGAGACCCGACGGCGAAAGGACGCCCAGGGAAACCCGGGCAGTCCCACTCAGTCCGCGAACACTCGCGCCGTATCGCCCGACCTCGTCAAGGCGCGCCGCTGCCGGCGCTGCGGCGCACCCGGGGGCGAGCCGTGCAGCGCCACGATGCGGAACGGCACTCCCGCCCTGCACTTGGAGCGCGTCCAGGACGCCCGGCGAGAATTGGCCAAGCGCAGGCACGCCTAGCGCGGTCGGCGATCTTAGAGGTCGGACGCCCGCAGGGTCGGGCTGGTCGTGAGCGCCCGACCGGCGCAGCTGATGACGCGTGTTCGATCGGCCTGGTCATCGACATGGAAGGCGATCCGCGTCAGCGGATTTGAGCGCCCGTTCTGTCTCAACTTCTTGGTGGAGCGCCGAGGTCAGGCCTACACCCATCCGAGGCTTCGGACAGGACGTGCTTGCGCCCCGCTCGCGGGCGGGGCGCAGCTACTGCATGTGCTCGGCTACTGCTGTGCTGGCCGGAGGCCTCGCCGTACGACCACGGGGAGAGTTGCGCCGATTACGGCGCAGATGGCCGTGAGCATCTGAGGGTTGAGCCACGGAGCGACAGCGATCAACACGACGACGATCACGATGACTGCCCAGGGGCGGGCGGGGAACCGCGGCCGACCGGACGGGCAGCGCAGATTCAACTGGGGCACTGAATGTTCCTTCCACACGGTGTGTTCGCATGCAGGGGTCGGCCGACGCCCAGGAACACTCTGGTGCCACAGATAGCAGTATGAAAGGTCACCTTCGCAACCGTCTACCACTTGTCGGTGGTTGATTCCGTATGGCGTAAAATTGCAGATCTATCATCAAAAAATGACTGAATAAGGGCGGATTGTTTAGAGCGCCCCCTCCAGAGCGTGTGGTTCCCGCAGACCGACCGTGTCCGTTGGCGCCCGGACTCACGTGCGTCCTGGCGGGCGCGTGGTGAGTACATAGGCGGGCCCGTCGCATCCTGGACAGTTCGTGCCGTGGGGGTGTGACCAGCTGCTGGGGCAGAGTTCCTGGACGGCGGCTTGCAGTCGTGCGGTCAGTTCGAGATCCGGCTTCTGCCGTTGGTGGAGGAATCGGCAGATGCTGCTGGGCAGCCGAAGCCTCACATAACAGGGGAACCGGTAGGCCGCTGTCGCAGCGATCTCGGCCTGAAGCACGGCTTCGCTGACCCGCTCCAGGTCATCGAGGCCGGCGGCGTGCAGGGCCGGCGCGTACGGGTGTCCGGCAGCCCGGTGGGCCTGCACCCGGGCCGCGAAGCGCTGCACCTTTTCGGCGGGTGTGAACCGGCCCGCGATGTGCGAGTGCCAGGTGGCCTCGTGCACGACCTCGGCCAGCGGGCCGACGTGTTCGGCGGACAGACCCGGCAGCGCCGTCAGCAGCTGCTGCTCGAATGCCTGGTCGGGGGTCGGCTTCAGTTTCTTCCTCACGTCCCGTGCAACGAGCCCATCTGGAAACCGTTGTACGGGACTTCCGGCCGCCCGTCCCCCGGGACCGGCGGCAGACCGTCGAGCGTTGTCCGTTCCGGTGATGAGAACGCTGCGGATGCCCTGAATCGACTCGTACAGCCGCTGCGCGGGCATGCTGCCAGCGCCGGGTCCTCGCGGGCGCCATCGAGTAGGACGGCCAGGTGCCGGCCGCGGATCCGGCCGGTGGCGGTGCGCCGCAGTCGGTCAGCCGCGCGGCACGGACGTACGGCGGGGGGTGCGGTGGGGTGGGCGGGCAGGCTCTGTGCGCCAGGCGCGGTGGGCGTCGAGGAGTGCGGCGCGCTGTTCGGGGTCGGTGTCGCGGAGAAGCATGCGCAGGGTGATCAGGTCGCGCAGTGTGCGGGCGAGGTTGGCCAGCGCGTGCTGGGGGCGGCGCAGGAGGCGCGCCACGAGGGCGAGGACGACGGGTGCGGTGATCAGGACCATGTGAAGGTTCATGGCTTGCGTTCCCCCGGAAGTCGGGCGGTGTCGGTTCGGGCAAGACCGGCCGGCCGGTCGAGTACCAGGGATAGCCTCGATGGGCGTTCACAGGGTTGAGGTGAACGAGAACGAACAGCAAGGCCGGGGGGACTGTTAATGGGGGACGACGCGAACGCAGGGCCGGGGGGTACGCAGACGGAGCTGCCCGACCGGCTCAGGGCGCTGATGGCCACTCGGAAGATAAGCCAGGCCGACCTCGCCAAGGCGGCAGACCTCTCCAAGGCGGCGGCCAGCAACATCCTCAACAGGAAGGCCGTGCCGCACGAACACACGCTCGACCAGCTTGCCAATGCCTTAGGCATCACCGGAGATGCCTTGACCAAGCTGCACGAGCTCCGGGACCGGGCCGATCCCCGCGGGCGGAGCCTGGACAGCTACCTGCATGCCGCGCGGAACGCTGCGCGGGACCACCCCTACCCGGGGGTGCTGCCGGGCACTACCCCGCCCCTCGCGGCCGTCTACCTGCGCCAGCAGGCCACCCGCCGCACCGAGGGCGAACCCGAGGCCGCGGACCGCGAGGGCGTACCCCACAGTGACGCGGGGGGAGTGCTGCCCGCCGAACAGTTCCTGGCCGACGGGCAGATGTGCCTGATCCTCGCCGGGTTGGGAGGAGGCAAGTCCAGCCTGCTGCGCACCCATCTCACCCACGCCATCGAGCAATGGCTGGCCGGCCACGGCGGCAACGCCTTACTGGTACTGATCTCGGCCGCGGAGCTGGACAGGTTCCCGCTCATCCAGGCTCTCGCCTCAGCCGTGAACGCGGACCTGCGCTCGCACGGGCTGGTGGACGAACTCCCAGCAGCGTTCTTCGCCACCCCGCCACGGCCGGGCGTGCGCTGGCTGGTGCTGGTCGACGGCCTGGACGAGATCACCGACCCCGCCGCCCGGCAGCGGGTCCTGCGCACCGTAGCCACTGTCGCCGGCGGGGAGCAGGCCGCGCTGTACCGGTTCGTTATCGCCACCCGGCCCCTGCCCGACGCGGAACTCAACCATCTCGGACCCGAGGTGCCGCGCTACGACCTTCTGCCGTTCGCCCCCGAGGACCTGCCCGCCGTCGCCAGCGGCTGGTTCCGCCAGTCGGGCCTTCCCGACCCGGACGAGGCCGCCACCCGGTTCACCCAGAGGCTGAACCGCACCCACATGACCGGCCTGGCCCGCATCCCGCTGATGCTGTCCATGGTCTGCCAACTCCACGCCGCCGCACCCGACCGGCCCCTGCCCAAGACCCGCGGCAGCATCTACGCCGCCTTCATCACGGAGCTGCACAAGCGCCAGCACGCTCCAGGCCCCGGCGGAATTCGGGCCCAGACCTGCGCAGGCCTGGAACGCTACGGCGACAGCGCCAAGAACAAAGCCGAACACACCCTCGACCACCTCGACGAACTCATCGCCCACCTCGCGGCCGAACGCCACAGCGGCAACCCCCTCCCGGCCCTCACCATCGTGGAATCCCGACCCGAAGCCGAGCGCCCCACACGCGTCCCGCCGGACGAATGGCGTACGTTTCTCAGCACCTGCCTGCGCCGCAGCGGCCTGCTGACCACCCGCGCGGGCGAGCATGTCTTCCTCCACCAGACCCTCCTGGAATACCTCGCCGCCTGCCACACCACCCGCGATCCCCGAACCCGGGCCCGCGCCCTTCACCAGGCATTCCACCTCCCCGTCAAATCCCCAGGATGACGCCTGTGGCGTAGTACCCGCTGGCCGTGGTCCCGCCGCTGGCACTGGAAAGCACCTGCCGACCTCTCCTACTCCGGATTCCTCCTCGACACCGCGCACGCTCACGACCTCTCCGCCGCCACGCCTTATCTGGCTCGCCTAGCCTCCTTCAACGGAGAAATGGAGGCAGTCTCCCTCAGATACAGACGACGACCGGAGGGCTGCTTCTTCATCGCTGCACAGGTCCAACTCGGCACGCCCATGCCCCAGGACGTCACTCACGTCGCAGCCGACATGTGTCACGACCTCGCCCGCGACGCCACCCTCACCGACTACCGGCGGATTGAGGCGGCTAAGGGTCTGCCGATCATTAACGTGTCGTCTTGATCTTGCGGTTGGGGTCATTGCCGAGGGTGGTGACTCTGGCTTGAAGGGTTGCCAGGAGGGCCGGTGGGGTGGCGGCCGGCGAGATGGTGATGCTCTGCGCTTCGAGCAGTCGCCTGATCTTCAGCAGGGCGCGGTGCATGGCGGTGCGGCTGCTGTCGAAAAGCACGGCGAGGGGTTCGGCGGCCAGGTTGACGTGCAGGTGGAGCATGGTGGCCAGAACCTGGTCGTCGAAGGTGAGCCGGGGCGGGCGGCCGCGTCGCGTGTCTCCTTGTGGGGCCAGAGCCTGGATGAGTTGCTGCAACTCGTGTGAGGTCATCTCGGTCAGTGCGGGATCGGACAGCAGCACTGGATCCCACTGCGGCGCCGGTGGCCTGCCGTTGTGGGGTGCCGGGACGGTCGGACTCGGCTGGGGATGCAGGGCATAGTTCCAGTCGCCGTGGAAGGTGTGGCGGGTCAGCGGCAGGGCTGCCATCTCGGCGTTACCGACGCTGATGCCGGTGAGGTAGGTGTTGGTGTCGAGTTCGGCCTTCACGCGTAGCCCGGTGCGGGTGGTGGTGTCTGCGTACTTGTCTGAGTGCACCACCGCGTACGAAGTTGCGTGCACCACTGCTCAGGCCACTTCGGTGTCCCGTTCGATGGCCTGGAGGCGG
>NZ_JBVJMD010000079.1:0-27207 GCF_055584385.1 Streptomyces sp. NPDC104096
CCCCGCCACCGAGGGCCAGGGGGACGACGTGGTGCTGTGCGTGCACAACTTCTCCCGCTTCGCCCAGCCGACCGAGCTGGACCTGCGCGAGTTCGACGGGAGGCATCCGGTCGAGCTCTTCGGCGGGGTGCGCTTCCCCGCCATCGGCGAACTGCCCTACCTGCTCACCCTCACCGGGCACGGCTTCTACTGGTTCCGACTCGCCCGAGTCGCACCCCGCACCGGCCGACAACTGTGAGCGTGCGCCGAGGAAAGGACGCGTCACCATGCCGAAGACCGCATATCTCCACCCGATCACTGCCGACGGCATCCAGCCGATGGCGTCGCTCGGCGGACTGTTGCGGGAGTGGCTGCCGCGGCAGCGCTGGTTCGCCGGCAAGGACCGGCCCCTGACCGACCTCCGGCTGCTGTCCATGACCGAGCTGTTCCCGGGCTGTCTGCATCTGCTCGTCCAGACCGGTCAGAACGGGGTCCCCGCACCCGGCGGCGCCACCCCGGCCGGGGACTGCTACCAGTTGCTGCTGGGCATCCAGGAACACCTCTCGCCCCGGCTCGGGCGGGCGCTGATCGGCCGGGCGGACTTCGGTCCGCTGGCCGGTCTGACGGTCTACGACGCCCTCCAGGACCCCCGTTCGACGCATCTGCTCCTGGAGCGGCTGCGCCACCCGGGCACCCTGGGCCCGCTGCGGTTCGAGTCCGACGCGTCCGTGCCGGTGCCCGCCGGGCTGCCGCCTCGACTGCTGGACGCCGAGCAGTCCAACTCCTCGGTGGTGTACGGCGACGCGTTCATCCTGAAGCTGTTCCGGCGCATCCAGCCCGGGATCAACCCCGATCTGGAGGTGCCGGTCGCGCTGGCCGGGCAGGGCTGCGGGCGGGTGCCCGCCCCCGTGGCCTGGTTCCGCACGACGCATCCGCAGGAGGCGACGCTCGGGGTGCTCCAGCCGTTCCTGCCCGGCGCCTCCGACGGCTGGGCGCTCGCGCTGCGCGCGCTCGCCACCGGCGACACCTTCACGGCGGAGGCCCACGAGCTGGGCCGGGCGACGGCGGAGGTGCATCTGGCGCTGGCCTCGGCCCTGCCGTCCGACGCCCGCACCGACAACGACCGGACGGCGGCCGCGATGACCGAGCGGCTGGATTCCGCCGCGCACCACGTCCCGGCCCTGCGGCCGTTCGTCGGCGCCCTGCGCACCGCGTTCACCGCGCTCGCCACCTGCGACCCCGGTCCGCCGGTCCAGCGCATCCACGGCGACCTGCACCTGGGGCAGGTGCTGCGCGCCGGGCGCGAGTGGTTCGTCATCGACTTCGAGGGCGAACCGTCGCGTCCGCTGGCGGAACGGCGCAGCGCGCACTCCCCCGTGCGCGACATCGCGGGCATGCTGCGTTCGTTCGACTACGCCGCCCGTCAGCGCCACCCCTGGCGCCCGGAGTGGGCCCGGCGCTGCCGCGAGGCCTTCTGCGCGGGCTACGCCGACCGGGCGGGCTGGGACCCGCGCAAGAAACACGCCCTGCTGCGCGCCTACGAGACGGACAGGGCCGTCTACGAAGTCCTGTACGAGGCCCGGCACCGTCCGGACTGGATGCCCGTACCTATGGCGGCGATCGAGCGTCTCGCCGTGAGAGGAGCCTGACACCGTGGCACTGCGAGAGACCTCGCCCCCCGAGTCGGCCGGACCCGTTCCGCCGACGGCCCTCACCCTGGATCCGCAGGAGCGCCGGCGCCTGCTGTCGGGTGCGCACCACGACCCGCACGCACTGCTCGGCGCCCATCCGGTGACGGGCGGAGTCCTCTTCCGGGCGCTGCGCCCGTTCGCCCGCTCGGTCACCGTCGTGGCGGACGGCACGCGCGGCGCCCTGGTCTCCGAGGGCGACGGCCTCTTCTCCGCCGTACTGCCGTTCGACGCGATCCCGGAGTACACGCTGCTGGTGGCGTACGACGACGCGGAGCACGAGGTCCACGACCCCTATCGCTTCCTGCCGTCGCTGGGCGACTTCGATCTGCACCTCGTCCGGGAGGGCCGGCACGAGCAGTTGTGGAAGGCACTCGGCGCCGAGCCGATGACCCACCAGGGCGTGACCGGCACCCGCTTCACCGTCTGGGCGCCGAACGCCCAGGGGGTGCGGGTGGCCGGGGACTTCACCTTCTGGGACGGCACCCAGTTCCCGATGCGCTCCCTCGGCGCGGCCGGGGTGTGGGAACTGTTCCTGCCGGGCATCGGCGAGGGCGCGCGGTACAAGTTCGAGATCACCTCCCGGCACGGGGACCGGTTCCTCAAGGCCGACCCGATGGCGCGCCGCACGGAGGTGCCGCCCGACACCGCGTCGATCGTGACCGCCTCGCACTACGAGTGGGGCGACGCCGACTGGCTGGCGCACCGCGGGGACACCCCGGTGCACGAGGCGCCGTTCTCCGTCTACGAGGTGCACCTGCCGTCCTGGCGGTCGGGGGCGACGTACCGCGAGCTCGCCGAGGAGCTCCCGGCGTACGTGAAGGACCTCGGCTTCACCCATGTCGAGCTGATGCCGGTGGCCGAGCACCCGTTCGGCGGCTCCTGGGGCTACCAGGTCACCGGTTTCTACGCGCCGACGTCCCGGCTCGGCCCGCCGGACGACTTCCGGTACCTGGTGGACGCGCTGCACCGGGCCGGGATCGGCGTGATCATGGACTGGGTGCCGGCCCACTTCCCCAAGGACGACTGGGCGCTGGCCCGGTTCGACGGGGAACCGCTGTACGAGCCCGGGGACTGGCGGCGCGCGGAGCATCCGGACTGGGGGACCTACGAGTTCGACTACGCGCGCATCGAGGTCCGCAACTTCCTGGTCGCCAACGCGGTGTACTGGTGCGAGGAGTTCCACATCGACGGGCTGCGGGTGGACGCGGTCGCCTCGATGCTCTACCTCGACTACTCCCGGGACTCCGGCCAGTGGGAGCCCAACGTCTTCGGCGGCAACGAGGACCTGGCCGCGAAGGCCTTCCTCCAGGAGATGAACGCGACGGTCTACCGGCGGGTGCCGGGCGTGGTCACCATCGCGGAGGAGTCCACCGCCTGGGACGGGGTCACCCGGCCCACCGACGGCGGTGGTCTCGGCTTCGGCCTGAAGTGGAACATGGGCTGGATGCACGACTCGCTGGAGTACATGGGCCACGAGCCGGTGCACCGCAAGTACCACCACAACGAGATGACCTTCTCGATGGTGTACGCCTACAGCGAGAACTACGTCCTGCCCATCTCGCACGACGAGGTGGTGCACGGCAAGCAGGCGCTGGTGGCGAAGATGCCCGGCGACTGGTGGCAGCAGCGCGCCGACCACCGCGCCTACCTCGGCTTCATGTGGGCCCACCCCGGCAAACAACTGCTCTTCATGGGCCAGGAGTTCGCCCAGGGCGGGGAGTGGTCGCAGGAACACGGCCCGGACTGGTGGCTGCTCGACCCCGCCTACGCGGCGCAGGGCGACCACCGCGGTGTGCGCGACCTCGTGCGCGACCTCAACACCGTCTACCGGGACACCCCCGCGCTCTGGCAGCGCGACACCCGGCCCGAGGGCTTCCGCTGGGTGGTCGGGGACGCCGCCGACGACAACGTGTTCGCGTTCCTGCGGTTCGCCGCGGACGACAGCCCGTTGCTGGCCGTGTGCAACTTCTCCCCCGTCGTCCGGCACGACTACGAGCTGTGGGTCCCGGACTCGGTCGACGCCTGGCGGGAGACCCTCAACACCGACGCGGCGCGCTACGGCGGCAGCGACGTCACCCACCCCGAACCGGTCAAGCAACTGGACGGCCGGATCACGCTCACGCTGCCGCCGCTGGCGACTCTCTGGCTGACGCCCGCGCGATGAGAGCGGGCGGGTCCGGGCGCGGTGCCGTCACCGCGCCCGGACCCGCCGGGACCGGGCGCGGCCCGCCCGGGATTCAAACGGGGGTCCGCCAGGTCCGCCGTGTGGAAATGATCACGGCTCGATTACTTCTCCGTTCCCGGCCCCATCCGGTCTCTCCTGGGCTAGATTCGACCACCGTCGATAACAGTTCTCGTAGGCGGAGTCACTCCCCGTACACCCCAGGAGCCAGCGCATGCGCGACTTCGCCTTCGCTCCCCCGACCACGCCGTCCGTGACCGGGGGACTCGCCGACACCGTCTTCGAGACGGCCGCGCGCAACCCCGCCCTGCCGCTGCTCGCCCGCCGCCGGGGCACCTCCGCGAGCGCCACCTGGGAGCAGGTGACGGCCGTCGAGGTCCGGGACACGGTGATCGACCTGGCCAAGGGCCTGATCGCGTCCGGGATCTCGCCGGGCGCCCGGGTGGCCGTCATGGCGCGCACCCGCTACGAGTGGACGGTCCTCGGCCTCGCCCTGTGGACGGTCGGCGCCGAGGTGGTGCCGATCCATCCCACCTCCTCCCGCGACCAGGTCGAATGGATGCTGCGCGACTCGGGCTGCGTGGGTGTCGCGGTCGAGGACGAGCAGAGCGTGATGACGGTGGGCTCGGTGTGCGCGGGGCTGCCCAGCCTGCGGCACGTCTGGCAGTTGGACGCGGGCGCGCTCGAACAGCTGGTGGAGCGGGGTGAGTTCATACCGCTCACCACGGTCGACTCGCTGCGCCGTATCGTCATGCCGGACTCCACGGCGGTCATCGCCTACACCTCCGGCACCTCGGGACACCCGATGGGCTGCGCGCTCAGCCACCGCAGTCTGGCGAGCCCCTGCGACACCCTGTTGCAGGGCTGGGGCCACACGGCGGCGCAGGCCGGGGAGCAGCCGGCCGTCCTCGCCTTCCTGCCGTTCTCGCACGTGTACGGCCTCATGATCCAGGGCCTGTGCCTGCGCGGCGGCCTGCTCATGGGGCATGAACCCGACCTCAGTGAGGAGTCCCTGGCGTCGGCGCTCCTCTCGTTCAGGCCCACGTACTTCTACGCCGTACCGTCGGTCTTCGAGAAGCTGTACAAGACGTTCCTGCGCACGGCCCAGCAGACGGGCCGGGGACCGCTGTTCGAGCGGGCCGCCGAGACGGCGCGGGACTTCGCCGCGGCGAACGAGCGGCAGCGGCTGGGCCGGGGCTCGGGTCCCGGCCTCGACCTGCGGTTGCAGCACGCCGTGTACGAGCGGACGATCTACCGCAGGCTGCGCGGCGCACTGGGCGGCCGGGTGACCCGCGCCACCTCCGGCGGCTCACCGCTCAGCCGCGAGCTCTCCCTCTTCTACGAGGGCATCGGCATCTACGTGCACGACGGCTACGGGCTGACCGAGACCGCCGGCGGGATCACCATGCAGCCGCTGGGCCGGGAGAAGTCGGGGACGGTGGGGCAGGCGCTGCCCGGCACGGACATCCGGGTCGCCGAGGACGGGGAGATCCTCGTGCACGGACCGTCGGTCTTCCAGGGATACGTCAACGACGAGGCCGCCACCCGGGCCGCGCTGCGCGGCGGCTGGCTGGCCACCGGCGACCTCGGGCATCTGGACCACGAGGGCTACCTGACCATCACCGGCCGCAAGAAGGACACCATCGTCACCAGCGGCGGCAACAGCGTGGCCCCGGCCCCGCTGGAGCAGCGGCTGCGGATGCATCCGCTGGTGCACCAGGCGGTGGTCGTGGGCGACAACCGGCCCTGTGTGGGCGCGCTCATCACCCTGGACCCGGACTACCTGGCGCACTGGCGGGCGGCCCTGACCCTCCAGGGCGACACGCCCAACCGGGAGGCGCGGGAGGAGAACGCGCTGCGGGAGGAGATCGGGCGTGCCGTGGCCGCCGCCAACAGCGCGGTGTCCCGCGCCGAGTCCATCCGGGTGTTCCGGGTGGTCCCGGAGCAGTTCGACCAGTCCAACGGGTTGCTGACCCCGTCGATGAAGCTGCGCCGGGACGCGATCGTCCAGCACTACGCGCAGGAGATCGAGGCGATGTACCAGGCACGCTCGCGTGTGCCGCGGCAGCCCACCGCGGAGGAGGTGCTCGGCTGGGACGACGCGGACAACATGTTCCGCTAGCACCGGCCGCCCCGGTCGGCGCAGACCGCCCGGGTCGGCGCGGGCGGCCCCGGTCAGCGGCGGCGGCCGCGGCTCGCCCAGGCGGTGCCCACGCCCGCGAGGTGCAGGCTCAGGGCGGTCAGCCCGAGCAGCATCACGTTGGTCGATGTGAAGACGTCGTTGGTGGAGATGTCCGCGGCATTGATCAGGAACGCGATGAACAGCAGGACCGCCGCAACGATGGCCAGCACGGGTTCTCCTCTTGTCGATGGGTCGATAGGTCGATGAGTCGGTGTGGGTCCGTCCGCGGGTCTGCGGGTCGGTGTCTTTCCGTGGCGTCCTGGTTCCCCCGAAACGCCGGGACAGCCGTCCCGGCCGCGTTTTCCCTGCGTCGCGCAGCGTCGGCTCCGTCCCCGTACGCTCCGTGATCGTCCGTCGGCCTGTTGTGACCGGTCGGCGGGCCGGGGAAGGATCGTCCATACGGCCCCCGCCTCGGACGCGTACGCCGCGCGCCCCCGGGAACTCGCAGAGGTGACGAAGCGAGGGAGACGGGTGAGAAGGGTCGAGGGCCCTGCCGACGTCAGGGGTCGAAGAGAGGCGAGATGGCAGCCGAGCAGCGTGGGGACGACACACTGGCTTCCCAGGACATCGCGAGCCGCACCGTCGGCTTCGCCGGCACGCCGGCGGACGTGACCGGTGCCCGACTGGCCGCGGAGGACTTCCTGCGCGCCCTGGCCGGGGTCTCACCGCCCGCGGCGCCGGAGTGCTGGCACGACATCGTGCTGATCGTCACGGAGCTGGCCGCCAACGCCGTCCAGTACGCGCCGGGCCCGTTCGAGCTGCGGCTGCGCCGTACGTTCGACGGCGTGCACGTCACCCTGCACGACACCAGCACCACCCCGCCGACGCCGCGCCCCTTCAACCCCGGCACCGGTGGCGGCGGGATCGGCTGGCACCTGGTCCACGCGCTGTGCACCCAGGTCAGCGTCGTGGCCGCCGACCGGGGCAAGGACGTGCACGTCTTCCTGCCCTGGTGAGCCACCGGGCCGGGCGCGGGGCGGTGCCGGGGGTCAGTCCGTCGTGGTCCTGGGCACGGCGAGCCGCTCGTAGTGCTCCCCCACGGTCGCCAGGTACCGCGCGTCCCTCGTCTCGCTGTCGATGCGGAACCGCGGCGCCGCCTTGACCACGCCGCCCGTGCAGGCCAGCGAGACCCTGCGGGCCCTCGGGTCCACTCCGGTGACCAGACCCGCCGGGACGACGGCGCTCCTGCCGAACAGCCAGACGCCCGTGTCCACGACCAGGTGCCGCATTCCGTGGGGGTCGGCCTGGCGCGCCACGTGCCCGACCGTGCCGTCGGTCGCGACGACGGCGTAGCCCGTCAGATCCTGCCCCTCGACGTGACCGCTTTCCGGTGCGTACGTCCAGATTCTGCCTGTGGCCACACTGCTCCTCCCTCTTCCTCCCGGGCCTGTGCTGCCCGTGCGGGCGGCCGACGGTCGCCCGCCTGTCCCACACAGCACCAAATACCCTTTCCCCGCACGCGCATTCGGGCCTGGCAAGATCGTGCGGGGAGTCCTGGGATCAGCGGAGGTCGAGGCAGGCGCGCGTGACGGTGCCGTGCTCGCCGGTGTGGGTGCGCACCAGGTCCGCCAGCCGGTGCACGAGGAGCAGTCCGCGTCCCCCGATCTGCTCGGGGCGCGCGGGCCGGCGGCCCGCCAGCGGGTCGGTGAGCCGGCCGGAGTCGCGCACCTCGCACACGATCCGGCCGCCCTCGGCCCACAGCCTGAACGTGCCCTCGCCGCCCCCGTGCACCACGCTGTTGGTCGTCAACTCCGCCACCACGAGGGCCAGATCCGGCAACCGGACGGCGCTCATGCCCCATTCGCGCGCCTCGCGCACGGCGGTGTCCCGGGTGTCCGGCAGCGCCGCCGCGTCGAAGCGGACGGCGAGCGCGCGCGGCGGGGGCGGCAGCGGGAGGTTGCAGCGTTCCAGCACGCCCTGCGGGTCGTAGGACCGGCTGACGGCCGTGCGCCCCGCGTCGACGACGAGCGGGTGCGTGGCGTGCGCGTCGGCGAGCGTGCCGGCGGACAGGGCGCGGGCGTCGTAGGGGCACAGGATCGTCACGGGCCGCCCCTGGAAGGCCGCGTTGATCAGCGCCTCGTGCTGGACGCAGGCCGGATACTCCTCGGCGGTCCGGCCGGGCCAGATCGGCTCCCCGACGATCCGCACCCGGCGGTCGTCGGCGACGGCGTCCGCGAACGCCCGCAGCACCGTCGGGATGATGCGGCCGGGGTTGCGGCCGGCGGCGGTCATGTCGGTGAAGCGCACCTCGGCGGCGCGCGCGCCGAGGCCGTCCCGGACCAGTTCCAGCCTGCGCGCGGGGACGGCGACGGCCACCGGCTCCCCCGCCGCGAGGCCTTCGAGGACGAAGGGCACGATCCCCGTCCGGTACTCCTCGTCACCGCGGTAGAAGAACGCCGGGTGGACGAACGACTCCCCGGGTCTTTGCGCACGCCCGACCTGCACCACCCGCATACCCGCCTTCCGCATCCCGTCCCTCAGCGTACGTCGTCGTCCTGACGTACTGTCGGGGCCTCCGGGTCCCGTACGGCGGGCCCGCTTCCGCGACCGCCGCCGCTCAAGCGGCGCTTTTCGGCCATCTCTTCGGCACACGCCACTTTCTTTTGCCTCGTCCTGACATGAGTTGGAGAAGCCGGGGCAGTCGACCCCTGTCAGTAACTCGTACGACGAACGGAGTGGGCGGCATGAATGCCGTGACGGCAGTGGAGCAGACGGTCACGGACGACCTTCGGGGCGGCCTGCCGTTCATCGACAGCCCCTCTCAGGTCAGCCCGAAGGACGCGCGCGAACTCTCACGTCGGTTCTTCGACCGGCTCGCCACCCTGGAGGAGGGCACGCCCGAACATCAGTACGTGCGCAACACGCTGATCGAGATGAACCTCTCCCTGGTGCGCTACGCCGCCTCCCGTTTCCGCAGCCGCGGCGACTCGATGGAGGACATCGTCCAGGTCGGGACGATCGGTCTGATCAAGGCCATCGACCGGTTCGAGCTGTCCCGCGAGGTCGAGTTCACCTCGTTCGCCGTCCCGTACATCGTCGGCGAGATCAAGCGCTTCTTCCGCGACACCAGTTGGGCCGTGCATGTGCCCCGCCGGCTCCAGGAGGCCCGGGTCGAGCTGGCCAAGGCGACCGAGGAACTGCAGACGCGGCTGGACCGCATGCCGACCACGCGCGAGCTCTCGCAGCTCATGTCGCTGTCGGAGGAAGAGGTCATCGAGGCCCGCAAGGCGGCCAACTGCTACACGTCCTCCTCCCTCGACGCCGCCCTCAGCTCCGACGGCGGCACGGAGGGCGAGTCGGTGCTGGCCGACTTCATCGGCGAGGAGGAACCGGCTCTGGAACTGGTGGAGAACTTCCACTCCCTGGCGCCCCTCATCGCCGAACTCGACGACCGGGAACGCCTGATCATCCATATGCGCTTCGTGGAGGAGCGCACGCAGGCGGACATCGGCAAGGAGCTCGGCATCTCCCAGATGCACGTGTCCCGACTGATCACCCGCATGGTCCGACGGCTGCGTGCCGGACTGCTGGGCCCCGAGATCGCCTGACACCCCTGTGCCCGGTGCGGCCGCCCGAGGGCGGTGACACCGGGCACAGCCTTGCGCGGGGGCATCTGCCCCCGCACCACAGACCAGCACCGGACCAGGTCGTCCGCACGCGTGGAGGCAGTCGTGATACAAGCCCGCAACCCCCTGTCCGTCGAGGTCACCGTGGTCAGGGAGGACATCGCCCTGGTCGCGGTCGAGGGCCATCTGGACCTCGACACCGCGACCGAGTTCCAGCACCATCTGGCCAACCAGCTCCACCACGGCCGCCGGCACTTCCTGCTCGACCTCTCCGGGGTCCCGTTCATGGACTCGTCCGGCATGAACATCGTCCTGCGGGTGTACCAGGAGGCCCGCGGGTTGTCGGGGAGCGTGCACGTCATCGCCCCCGCCCCGGCCGTGCGGCGGATCCTGGACCTCACCGGCGTCAGCATCACGGTCCCCGTCTCCGAGACCGTCGACGACGCCCTCGCGCTTCTCGGCACGGCGCCGGAGGCCGCTCCGGACCGACAGACCTGAGGGGCCACGCGCCCCTGCCGGGGCAGGACCGGGCGACGAACGGGCCGACCGACGACGAACGGGCCGGGGACGGGCGACGGCCGCCGGTCGTCGCCCACCGCGAAAGACACGAGGAGTGAAGCAGGTGCCGGAGCACGAAGCGGAAGCACAGCAGGGTTCGCCGGCCCGGGAGGTCGGGGTCTTCCTGCGCCGCCGCCGCGAACAGATCGCGCAGCGGTGGGCCGACGAGCCCCTGTTCCGCGCGGTGTTCACCGTCTCGCGGGACGAGGCGGTCGAGGCGGGACGGACGGTGGCCGACGCGCTGGCCGAAGTCGCCGCGGCGGAACGGGTGGCGGATCCCGACGCCGCCGGATTCATGCTGGTGCGGGAGCAGTTGGCGCGGATGGCGGCCTCGCGCGCGCGTGCCGGGCTCGGCACCGCACAGGTGTCGAGGGAGGTCGACGCACTGCGGCCGCCGGTCGTGGACCTCCTGGTCGCCGACCTCACCGACGCGTCGACCGGGCGGCTGCGGGAGTGCGAGTCGGCGCTGACCGTGCTGCTCGGCACCCTGCGGCTGGTCGTGCTGGAGACGGCGCTGAACGAGGGCGAGGCCCTCATCGACCGGCAGCGGCTGCAACTGCTGGAGGTGGCCACGCCCGTCATCAAACTGTGGGACGGCATCGTGGCCGTGCCGCTCATCGGAACGCTCGACAGCGCCCGCAGCCAGGTGGTCATGGAGACGCTGCTGGAAGCCGTCGTCGACCAGCAGGCGCGGTACGCGATCCTGGACATCACCGGTGTGCCGACGGTCGACTCCCTGGTGGCCCAGCACCTGATGAAGACGGTCGCGGCGGCCCGGCTGATGGGCGCGGAGTGCGTGGTCTCCGGCATCCGTCCCGCGATCGCGCAGACCATAGTCCACCTCGGTCTCGACCTGGGCACGGTGGTCACCCGGGCGAGCCTCGCCGACGCCCTGGCGCACGCCCTGCACCGACTGGGCGCGGACATCGTGCACGCCTCGCCGGGCGGTGCGGGGTCGCGGTGACCGACGAGTTCCTCCGCCCGCCCATGGTGCACGTGCCGGTGCTCCGGCTCGGCGACGTCCTCCTGGTGACCCTCCAGGGGGACCTGCACGACAGCACGGCCGAGCAGCTCCAGCAGGACATCACGGAGCGGATCGGCAGCAGCGGGGTGACGGGCGTCGTGATCGACATCTCCGGTATCGAGATCGTGGACTCCTTCCTCGGCCGGGTACTGGCCGAGATCGCGGCGAAGGCAGGGCTGCTGGCGGCCAGGACCGTGGTCGCGGGCATGCGGCCGGCGGTCGCGATCACCCTGGTGGAGATGGGGCTGACGCTGCCGGGGCTGCGCACGGCCCTGAACACCGAGGCGGCCCTGGGCCTGCTCGGCGACCCGGCGCGGTCCGGCGGCGCCGACCCGCGTCCGGGGAGACGGTGATGGAGGCGACCGCGGGCGTCGACGCCCGCCTGCCGATCCGTTCCGACCTGGACCTGGTGTGGGTGCGCCAGCATGTGCGCCAGGCCGCCGCCCGGCTCGGCTTCGGTCTGGTGGACCAGACGAAGCTGGTCACCGCGGCGAGCGAACTGGCCCGCAACACCCTCGTCTACGGCGGTGGCGGGCAGCTCACGGCGGCCCGGGTGGCCCACGGCCGGGCGCAGGGACTGCGGCTGGCCTTCAGCGACGAGGGCCCGGGGATCGCCGACCTGGAACAGGCCCTGCGGGACGGCTACACCTCGGGCGACGGGCTGGGGATGGGCCTGGGCGGCGCGCGCCGGCTGGTGCACCAGTTCGCGATCGACAGCACCCCGGGGGTCGGCACCACCGTCACGGTGACGTCCTGGGCGGGCCCGCCGCCCCGCCCGGGCCACCCGCGTGAGGAGTGGTGATGGCACGGCTGTGGGACGTACCGGTGCACGACTCGACCCGGGTGCGCGACGCCAGGGTCGCCGCCGAGGAGGCCGCGGCGCTCGCCGGGCTGGACGAGCGGCGCACCGCCGCGGCCGCGCTGGTGGCCAGCGAGCTGGCCACCAACCTGCTCAAGCACGCCGGCGGCGGACAGCTCCTCGTCGACCTGGTCGCGCCGGCCACGGTCGGCGAGGGCCGGGACGGGCACGACGTCGTGCAGATCGCCGCGGTCGACCACGGTCCGGGTATGCCCGACGTCGGGGCCGCCCTGCACGACGGGTTCTCGACGGCCGACTCGCTGGGCGCGGGCCTGGGCACCTGTGTGCGCCTCGCCGACGACTTCGGTCTGCACAGCGCCCCGGGCCGGGGGACGGTCGCGCTGGCCCGGATCGGCGGCACCTCCGGCAGGGCCGGGCGCGCCGCCGCGGCGGCCGACGGCGCGCAGCGGTGCGCGGCGCGGGCCGGCGGGATCAACATCCCGTTCGCCGGGGCGGCCTACTCGGGCGACGCCTGGGCGTGGGTCCGGGCGGGCGACCGGCTGACCCTGATGCTGGCCGACGGGCTGGGACACGGGCCGCAGGCGGCCCACGCGTCGACGGCGGCGGCGCGGGTGCTCGGCCACTCGGCCCACCTCCCCCCCGCCGAACTCCTGCGGTGCCTGGACGTCGCACTGCGCGGCACCCGCGGCGCGGCCGTCGCGCTGGCCCAGCTCGAAGCGGACACCGGCCGGCTGACGTTCGCCGGCATCGGGAACATCGGGGCGCGGCTGCGGGAGGGCGACACCTGGCGGCATCTGCTGTCCCGGCCCGGGATCGTCGGCGTCCACCGCCCCGCGACCCTGCCCGAGACCCGGCTGCCGTGGGGCCCGGACCGGCTGCTGGTGCTGCACAGCGACGGACTGCCCAGCCGGTGGGTCCCGCCCTCCGACCCCGGCCTGCTGCTGGCCGACCCGGCGGTCGTGGCCGCCGTGACCGTGCGCGACGCCGGCAGCGCCGCCCGCCCGGTCAGGGACGACACCGCCGTCGCCGTACTGGCGCCGAACCCGCCGGAGGGCCCGTGACGGGAGTCTGGACGGTCGCGTCCGTCACCGACGCGGCGCGGGCCCGGATCGCCACGGCCCGGGTCGCCGCCACGCTCGGCGTGCCCGTCCTGGAGCGCACCCGGCTGGTCACGGCGCTCAGCGCCCGGCTTCGGCAGTGCCTCACCAAGGGCGGCGTCTGGCGGCTCACGCTGGAGGCGTCCTCGGCGCCGGGCGGGGAGCGGTCGCTGCACGCCCTGGTGCGCCCCCGGGAGGGCGGGGAGCCGACGTGGCGGATGGCGGTGCGGCGCGCCGAGGAGGCCCGGACGGCGGGCCCGGACGCCGTCGCCGACGGCCCCGAACTCCTCGCGGAGGCCCTGCTCGGCGCCGACGAGGACACCGCTCTCGTGCTGGGCAAGCTCGCGGACCAGGAGGAGCTGGTCGCCTACCACCGCGAGGAACTGCACCAGACGAACCAGGGCGTGCTCGCGCTGCACGGCGAGCTGGACGCCGCCGGACGGGCCCAGCGCGAGGCGTTCGCCGCCGAACGCGCGGCGCACCGGGAGGCGGAACGCGCCCGGCGCAGGCTGACCTTCCTGGCCGACGCGAGTGCGGTGCTGACGGCGTCGCTGAACCACGACGAGATCGTGCGCAGGCTGCCCGAGCTGCTGGTGCCCGAGTACGCCCGCGGCGTCGACGTATGGCTGTTCGACGCAGAGGACGAGCACCGGCTCCCGGACCCGCCCCGGACCGAGGACGGCGCGCTGTCGGCCGGTGGGAAGGGCCGCGGCCGGTCCGGTGCGCGGCCGGCCGCCGCCGTGCTCGCGGCCCGCACCGGCCGGCCCCAGTACGCCGCCGGACACCCCGGCCGACTGCCCGGCGTCGACGACCAGCCGCCCTCGGCGCTCGACCCGGCCCGGCCGCTGCTGTGCATCCCGCTGCCCACCCGGCACACGCCCCTCGGCGTGCTGACGCTGTCCCCGCCGGGCGAACGCTGGGACCCCGACGACGCGGTCATGCTGGTCGAACTCACCCGGCGGGCCAGCACCGCCATCGACAACGCCCGGCGCTTCGAGCACAACCGGGACATCGCCGAGACCCTGCAGCGCGCCCTGCTCACCGACCTGCCCCGCACCCCGGGCCTGCATCTGGCGGCCCGCTATCTGCCGGCCACGTACGGACTGAACATCGGCGGGGACTGGTACGACGCCTTCCGTCAGCCCGACGGGAGCCTGATCACGGTGATCGGCGACGTGACCGGGCACGGGCTGCACGCGGCCGTCATGATGAGCCAGCTGCGCACCGCGCTGCGCGCGTACGCCGTCGACGGCGGCAGCCCGGGCGAGCTGCTGACCCGGCTGCACGTACTGCTGCGTCATCTGCAACCGGATCTGTACGCCACCGCGGTCATCGCCCGTTTCCACCCGGACGACCCGACGGTGACCTGGGCGGCCGCCGGTCATCCGCCGCCGGTGCTGCGCACGGCCGACGGAGGCGTCCGGGTCCTCGACGCCAAACCCGGCGCGATGCTCGGCATCCCGCTGGAGCAGCGGATCGCCGACCACACGGTGCGGCTGTCGCCGGGCTGCACGCTGGCGCTCTACACGGACGGTCTGGTGGAGCGCCGGGCGCAGGGGATAGACGCGGGCATCGAGCGGCTGGCGGCCGCGCTCGGCGGGTTCCGCGCGGCGGAGCTGGACGGGGACCTGGACGGTGCGGCGGACCGGATGCTGCGTCCGCTGCTCAGCGACTCCCCGCGCGAGGACGACGTGTGCCTGCTGCTGTGCCACGTCGACGGCCGCACCGGCGGGCCCCGGCAGCCGGGACCGCCGACGTCCTGACCGCGCGGCGCGGGCCGGGGTCCAGGGAGCCCGGAACGGTCCCGGTGGTCCGGGAACGGTCCCAGGGGTGTGGGGCGGCGGGCCCGTGGAACCCGTGGGACCCGTGCGAGCGCCGTCGCGTCCCGGCTCCCCACGCGCCATGGCCGTCGAGCGGGCAGACTGAAGATCTGTTCGTTCGTCCGCACGCCGCACCCGGTCGGCAGGGGTGCTTCGGGCGCGGTGGGATCGAGAGGTGCGAAGCAGCGCTCGGCGGGCACGCGAAAGAGGCCGAGGCAGACCGCCTGGAGCCGCAGAAGGGATGGACCATCGTGACACGACCCAGGATCCTGGTGGTGGGCGCGGGCTTCGCGGGAGTGGGGTGCGTACGACGCCTGGAGCGCAAACTGCCCCCGGGCGAGGCCGACATCACTCTGGTGACACCGCAGTCCTACCAGCTCTATCTGCCCCTGCTGCCCCAGGTCGCCTCCGGCGTGCTGACGCCCCAGTCGATCGCCCTGTCCCTGCGGCGCAGCAAGAAGTACCGCACCCGGATCATCCCGGGCGGCGCCATCGGCGTGGACCTCAAGGCCAAGGTCTGCGTCGTCCGCACCATCACCGACAAGATCGTCGACGAGCGGTACGACTACATCGTGCTGGCTCCGGGCAGCGTCACCCGCACCTTCAACATCCCCGGGCTCGTCGATCACGCGTTCGGCATGAAGACCCTGGCGGAGGCCGCCTACCTCCGTGACCACGTCATCTCCCAGCTGGACCTGGCCGACGCCAGCGACAACCCGGCGGAGCGCGCCTCCCGGCTCCAGTTCGTGGTGGTCGGCGGCGGCTACGCGGGCACCGAGACCGCCGCCTGCCTGCAACGCCTGACGCACGGCGCCGTCCGGCGCTATCCGCGACTGGACCCGAGCCTGATCAAGTGGCATCTGATCGACATCGCGCCGAAGCTGATGCCCGAACTGGGCGACAAGCTCGGCCGCACCGCCCAGGAGATCCTGGCCCGGCGCGGTATCGAGGTCTCGCTGGGCGTCTCGATCGAGAAGGCCGGCGCCGAGGAGGTCACCTTCACGGACGGCCGCGTGGTGCCCACCCACACCCTGATCTGGACCGCCGGGGTGGTCGCCAGTCCGCTCATCGCCACGCTCGGCGCGGAGACGGTCCGCGGGCGGCTCGCGGTGAACGCGGAGATGAACCTGCCCGGCGCGGACGGCGTGTTCGCGCTCGGGGACGCCGCCGCCGTGCCCGACCTGGCCAAGGGCGGCGACGCGGTCTGCCCGCCGACCGCGCAGCACGCCATGCGCCAGGGCCGGCACGTCGCCGACAACGTCATCGCGGCCCTGCGCAACCAGCCGATGACCCCCTACGTCCACCGGGATCTCGGGCTGGTCGTCGACCTCGGCGGCGCGGACGCCGTATCCAAGCCGCTGGGCGTCGAGCTGCGCGGGCTGCCCGCCCAGGCGGTGGCACGCGGCTACCACTGGTCGGCGCTGCGCACCAACGTCGCCAAGGCGCGGGTGCTGACCAACTGGACGCTCAACGCGCTCGCCGGCGACGATTTCGTCCGCACCGGGTTCCAGTCCTGCAGGCCGGGCAAGCTGAGGGACTTCGAGCACTCCGACCACTATCTGGCCCCCGACGAGGTGCGGGCCCACCTGGGCCGGGCGGATTCGCCGAAGCAGTGACGCGGCACGCCGGGTCCGGGGCGCGCGCAGGTCGTCGGCCCGGAGAGAACGCGACCGAAGAGAACGCGACGGGAGAGAGCGCGGCGACGTGAGGGCGGTCGGACGGGCCTGGGACCGGCTGCGGGACCATCTCGCGGCATCCGATCCGGGGCTGCTGCGGCTGGCCGCCGGCCTGCGGACGGTGGGGTCCGTGGCCCTGACCCTCGCCGTGCTCGCCCCGCTGGGGGCCGGCGTGCCCCAGCTGGTGGCGGGGGCCATCACGGCGATGGTCGCCACGTTCGCCGTCCGGGAGAAGCAGCGCGACCGGCAGGCCGTCACGCTGGCCCTGGGCCTGCCGGTGGCGCTGGCCTCGCTGACCCTGGGCGCGCTGCTGAACTCCCGGGTCGTCCTGGGTGACCTGGTCTTCGTACTGGTCATCTTCGGTGCCGTCTACGGCCGCCGGTTCGGCGACCGCGGCACGGCGCTCGGACTGATCGCCTTCCAGATCTACTTCGTCTCCCTGTTCGTCGGCGCCGCCGTCCCCGCGCTGCCCGCGCTGTACGGCGTCCTGGGCGTGGCGTTCCTGTGCAGTGCCGTGGTGCGGTTCGTGGTGGTGCCGGAGACTCCCGAGGGCGTGCTGGACCGGCTGCGCCAGGCGTTCCGGGCCCGGTTCGCCCAGCTGGTGTCCGCGCAGGTCGAACTGCTGGACGCGGGTCCCGACGACGTGGAGAAGGCGCTGGAGCACGTGCGCGGCGGCACCGCGCGTCTGCACGAGACGGCGCTGATGATCCAGGGCCGTCTGGAGGACGGCACCTCCGACCCCGCGGTGGCCCGGCTGCTGCAACGCCGGATCGCGGACGCCGAGGTGACCGCCGAGCGGCTGGGGCTGCTGCTGCTGACCGCCCGCAGCAGCGAGCGGGCGAGCACCCTGACCCTGCACCTGTCCGGCGCGCCGCTGCCGTCGGGCGGCCGGCTGCCGGTGCGGGAGGAGGCTACGGACACGCTGCGGCGGGACCTGGGGGCGCTGCGCCTGCTGGTGCTGCGCCCGGTGTCCGAGAACCGGGGCACCGCGTCGGCCGTGATGCGCAACCGGCTCCTGGGCTACCGGGAGGAGGAGAACCTGCCGCCCGCCTCCCCCGCCGTCCGGGACGTCTTCCGGGGCGTCGGGGAGGCCGCGCGGGCGGTACTGGGTCTGCGGATCGCCCTCGACGGGCCGCAGGACGAGACCGACGACAGCCCCTCCACGGCCCGTTCCCGCGAGGAACTGGACGCCGAGGACGCGGCGATCGCCGGTGCCGAGGAGCAGGAGCGGCCGACGGGCACGCCCACCGGTCTGGACCGGCCCACCACGCGGACGGCGGTGCAGGTCTCGGTGGGCTCGGCGCTGGCCATGGTCGGCGGGGAGTTCCTCTCCACCCAGCGCTGGTACTGGGCGGTGCTGACCTGCTGGATCGTGTTCGTCAACACGGCGTCGACCGGCGAGATCCTGGTCAAGGGCTCCCGTCGGCTGGTGGGGACCGTGCTGGGCGTGTGCGCCGGCATCGCCCTGGCCGGACTGGTCGGCCACCACACCTGGACGGCGTTCGCGCTGGTGCTGGTGTGCCTCTTCGCGATGTTCTACACGGCTCCGCTGTCGTACACGCTGATGTCGTTCTTCGTGACCGCGGCGCTGGGGGTGCTCTACACCCTGTTGCACACCTACACCCCGTCGGTCCTGGTGCTGCGGGTGGCGGAGACCGCGCTCGGGGCCGCGTGCGGGGTCATCGCCGCGGCGGTGGTGCTGCCGGTGCGCACGGCCCGTCGTACGGACGAACTGCTGGTCACGGTGCTGGAGCGGCTCGGCGAGGTCACGGACTCGGCGGTCGGACAGCTCAGCGGCGGGGACCCGGCCGAACTGCTGGACCAGGCGCGCGAGCTGGACCAGGCGCTGAGCGACCTGCGCGCCGCCGTACAGCCGCTGACGCATCCGGTGACGCCGCTGCGCAACCGGCGCAACACCGCCCGCTACGTGCTCGCGCTGCTGGAGACGTGCGCCTACCACGCCCGTTCCCTGGCGGCCACGGCCGAACTGCTGCCCACCCACCCCTCGATCGCGGCGGACCCGCGGCTGCGGCGGGCGGGGCGGCGCGTGGTGGACAACATCGCGGCGATCGCCGGCCGGGTCGCGCACCTCGCTGACGAGGAGGCGGGCGAAGGGGTCCGGGTGCGCACCGGCCCGAGCATCGCGTCCCTGCTGGGGCCCGACGTCGGCCCGCGCTACGGCCGTGTCACCGACCGGGTGCTGCGTCATCTGCAACGGCTGGACGAGGCGGTGGTGGGCCTGGCCCGGCCGCTGGACGTCCCGGTGGTGACGCCCGAGGGCGAGCCCCTGGCGGACGCCCGTCGGTGACCACCGCGGCGCCTCCCCCGGCACCGGCCGGCACGAGCCCCGCGGGACACCCGGCCGTCGGGCCCCGCCCCGACCGGTGTGCGACCGTCAGACCCTGCGCCAGCGGGCCAGCGCGAAGGAGAACACCCCGAACAGGGCGAGACCTGCGGCCACGCAGCCGAGCAGCGACGGGCCCAGCGGAGTACCGGCGAACGCGCGCAGGCTGTCGTCGAGGCCCTTGGCCCGGTCGGGGTCGAAGTCGACGGCGGCGCGCACGGCGGACGCTCCGGCCGCGGCGAACACCAGGCCGCGCGCCGCGCCGCCCGCCACGCCGGTCACGTCGACCAGCCGCCGGGCTCCGCGCGACATCTCGCCGAGCTTCAGCTCGTCCCGGTAGGAGCGCATGACGGCACGGGCCCCGATCCAGACGCCCGCGACGACGATCGCGGCCCCGGCCGACCCGACCAGCCACTGCCCCGCGGGCAGCTGGAGCACCCGGGCCGTGACGTCCTTGGACTGCCGGTCGCCGGCTCCGCTGCCGCTGCCGCCCGCCCCGGCCGCGAACGCCAGCACCGAGAAGGCGACGGAGACGTAGAAGACGCACCGTACGACGGCGAGCAGGCGTTTGCGCGGCTTGCGGCCGTCCGGCCCGACCGAGCCGAAGACCGCCTCGGACAGCCGCCACACGGCCATCCCGGCGACTCCGACGCCCAGCGCCCACAGCAGTACGTGCCCGAAGGGCTTGTCGGCGATCTCCGCGAGGGCGCCGCCGCGGTCGGCCTGGTGTCCGCCGTCGCCGATGGCGATGCGCAGCGCGAGCACCCCGACGAGGAGGTAGATGACGCCTCGTGCGACGAGCCCGGCCCGCGCGGCGCCCTCCGTCACGGATCCCCTCGCCACGCGCTCGGCCTCGCTGCGCCCGCCGCGTGCCCTGACCGTCGTGTCCATCCGGTCCCCCGCGTCCTCAGGCCGTCCGGCCACGGCCGCCCCGCCCGGGCCCGCGCCGGCTTCCGTGCCGCTCGAGCGCCTGGTCACGGACCCGGGCGCAACTGCGGCTGATGAGCCGCGAGACGTGCATCTGGGAGATTCCCAGCCGGTCGGCGATACGGCTCTGCGTCATGTCCTCGAAGAAGCGCATGTACAGCACGGCGCGCTCGCGCTCGGAGAGCCGGCGCAGCCCTTCCTTGGCCGCCTCGCGGTCGACCACCACGTCGTAGGAGGTGTCCGACTCGCCCAGGGTGTCCGCGAGGCTGTGGCCGTCGTCGGCGGACGACAGCTCGGCGTCCAGGGACAGGGTGCTGAAGCTCTCCAGTGCCTCCATGCCGGCGCCGACCTCGTCCTCCGTGAGCCCGGTGTGGGCGGCGATGTCGGTGACCGAGGGCTCGGGGGTGCCGGGGTTCAGGGTGAGCTCGCGGCGCGCGACGCGCACCTTGTTGCGCAGTTCCTGTACCCGGCGGGGCACCCGCAGGGCCCACATCCGGTCGCGGAAGTGCCGTTTGACCTCACCGGTGATGGTGGGCACGGCATAGCTCTCGAACGCCCCGCGGGACGGGTCGAACCGGTCGACCGCCTTGACCAGCCCGAGGGCCGCCACCTGGCGCAGGTCCTCCAGGGACTCGCCGCGCTCGCGGAAGCGTCCGGCGATCCGGTGGGCCATCGGCAGCCAGGCCGCGACGAGCCGGTCGCGGACGTCGTCCCGCTCGGGGCCGTCCTCCAGTTCCACCAGAGAGGTGAACAGGCCTGCGGTGTCGGGGGTGTCGTCGTGCGGTCGCCGCCCGGGCGGGGTGGGACGGTCGCGTGCGTCGGTGCTGCCTGTCGATGCGTCGATGAGCATGCGGAATCACTCCCGAACAGATGGTTTCTGGGATGTGCCGCGGAAGGGCCTTGCTCGGCCCCAGGACACCGGGGCCCGCATACTGCTCCCGCGGGGGCGCCTCCGGTCCGAAGCACGAACGTGCGTCTGCCCTGGCTTCCGGGGCGCAAACGCGGCCTCGGGGGAGGCCGGGGGACGGTAAGGCCGCGGGGCCGGGAGGACGTCCCGGCAGAGGTCCGCGCACTCGGGCGGACCGCCCGCCGCACGGGCCGCGCCCGCGTCAGAAGACCGGCACCACCGCGGTGATCCGCTTGCCGCCCGCGGGCAGGTCCGTCACCCGTACGTCCCGCGACAGCAGGCACACGATCGGCCAGCCGCGTCCGCCGGTGCGTCGGTGTGCCCGGAGGTCCGTGGCGGGGGTGAAGACCGGCAGCCGTTCGCTGCGGTCGCAGACGGAGACCCGTACGGCCCGTCCTTCCAGGTCCACGTCGACCCCGGTGACCCCGCCGCCGTGCAGGATGGCGTTGGTGGTCAGTTCCGAGGCGACGAGCAGCGCGTCCGAGAGCGCGTCCTCGTCACAGGGCGAGCCCTTCTCCCGGCACCACCGGTCCACCACCCGCCGTACGGCGATGCGGACGTCGGCCGGGCACCAGGGCCGCCGACCGTCGGAGCCGGTCCGGGTGTGCGTGTCGTCCGGGCCCCGGACGGGATCGGTGGCGGGTCCGGTCGGTGGCTTCGCACACATGGTCGCGCTCCCTGAGCGATCGCTTCTTCACGGCCCCGGACAGGGCTCGCGGGCGACCCGCGCCCGAGCTCCGTCCGGCCGTGGCGCCCGCCGGGGCCTGTCCGACCGTTGTCGTCGTCCGCCCGCGGGGCGGGCGGGAACGGTCGGGCAGGACCCGGGGCGTCCGGACCGGGCGCCCGCTCTCGCGCCGCCCGGAATCAGCGGATCCTTCTCTGTTCGCATGACCGGGAGGCAGGCTCGCAAACCTGTCGTTCTCCGAGTGGAGACCCCGTCATCGACGGGCCCATCGGGGGTAGTCGGGTGCCATGACGGATGTTGTGGACTCGGACGAGCTGGTGCGCCGTATGCAGCGGGCCAGGATGTGCGCCCAGCAGGAGGCGCGGACCTGGCAGGCGCGGTGCGGGGACCTGAGGGCGACCGATCCGGACGGGGCGCGCGAGGCGGCCGTGCGGACGCTGGCCTACGAGGCGGTGATCAGGGTGATGGACGAGATCCTCACCCCCGGCAGGCACCGCGGCGAGGACGGCAAGTGAAACCGGTCACGCAACCCGGTTTCCGGTACGGGGACCCGCGCTAGATGGTTTATCATTCACCTATACGTGGTGACGGAGTCGACCGTACCGTCCTCCGTGTACCACCGCGTTGAGCCCTGGCTGGCTTCCCCCGTCCAGCCAGGGCTTTTTCATGCCCGGACCAGGGCGCTCCGCCCTCCCCCGGTTGAACGGCGAGGGACGGGGTAACTGCCTCTACCACCCCCACCCACGCGTCGGGCCGACGAGCACCGGAGCCCACCCCGCCGAGGTGCCCGCGACGTCGGCAGCGGCTGAAATGGGCCTTAGGGGAAGACACCGCCGACGGTGACACTCCGCCGCGCGGCCGCCCTCCCTCCACTTCGCCGGCGAGGAGCCCCGCTCATGACCAAAGCGACAAAACTCCTGACCGCTCTGCCCCAGCCGCAGCGCCAGCGCCTGATGTCGCTCGCCCGGGAGGTCTCCTTCCCCGAGGACGCCCGCATCTTCGAGTCCGGCGGCACGGCCGACCGGTTCTGGGTGATCCGCTCGGGCGCCGTCTCCCTGGACCAGCAGGTCACGACCTCACAGCGGGTGACCGTGGCCACGCTGGGAGCGGGCGACCTGCTCGGCTGGTCCTGGCTGTTCCCGCCCTACCTGTGGGACTTCGGAGCGGAGGCCTTCAGCCCCGTACGCGCCTACGAGTTCGACGCGCAGCCCGTACGGGAGCTGTGCGACGAGGACGCCCAGCTCGGGCTGACGCTGATCCGGACGGTCGCGGAGATCCTCGCCCACCGGCTGGAGATGACCCGCACCAAACTCCTGGAGCAGTACGCGGTGCGCCGGCGCAGCGCCCTGTAGTCCACGGCGGTGTCGCGGCCCCCGGTCCCGACCCGGTCCCGTACGGCCATGGGGCGGAGCGTCAGATGCGGTAGCGGCGCAGGGCGGGTACCGCGGCGGCCAGGCCCAGCATCAGCACGACGACCAGCAGACCGCCGCCCGCGACGGCCGCGCGGGGGCCGAACGCCGCACCGGCCGTACCGTGCAGCACATCGGCGACCCGCGGTCCGCCCGCGACCACGACCGTGAAGACGCCCTGCATCCGGCCGCGCATCTCGTCGGTGGCCGCGGACAGCAGGATCGCCCCGCGGAAGACCATGGACACCATGTCGGCGACCCCGGCGGCCGCCAGGAACACCACCGCGAGCCACAGGTTGCGGCTCAGTCCGAAGCCCGTGACGGCAGCGCCCCAGGCGACGACCGAGCCGATCACCATCCAGCCGTGCCGGCGGGCCCGGGAGAACGCGCCGGAGAACAGTCCGCCGGCCACCGCGCCGACCGGGATCGCCGCGAACAGCAGACCGAGCGCGAAGCCTTCGCCCCAGGGCGCGAAGGTCTCCGCGGCGAGCTGCGGGAAGAGGGCGCGGGGCATGCCGAAGACCATCGCGATGATGTCGGCCAGGAAGGACAGCAACAGCACCTTGTGCGCGGAGAGGTAGCGGAAGCCGGCGGCGATCTCGCGCACTCCCGCACGGCGCGCCACGGCGGCGAGCGGCGGCAGCGCGGGCAGCCGCAGGACCGCCCACACCGTGACGCACAGCGCCACCGCGTCGATGAGGTACAGCTCGGGAAGTCCGATGACGGGGATCAGGACGCCCGCCAGCAGCGGTCCGACCACCTGCCCGGTCTGCATCACGGTCGAGCCGAGGGCGTTCGCCGCGGGCAGCTCGTCCGCGGGGACCAGCCGGGCGATGGAGGCGTTGCGGGCCGGGGCGTTGAGCCCCCAGAACGCCTGCTGCACGGCCAGCAGGACCATGAGCGCGGCCACCGACTCGAGTCCGACGGCGGCCTGGACCCAGAACAGCAGCGAGGTGACGGCTATGCCGCTGTTGGTGATCAGCAGCAGCTTGCGCCGGTCCACCGTGTCGGCGACCGCGCCGCCCCACAGCGCGAACACGATCAGCGGCAGCAGACCCGCGAGGCTCGCGGCCCCGACCCAGGCCGAGGAGCCGGTGATGTCGTAGATCTGCTTGGGCACGGCGACCGCGGTGAGCTGGCTGCCGACCGCCGTGACGATCGTCGACGACCACAGCCGGCGGTAGGCCGGGCGGCGCAGGGGGCGGGTGTCCATGGCCCAGCGGCGCCAGCCGCGCCGGGGCGGCGCCGGGGCGGCGGTGGGTGACTCGGTACTGCTCTCGCTGGTGTCCACGGGCTTCCTGGTTGCTCGATACATCTTTCTGGTCGGGGATCACTATCGCAGCACCGGCCGTGCCCTCGGGACACGCGATCCCGGGATCTGGGACAAGGGGCGTGCGCCGGAGGTGCTCACGAGCGGGGCGCCGGGCTGGGGGGCGTGCTCACGAGCGCGGCGGCCGGGGCGCCGGGCTGGGGGGCGTGCTCACGAGCGCGGCGGCCGGGGCGCCGGGCCCGGGGCGCGTGTTCACCAGCGCGGCACCCCGGGCGCCGGCCCCGAGGGGCGTACGCACCAGCGCGGCGGCCGGGGGGCCGGGCGCCCGAGGCCCACGGTCCGGATCAGACCGCCGCCAGCCGGGCCGCCGCGCTGTCCAGCAGCATCTCCAGCGCGGTCGGGTAGGCGCTGTCGACCATGCGGGCCGCCAGCAGCGGCGCCGCCTCCGCGATACGCGGGTGGGTGGTGGCCGGCAGATGCGCGTAGGTCGAGCGCCACCTGCCCTCGTCGGCGCGCAGCGCGGCCCGCGGCAGGGCCAGCGAGGCCGCGTCGAGGGCCGCGAAGGCGAGGGTCTGGTCGATGAAGGCGTGGTAGATGCGGACCGTCTCCGGCAGCGGGAAGCCGGCGGTGCGCAGGACGTCCAGCACGGCCTCGTCGGCGGCCAGTTCATGGGTGCGGCCGGTGACCCGGCTCGCGGTGAGCAGGGCCGCCTGCGGATGGGCGACGTACGCCGCGTGGATGCGCAGCCCCACGGCGTGCAGGTCCGTCCGCCACTGCCCGGTGGGCCGCCAGCCCCGCAGGGCCTGTCCGATGAGGGCGTCGCCGATGGCCAGGGTCAGGTCGTCCATGCCCCGGAAGTACCGGTAGAGCGTGCTCGGGTCGCAGTCCAGGGCCAGGCCGAGGCGGCGGGCGGTGAGTCCGGTGCTGCCGTGCTCGGCCAGCATCCGCAGCGCCGTGTCGACGATGAGCCGTTCGGAGAGCACGGTGCCGCTCCTGGTGGGCCTGCGCCGGCGCCGCTTGTCCTCGGGCACCACCGGTTTGGGCATCGCCGCCTCCTCGACCGCTTTCCCGTACGACCGCTCTTATGCCAACGCCATTGACCTTATGACGGCGGGAAGCGTTCTATCACCCCCGGGGCCCCTTACGTCTTTCGTTCACCCGACTCGACCGAGTCCACCGAGCCGACCTGGTCGACCGATTCGCCGCGTCGCCGCGTCCCCGCGTCGCCGATCCGCCCGGTCGTCGATGCGGGCGTGCGTCGACGCGCCGAGTCACCGAGACACCCGAGAAGGAGTCCTCGTCATGCGTGTTCTGCTTGTGGGAGCCGGCGGTGTGGGCACCGCGATCACCCGGATCGCGGCCCGGCGGTCGTTCTTCGAGGCGATGGTGGTGGCCGACCACGACCCGGCGCGGGCCGAGGCCGCCGTCGCCGCCCTCGGCGGTGACGGTACGAGGTTCCGTGCCGAGCGCGTCGACGCGGGCGACGCGGAGGCGGTGGCCGCGCTGCTGCGGCGGCACGCCTGCGACGTCCTGCTCAACGCCACCGACCCGCGCTTCGTCGAGCCCCTGTTCCGGGCGGCCCGCAGCGCCGGGGCCACCTATGTCGACATGGCGATGTCGCTGTCCCGGCCGCACCCCGAGCGGCCGTACGAGGAGTGCGGGGTCATGCTCGGCGACGCCCAGTTCGCGCAGGCGGACGAATGGGAGAAGGCGGGCGCCCTGGCGCTCGTCGGCATGGGGGTGGAGCCGGGCCTGTCGGACGTCTTCGCCCGGTACGCCGCCGACGAACTGTTCGACGAGATCGAGGAGATCGGCGTCCGGGACGGCGCCGATCTCACCGTCGACGGCCACGACTTCGCGCCGTCGTTCAACATCTGGACCACCATCGAGGAGTGCCTCAACCCGCCGGTGGTCTACGAGGCCGACCGCGGCTGGTTCACCACCGAGCCCTTCAGCGAGCCCGAGGTGTTCGACTTCCCCGCGGGCATCGGGCCCGTGGAGTGCGTGAACGTGGAGCACGAGGAGGTCCTGCTGGTGCCCCGCTGGGTCGGCGCCCGCCGGGTCACCTTCAAGTACGGCCTCGGCGAGGACTTCATCCGTACGCTGAAGACCCTGCGCCTGCTGGGTCTCGACCGCACCGAGCCGGTGACCGTGCCCGGCCCCGACGGCCCGGTCGCGGTGTCGCCGCGGGACGTCGTCGCCGCCTGTCTGCCCGACCCAGCGACCCTGGGCGAGCGCATGCACGGCAAGACCTGTGCGGGCACCTGGGTGCGGGGCGTGAAGGACGGCGCGCCGCGCGAGGTGTACCTGTACCACGTGGTGGACAACCAGTGGTCGATGGCCGAGTACGGCTGCCAGGCGGTGGTGTGGCAGACCGCCGTCAATCCCGTGGTCGCCCTCGAACTCCTGGCCGACGGCGTCTGGTCGGGCACGGGTGTCCTCGGACCCGAGGCGTTCCCTGCCGTGCCGTTCCTGGACCTGCTCACCGAGTACGGCTCGCCTTGGGGCATCCGGGAACAGTGATGTGCGCCCCGGAGGACCTCACCGCTGTTTGACGGCGCGTCGAGAGGTGACCCGCAGGCGAGTGGTTCACATTATTCCTCCACAAGCGCACACACGACCCCGATCGCAGGTGACTTCCATGGACGACTGGCGATTCCGCGCCGAGTGCCGGACCGAGGACCCCGATCTGTTCTTCCCGGTCGGCACCTCGGGGCCGGCGCTGCTCCAGACCGAACAGGCGAAGGCGGTCTGCGCGCGCTGTCCCGTCCGGGAGCGGTGTCTGGAGTTCGCGCTGGACACGGGGCAGGCCCTCGGTGTCTGGGGCGGCACGGACGAGGCGCAACGGCGCGCCCTGAAGCGCCGGTCCAACGCCCGGCGGCACTCGGGCTAGGGCGTGTTTCGAAAGTAGCGTCGTCCGCCCGAAGGGCGGGCCCGGCGGCGTCTGGTGCGTGCGATCGCAAGGCGGAGGGTCACCCCGATACTGGATGTATCGGGGTGATCCCGACAACGCGGCGAGCGCGCGTGCCAGGCGTCGCCGGGCAGACGGGACTTTCGAAACACGCCCTAG
>NZ_JBVJMD010000080.1:0-25049 GCF_055584385.1 Streptomyces sp. NPDC104096
AAGGGGCAGATCTTCGTCAAGGGCGAGGTCATCAAGACCGTCCCCGAGTCGAAGATCGTGGAGACCCTGATCGAGGAGGCCATGAAGATCGCCGAGCAGATGCAGGCGGACGGGGTCGCCTCGGGCGAGCCCTCGGTCGCCGTCGCCGGCTGAGAAACGAACGGCCGGGCCTGGCAGAGGGCCCGGCCGACGTCGTACCTGCGGGTCTTGCCCGTACCGCTGGGCTCCCGCTGGGCTCCCGCTGGGCTCCGCCCGCACCCGCCCGGCCCGTACGCGCCGTATCCGCGGGTCCGGCCCGTGCCCGCCGTACCTGTGAGGTCGGCCCGTACCCGCCGCATCCGCGGGTCCGGCCCGTGCCTGCCGTACCTGTGAGGTCGGCCCGTACCCGCCGCATCCGCGGGCCCGGCCCGTGCCTGCCGTACCTGTGAGGTCGGCCCGTGCCCACCGCATCCGCGGGTCCGGCCCGTGCCCGCCGCATCTGCGGGCTCGGACCGTACCGCCGGGCTTCCGGCCGGTCGGCTGCTTCGGCCGGGTCGTCAGGGGCCCGGGGAAGCGGCCCCGTGGCGGCCGTGTTCCCGGGCCCGGCGCCGCCGCCCGTCTCGTGCTTTCCGCACTCGGCAGGCACATGGGGCGGCGCGCCACATTTTCGGCAGGTACAGTGCGGAGATCAGCAGACCCCAGTGTGAGGCCCCCCGCTTGTTGACCCAGACCACCTCACGGGTCCTCGAACCGAGCGACCTGGACGCCGCGCTCGCCGTCCTCGACCGCGACCCCGTCACGAACGCCTTCGTGACCTCCCGGGTCCAGGTCGCGGGACTCGACCCCTGGCGTCTCGGCGGCGAGATGTGGGGCTGGTACGAGGACGGCATGCTGACGTCCCTGTGCTACGCGGGCGCCAACCTCGTCCCGATCTGCGCCACCCCCCGCGCCGTCCGCGCCTTCGCGGACCGGGCGCGCCGGGCAGGCCGCCGCTGCTCGTCCATCGTCGGCCCCGCCGAGCCCACCGCACAGCTGTGGCGGCTGCTCGAACCCAGCTGGGGCCCGGCCCGCGAGATCCGTGGCCGCCAGCCGCTCATGGTCACCGACCGGATGCCCGACGACATCGCCCCGGACCCGTACGTCCGCCGCGTCCGCAAGGACGAGATGGAGACGATCATGCCGGCCTGCGTGGCGATGTTCACCGAGGAGGTCGGTGTCTCCCCGATGGCCGGCGACGGCGGTCTGCTGTACCAGGCGAGGGTGGCGGAGCTCGTCGGATCCGGCCGCTCCTTCGCCCGCCTCGACGAACACGGGAAGGTCGCCTTCAAGGCGGAGATCGGCGCGGCCACCCCCCGGGCCTGCCAGATCCAGGGGGTGTGGGTGGCCCCGGAGTACCGGGGGACCGGCCTGGCGGCGCCGGGCATGGCGGCCGTGCTGCGGTACGCGCTGGCCGACGTGGCCCCGGTCGTGAGCCTGTACGTGAACGACTTCAACACCCCGGCCAGGCGGACCTACCAGAAGGTGGGCTTCCGCGAGGTCGGCGCGTTCATGAGCGTCCTCTTCTAGCCGCGGTGCCTACCCCCGCATCTCGCCGGGCCGCTCCGTCCGCGACGACCCCTGTAGTCTCCCCGGCATGCTGCGCATCCCCGGTCACGGACACCGCGATCCCGACGACATCGTGATCGGCCCGCTCGATCTGTCGGCCCGTGTCGACGACGCGCTCGCCGTGCAGGCCGTCGCTTTCGGACTGGGCGCCGACGAGGTCGCCGTGCGGCGCCAGATCGTGCTGCGGCACATGACCTACCCCGGTGCCCGCGCGCTGGGCGCGACCACCGCCGACGGCCGGCTCGCCGGGTTCGTCTACGGCATGCCCAACGACCGTACCCACTGGTGGTCCACCGTCGTGGAGCCGTATCTGCGCGCCCAGGGGCGCGACTTCTGGCTCGACCAGTCGTTCGTGATCACCGAGCTGCACGTCCACCCGCGCTTCCAGAACCGCGGTGTCGGCCGCTCCCTGATCACCGCGATCACCGACACCGCGGCCGAGCCCCGCTCGATCCTCTCCGCGATCGACACCGAGAGCCCGGCCCGCGGCCTCTACCGTTCCCTCGGTTACGACGACCTGGCCCGGCAGGTCCTCTTCCCCAGCGCGCCGAAGCCGTACGCGGTGATGGGGGCCCCGCTGCCGCTCCTGCGCAGGCAGCCCAGTCCTTAACCGATTTCCACCGGGATGGACCGCCCGGCTAACCTCCTAACCATCACCCTCAGGCAGCAGGAGATACGAGAACCATGGCGAACGCACCGGTCCAGCGCATGTCGAATCTGATGGCGAAGACGCTGCGCGACGACCCGGCGGACGCCGAGGTCCTCAGCCACAAGCTCCTCGTCCGGGCGGGCTACGTCCGCCGCACGGCCGCCGGCGTCTGGACCTGGCTGCCGCTCGGCAAGCGGGTCCTGGCCAACGTCGAGCGGATCGTCCGCGAGGAGATGGACGCGATCGGCGCCCAGGAGGTGCTGCTCCCCGCCCTGCTGCCGCGCGAGCCGTACGACGCCACCGGCCGCTGGGACGAGTACGGCCCCGAGCTGTTCCGCCTCCAGGACCGCAAGGGCGGCGACTACCTCCTCGGCCCCACCCACGAGGAGATCTTCACGCTGATCGTGAAGGACCAGGCGACCTCGTACAAGGACCTGCCGGTCATCCTCTACCAGATCCAGACCAAGTTCCGTGACGAGGCCCGTCCGCGGGCCGGCATCCTGCGCGGCCGTGAGTTCCTGATGAAGGACTCCTACTCCTTCGACCTGGAGGACGAGGGCCTCGCCCACTCGTACGCCCTGCACCGCCAGGCCTACCAGCGGATCTTCGAGCGCCTCGGCCTGGACTACCGGATCTGTGCCGCGACCGCGGGCGCGATGGGCGGTTCCAAGTCCGAGGAGTTCCTGGCCCCGGCCGCCGCCGGCGAGGACACCTTCGCCGACTGCCCGAACTGCGACTTCGCCGCCAACACCGAGGCGATCACGTACGAGCTCACGTCCGTCGACGGCTCCGGTGTGCCGGCCGCCGAGGAGATCCCGACCCCCGACACCCCGACCATCGAGACGCTGGCCGCCTCGCTGGGTGTCCCGGCCTCCGCCACCCTGAAGAACCTGCTGGTGAAGGTCGACGGCGAGATCGTGGCCGTCGGTGTTCCCGGTGACCGGGAGGTCGACATGGGCAAGGTCGAGGCGCACTTCGCCCCGGCCGCCGTCGAGCTGGTCACCGCCGACGACTTCGCGGGCCGTGCCGACCTGGTCCGCGGCTATGTCGGTCCGCAGGGCCTGGAGAAGGTCACGTACATCGCCGACCCGCGCGTCGCTCCGGGCACGGCGTGGATCACCGGCGCCAACAAGGAGCACACGCACGCGAAGAACGTCGTCGCGGGCCGTGACTTCGAGGTCGACGCGTACGTCGACGTCGTCGTGGTGCAGGAGGGCGACCCCTGCCCGAAGTGCGGCACCGGTCTCAAGCTGGACCGCGCCATCGAGATCGGCCACATCTTCCAGCTCGGCCGCAAGTACGCCGACGCCCTCAAGCTCGACGTCCTCGGCCAGCAGGGCAAGCCGGTCCGGGTGACCATGGGCTCCTACGGCGTCGGCGTCTCGCGCGCGGTCGCCGCCCTCGCCGAGCAGACCGCCGACGAGCAGGGCCTGTGCTGGCCGCGGGAGGTCGCGCCGGCCGACGTGCACGTCGTCGCCGCGGGCAAGGCCCTCCAGACCGAACTCGCCCTCGACGTGGCCGAGAAGCTCGCCGCCGCCGGTCTGCGCGTCCTGTGCGACGACCGGCCCGGGGTCTCCCCGGGTGTGAAGTTCACGGACGCCGAGCTCATCGGCGTACCGCAGATCCTGGTGGCGGGCCGCCGCTCCGCCGAGGGCGTCCTGGAGCTCAAGGACCGCAAGACGGGCGAGCGCGAGGAGCTGACGGTCGACGAGGCGATCGCCCGCCTGGTGAACTGACCGCCAGCGGACGGCTTTTCACTTCTTCACGGCCATGGCCCACGGTCCGGCCGGCACCCGACCACGGGTCCCGGCCGGACCGTGGGCCGTTCCCCGACCGCTGACGTGGTGCACCGTCACTGCGGTGGGGAACGGCCGGTCATGGCGGAGCGCACGACCAGGAACGGTCACGGACACCGGCCGCCGAGGCGGCGCGATTCGCCCTTGACACGGGCGGACCGGCGAGGGATCAGCAGACCTCGGCCGTGAGGAGGCCGCAGGGGGCAAGCTCGCGCGGGAGCTCGACCCGCATTCCGCAGAAGCATTGCAAGAGACCGCCCCGTGAGGCCGGAGCTCCCAGGTCGATCATGAGGATGTCTCGAACTTCCCGGAGCACATCACTCAGCTGGAAGCCTCTGGCGACCTGGATACTGACCTCGTCCGGGTTCCAGACGGCGATTTTCGGCAGATTGTCCGCCAATGAAATGTGGATGCACACAACTGTCTCCCCAGGGATGCACAACGACACAAGTGATCCGCTCCGGGAGGTCAGCGGCTGACTGATGGTACCGACGGCTGTCGAGGCTGGGGGGAGTTTCGGTCATATTCATCCGTGGCGCATGGATCGGCTTGTGCGCCGGCCGGAGCGTCGTCGCGTCGGGCCCGCCGGGCCGACACCGCGCCGCTGACCTCAGGTGATACGGCTGACCTGCAACATTGCCTCGGCGTCCTTCAGGAGCGCGCGCTGACGTGCCTCCGGCAATTGCCGGTACAGCTTGAGGAGCCGTGCCTCCCGCTCGTCCCCGCTCGGCCCAGGTGCGGGGCGGCCGACCGCCTCGAAGAACTCCCTGGGCGTGGTCTGCACGCCCCAGCGCCGGAACACTTCGACCATGGCGCGAAGCTTCTCCGGGTCGATACGGGAAGTGCCGCGGGTCCGGTTCATCCACGCGTTCAGCGTCGGGTACGAGATGTCGGCCTCCGACGCCAAGTCCTTCTGGGTCTTGCCCGGGGCCTGTGCCAGGAGGCGTTCGAGCAGAGTCACCAGGTCCACGTCCTGGCGTGCCGGATCGTCTCCGACCTCTGGGTCTCCTGAGCGGCTCTGCTGGTTCGTCACGCCTCAGAGGATCGGTCATCAATATCTACAAGCGCAAGTAGATCGCAGACCGGCAATTCAGGCTCTTGGGGCACGCCGGAGCATTCGTGGCCGGGCCACGCATTGGTGCGCCCCCGTGCTCCCCTGCGGCGATTCCCGGATTCACTCCTTCCCCTTGCGCTCCGTACATAACTTGACACTGTATGCATCTACGTGAAGACTGTAGATAACTCCGGAGGCGGGTCACCGGCTCCCGGTGGAGATGGGCGCCCGGCGCCCTTTCCGTGGGATCTGCGGGGCGTTTATCCGGCGCCCCCGTGCAGCGGAGTTGCGGGACGGCACGTGAAATACCCCAGGCACTTACGGCATCGGCCACCCCGCTCCGCCACGGAGTGGGGTGACCGGGCGTTGGTTCGCCGAAGAAATCTACATCTACATGAATATTGAAGATGCGGAGGACCTGCTCCGCACCGACGACGTCGACGGGAGTACCCACTGTGTCCGCTCTGAACAACGTCACCCCCGCTCCGGACGGTCCGGAGCCCGAGTTGGTCGCCCGGGCCCGCGCGGGCGACCGGGAGGCGTTCGCCACCCTCTACTACGACCACTACCGGCTCGTGTACAGCTTCCTGCTCATCCGCACGCGCAACAGGCACCTGGCCGAGGACCTGACGCAGGAGGTGTTCACCCGCGCGCTGCGCCGTATCGACGCGTTCACCTGGCAGGGCACGGCGTTCGCCGCCTGGCTGATCACCATTGCCAAGAACCTTTATCTGGACGAACTCGGCCGCGGCCGCACCCGGTTGGAGACCCCCGTCGCCGAGTTCCTGGACCCGCAGGAGCCCGGCCGCGGCCCCGAGTCGCTCGCCCTGCGCGAGTTGGAGGCCGTCGAGGCCCACGAGACCGTCCGCACCGCCCTGCACACGCTCAACGCCCAGCAGCGGCACTGCGTCCAACTGCGCTTCCTCGACGAGCTGACACCCCAGGAGACGGCCGTGGCGATGGGCCGCAGCGTCGGTGCGGTCAAGGCGTTGACCCATCGGGCACTCCAGAAACTGCGCTGGACGGCCGGGGCGGTGGCGGTGTGAACAGAAACGTCCCGCACGCCGCGCGCGTGATCCGTACGGTGCTGGCGACCGTCCGCACCGAACAGGCGTCGGCCCTCGCGCACGCCCTGGACTCGGCCTGCCTCCTCGTCGACCCCGAGCGCTCCTTCGGCGTGGTGCTGTACCGGACGCCGGAAGGCGGCTGGTCGCGCAGCGGGCGGCCGGTCACCGAGCTCGAACAGCAGGCCCTGAACTGGGACGCCGCCTGCGAGCGTGCGCAGCGGGTCGCCCAGGACATCGAGCGGCATCTCGACGACCACCCCGGACCGCACGCCATCCGTGTCGAGGGAGACCGGGTCCGGGTCCTGCTCCGCGTCGACGGCCCCGCCGAATGGGCGCGCTGGCGCATGTACTTCGGCATCACGGTCGTCGGCGAACGGACCGAGCCCCACACCCTGGCCGGTGAGGGAGAGTACGACGGCGTCCGGGTGACGGTGGTGGCCCTCGGCGCCTCCCCGGCGCCGCAGGGGGCGACGGAGGGCGAGGAGAAGCGTCCCTTCCGGATCGGCGAGACCCTGTACGACCTCGCGTTACCGCAGCGCGACGCGTACGGCGACGTCTGGTACTTCCAGGGCCGCCGCAGCGGCGACGGGATGCCTCTGATGTCCCTCGACGGCCGGCCCGAGCGGTGCTCCCTCGCCAATGTGGCCGCGTATCTGGGGCCGTTGTCGCCGGTGCGGGCCGACGACGAGGGCGTCACCGCGAACCCGGCACCGACCCGGCCGGGGCTGCCCGAGGTGGCGGTGCTGCCCGAACCGGTGGCGCTGCCCCAGGCGCCGGCGTCGCACACGGCCGTACCGCGGGTGCTGCCGTACCTGCCGGAACCGCGCGTCATGTCGGACGCGCACGGAGCGTGGGCGGGATCGGACCGGCCGGCCGTGTCGATGGTGTCGGACACGGACACGGAGGCGGAGGCGGGGACCGAGGCCGAGGTGCCGTCGCCGGTGACGCCGGGGCCGTGGCCGGCGGCCGAGTCGTCGCAGACGCCGGAGACCGAGGTGTGGTCGCGGGCCGAGCAGTCGTGGAAGGCGGACGCGCCCCGGGCGGGGGCGCTGCCGGAGGCGTCGGGGACCTGGGCGCCGGAGGCGAGGCCGCGGCCGGAGGGCTCGGGGGCCTGGGTGGCGGCGGTGCCGAGGGCGGACGTACGGCCCGAGGCGCACGGCCCGTGGGCGGCGGTGGACCTGCCCGCGGCGGGCAGGTGGTCGGACGTGCCGGGGCCCCGGGTGATGACGGACCTGCCGGACCCGCGGACGGTCCCGGACCCACAGGATCAGCGGACGGTCTCGAAGCTGCCGGACCCGCGGACGAGGTCCGACCTGCCGGCTCCGCACCCGAACCCGCAGCCCGACGCGCACTCGCACTCGCACCCGGACCCGCACCCGCATCCGGACCCGCACCCGCATCCGCACCCGGACCCACGCCTGGCGGCGGAGCCGGAACCGCAGGCGGAGCCGCCGTCGGCGCCGCGGCCCGAGCCGGCGTCGGTACCGGCGCGGCGGCCCGAACGGGCCCAGCCGTCCTGGGCCGAACCGCGCGAACCGCGCGTCCCGTCGGCTCCGGCGGCCGGCCCGGCGAGGCCGGCCCGATGAGCGCCGGTCGGTCGAGGGGGCCGACCGGCTCCGAAGGAGCCACGGAGGGAACACGGGCCTGGGAGTCGAGCGCCGCCTGTCGCCACCAGGACGCCGAACTCTGGTTCTCCCGCCGCTCCTCGTCCAGGGCCGTGGCCATCTGCGCGGCCTGTCCCGTGCTGGCCCACTGCCGGGCCGCCGTGCTCAAACGTGAGAAGGGACTGCCCAAGTGCCAACGCAGCGGTGTCATCGCCGGCCTGACCGGATCTCAGCGCTATGCCCTGGAGCGGCAGTCGGACCCGGCGCGGCCACGACCGTCCACCGACCCGACGGCCGGTCGCGCCCCGGTCGGTGCACGGCGAGGGCAGCCCGCGCCGTGCGGGACCCGGGCGGCCTACCAACGGCATCTGCGCCTGCGCGAGACCGTCGACGAGGCCTGCCGCCTCGCCAATGCGCGCAGCGCCGGCCGTTACCGACGCACCGGCTCCACCCGTGGCTGGAACGAAGACGCCCGGGGCCGCGACCGTGTACCGGACGCGGCCGGGACTCCCGGCAGCCCGCCCCGGAAGTGATCCCTCGTTCACCGCCACCGGAGTACTTCATGTCCGCATCTTCGACGGGCCCGCTGCCCGAAGAGCCCGTGGCCGGCGGCTCCCGTGCCCGCCGCTCCCGAGCCGACCGTCCCGCCGGCCGCACGGCCGCCCTGTTCCGCTTCCTCAGGCCGCGCGGACGTGCCCGGCAGGAGACCGAGCCGCCGGAGCGCCCCTCCGTCGACCTGGACAGCTGCCGACAGGAGCTGGCCCGCTGGCAGCACCACGCCGATTCCTTCGAACGGGAGCTGAGCCGCGTCGCCTTCGAGCGCGCGCACCTCCTCGCCTGGCTGGCGGCGCTGCACCCGTCGAGCGCGGTCATCACCCCGGCCGCCGGCCTCGGCGGGGACGGCACGCACCTGTTGCGGCTCGTGGCCGGGGAGCGGCAGTTGTCCTGGCACCTTCTCCCCAAGGACCTCCCGCTGTTCGGGCACGTCCCGTACGCCGAGCGCAGCACGGGACCGCTGCGACGGGACGGCCCCGGCGCCCTGGAGCAGGCCGCGCACATCCGCAGTCACACCAGGCTGCTGGCCATCGAGGGAACCCTGTTCGCCGTCCCCGCCGAGAAACAGCCGTCGGTGCGGCCCGCCGAGCACTGACACCGCCGCACGGGACGGTCCTCGGACCCCCGCGAACTCCGGTTGGCAGGCTCGGGAGGCACGTCGGCCGGACCAGCGCTCCCCTGCGGGGGACCTCCAGCAGGGGAGCGCTGCCCCGCCCGCCGACCCGCTACAGCCAGCTCGCGAACTCCAGCAGCAACTCCGCGTCCGCCGCCCGGCCCACGCGGCGTGCCCGTACCCCCGACTCCACCGCCCGGAACAGGGTCCAGCCGCGCAGCCGTTCCTGGTCCACCTCCAGCGACTCCGCGAGCCGTTTCACCCGACGCCGGGTCGTCGACGACCCCGACGGAGAGGCGATCAGGTCCTCCACCCGGTCCCGTACCAGCCGGGCCAGGTCGAACGCGCACTCGCCGACCACCGGGTCCGGCCCCACGGCCAGCCATGGCATCCGTTCGCCCGACAGCACCTTGCTCTGCCGGAAGGTGCCGTGCAGCAGCCGGTGCTCGGGAGGTTCGGCCAGCAGTTCCGCGCGGACCGCGAGGGCGACCTCGACGAGCGGCGCCAGCTCGGGATCGGCCGCCGCGCTCGCCGCCATCGCCTCGGCCTGCCGGCCGGTCCGCTCGCCCACGGTCTCGAAGACGTGCCCGGCCGCGCCGCCCGGCGGCTCGACCCACAGCCGGCGCAGCGTGCCCGCCGCCTCCAGCAGGGCCTTCGCCTCCGGCAGCGACCGTACCGAGACGTCGGGGTGCAGCCGCTCCAACAGGAGCACACCCTCCGTCGTGACGTCTTCGAGCAGGTGTACGGCGCCCAGGCCGGCCCAGTGCGCCAGTGCGGCCCGCTCGCTCTCCGGCCGGGCCCGGCCCGGGGCCAGCTTCAGTACGGCGGGCGTACCGTCGGCGCGCCGCACCAGCACCACCAGACTGCTCCGGCCGCCCGGCAGCTGGACCCGTTCCACGGTCAACTCGCGTAGCGCAACGGCCTGCCGGGCCGCCTCGGGCAGCCTCTCCAGCCAGGCGTCACCGTTCGGTGCCGTCTCGCCGAGCGCCCGCACCAGACGCTGCGGCGGTTCGAAAGCCATGCGCGAGTCGATTCCTTCCGCTCAGGGTCACGTCGTCGGTGTCGCCGAGGCCGGGGCCGGCGTCACCGTCGAATCAGCACCCGCGGCGGCGCTCGCACCCGTACTCGTCCCCGCGGTCGCACCGGTACCCGCCCACTCGGCGAGACCAGGGAAGGCTACGCTCCCGCCGCGCCAGCGCACCGCGCGGACCGCCGCCTCACGCAGTGCCCCGGCCGCCTCGCCGCGCCGTCCGCCCTCGCTCGCCCGCACCAGGTCGGAGTACACCCCGGCCACCCGTTCCTCCAGCTCGGCGGCGAGCCGCACGGCCGCGGCGGAGTCCGCCACGGGGAACGGCAGGGCGTACGCGGCGCTCGCCGCGACCGGCTTGCCACCCAGGTCGCGGACCTTGCGCACCAGCGCGTCCCGGCGCGCCCGGTGTGCGTCGTACGCCGTCTGCGCCTCCGCGCGCCGCTTCTCGGCGACCCGCCCGCCGACGACGCCGTACCCGTACACGGCCGCGTGCTCCGCCGCCAGTACGGCCTGCATCGCCTCCAGTTCCGGATTCTTCGCCCCGCTCACTTGGTCCCCTCCGTCAGCAGATACGCGTGTGCGGCCCCGGCCGCCGCCACCGAGGCCAGCAGCCGGGCCAGTTCGCCCGGCACGTCCAGCAGCGCTTTTGCGCGCTGGTCCGCCAGCGCCCGTTCGGCCGCGGCCAGTCCGGTGAGCGCCTCCTTCTCGCTCCCCGGTACGGCGGCCGGTCCCGAGGAGGCCGACGCGGAGGACGTCGACCCGCTCGAAGCCGTCCCTTCGGGCGCCGACGCCGGGGAGGCCGCGGTGGAGGACGCGGCGGGGGACACGGAGGCGGACGGCGTGGCGGACGGCTTCGCCTTGACGCCCCCGAACGCCGTCACATGCCGGAGCACCTCGGCCCGCAGCGGCGCCAGCCGCTCCGCCAGCCCCGGATACGCGGCGATCACCAGGTCGTATCGCTCGACGATCCCCGTGCTGTCCTGTGCCGCACGCGCCCGCGCCCGCTCGGTGGCCGACGGGCCGTCGCTCGCGGTCTCCTCGGACTGCTCGCGGGCGGGGGAGCAGCCCGCGAGGAGGGCGGCCCCGGCGGCGGAGGCGAGCAGGGTTCTTCTGCGCGGCCCCGAGGGGGTGCGCGGTGGCGGGAAGTACGGCACGGCAGACGTCCTCAGGGGGCTTGTGCGAACACATGGACGGGGAGGGCGGCCCCGCCGGTGATCACGGTACCCGCGCGCCCGCCCGGCATCACTCATCGGCACCGCCCACGCCCTGGTGGACGGCAACACTCCCTGCGACCGGATACCCTTTGAGCAGACACACGCCCCATCCCACAACAGCACACGCGGCCGAGGAGTCACCCGGATGAGCACCACTCAGAGCGAGAGGCTGCGAGAACTACTGGAACCGCTAGTGACCTCCCAGGGCCTCGATCTCGAAGAGATCGCCGTGGACTCCGTGGGCCGCAAGCGGGTGCTGAGCGTCGTCGTCGACTCCGACACCGGAGCGGATCTGGACCGGATCGCCGATGTGAGCCGCGCGCTCTCGGCGAAGCTCGACGAGACGGACGCGATGGGCGAGGGCGAGTACACCCTCGAGGTCGGAACCCCGGGCGCGGAGCGCGCCCTCACCGAGCACCGCCACTACGTGCGTGCTCAGGACCGGCTGGTGAGGTTCCAGCTCACCGAGGGCGGCGAACTGACCGCCCGGATCCTGACGGTCGACGAGGCCGGTCTCGACGTCGAGGTGCCCGGAGTGAAGGGCCGCAGGGCCACCTCCCGCAGGCTCGCCTTCGACGAGATCGCCAAGGCCCGGGTCCAGGTCGAGTTCAACCGCAAGGACAGCAAGGACATGAAGGAAGAGGAGGAGGCGTAGCCGTGGACATCGACATGAGCGCCCTGCGGGGCTTGGTGCGGGAGAAGGAGATCTCCTTCGACCTGCTGGTCGAGGCGATCGAGTCGGCCCTCCTCATCGCCTACCACCGCACCGAGGGAAGCCGCCGTCACGCGCGCGTGGAGCTCAACCGGGAGACCGGACATGTGACCGTGTGGGCGAAGGAGGACCCCGAGGACCTCGAAGAGGGCCAGGAGCCCCGCGAGTTCGACGACACCCCGTCCGGCTTCGGCCGTATCGCCGCCACCACCGCCAAGCAGGTGATCCTGCAACGCCTGCGCGACGCCGAGGACGACGCGACGCTCGGCGAGTACGCCGGCCGTGAGGGCGACATCGTCACCGGTGTGGTGCAGCAGGGCCGTGACCCGAAGAACGTGCTGGTCGACATCGGCAAGCTCGAGGCGATCCTGCCGGTGCAGGAGCAGGTGCCGGGCGAGACCTATCCGCACGGGATGCGGCTGCGGTCGTACGTCGTCCGGGTGGCGAAGGGTGTCCGCGGTCCGTCCGTGACCCTCTCGCGCACGCACCCCAACCTGGTGAAGAAGCTCTTCGCCCTGGAGGTGCCGGAGATCGCCGACGGTTCCGTCGAGATCGCCGCCATCGCGCGTGAGGCCGGTCACCGCACCAAGATCGCCGTGCGGTCCACCCGTTCGGGCCTGAACGCCAAGGGCGCCTGCATCGGCCCGATGGGCGGCCGGGTGCGCAACGTGATGGCCGAACTGAACGGCGAGAAGATCGACATCGTCGACTGGTCGGACGACCCGGCCGAGATGGTGGGCAACGCGCTGTCCCCGGCCCGGGTGAACAAGGTCGAGGTCGTGGACCTCTCGACCCGGTCCGCGCGGGTGACCGTGCCCGACTACCAGCTCTCGCTGGCGATCGGCAAGGAAGGGCAGAACGCCCGGCTCGCGGCCCGGCTCACCGGCTGGCGCATCGACATCCGTCCGGACACCGAGCAGGTGTCCGAGTAGCGCTCCCCCGGGAGCGGGAATAGATCCCGGCCCGTGTTGCTTGGATCACGACAACAACCGTTCGATTTTTGCCCCAAAGGGGTGAGGTCGGTGCGGGGAGGTAGACTTAGCAGTGTCTGGCCGGACGCGAGCCCGCGTATGCCCTGAACGCACCTGTGTGGGGTGCCGGGAGCGAGCGGCCAAGACCGATCTGCTGCGCATCGTGGCGGCCGGGGACGCATGCGTCCCCGATCCTCGCGGTACGCTGCCCGGCCGGGGTGCGTATGTACATCCCGTCCCGGTCTGTCTCGACCTGGCGGTACGCCGCCGGGCGTTCCCGAGGGCGCTGCGCGTCCCGGGCCCGCTCGACGTAAAGGTGTTGCGCCAGTACGTGGAGCAGACAGAACGTTGCTGAGCAGGCAACACCGTAAGAAGCGTCGCGCGGACATCCGTGCGGCCCAGGTACCCCGCGAGTTGGAAGTAGGTCGAGATTGCGATGAGCACTCGATGAGCACGCGATGAGTACGCCCATGAAGTAGCGACGGTCCGGCCGCAACCCGGACCTAAAAGGAGCGAAGTGGCTAAGGTCCGGGTATACGAACTCGCCAAGGAGTTCGGTGTGGAGAGCAAGGTCGTCATGGCCAAGCTCCAGGAACTCGGTGAATTCGTCCGATCGGCGTCTTCGACGATCGAGGCGCCCGTAGTACGCAAACTGACAGACGCCTTCCAGGGTGGTGGCAGCGGCAAGTCCGCCGGCCGTCCCGCCCCGCGCAAGGCGGCTCCCAAGCCCGGCGCGCCCTCCCCGGCGCAGACGGCTCGTCCGGCTGCTCCGAAGCCGCCGGTCGCCCCCAAGCCCCCCGTGGCCCCGCAGCCCGCGGCCCCGTCGGCCCCCGCGCCGGCCGCCTCCGGCCCGCGTCCGGTGCCGGGCCCCAAGCCCGCGCCGCGTCCGGCCCCGGTGGCTCCCACGACCCCGGAGTTCACCGCTCCGCCGTCGGCCCCCGCCGCGCCGGCCGCTCCGGCCGCCGCCCAGGGTCCGCGCCCCGGTGCCCGTCCGGGTCCCGGCGGCCCGAAGCCCGGTGCCCGTCCGGGTGGTCCCGGCCAGGGTCAGGGACAGGCTCCCCGTTCCGACCGTCCCGACCGTGGCGCCCCGCGCCCCGGTGGTCAGGCCCCGCGTCCGGGTGCCCGTCCGGCCGGTCCCCGTCCGGGCAACAACCCCTTCACCTCCGGTGGTTCCACCGGCATGGCGCGTCCGCAGGCGCCGCGTCCGCAGGGCGCGCGTCCCGGCGGCCCCGGTGCCCCCGGCGCCGGTCCCCGTCCGCAGGCGCCCGGCGCCCAGGGCGGCGGTCCGCGTCCGCAGGCTCCGGGCGGTGCCCGTCCGTCGCCGGCCGGTATGCCCCGTCCGCAGGGCGGCGGTCCCCGTCCCGGTGGCGGTCCCGCGGGTCCGCGTCCGAACCCCGGCATGATGCCGCAGCGTCCCGCTGCCGGCCCGCGTCCCGGCGGTGGCCCCGGCGGCCGCGGTCCGGGCGGCGCGGGTCGTCCCGGCGGCGCCGGCCGTCCCGCGGGCGGCGGCTTCGCCGGCCGTCCGGGCGGTGGCGGCGGTGCCGGTCGTCCCGGTGGTGGCGGCGGCTTCGCCGGCCGTCCCGGTGGCGGTGCCCCCGGCGCCGGTGGCGGCGGCGGCTTCGGTGGCGGCGGTGGCCGTCCCGGCTTCGGCGGTCGTCCCGGTGGTCCCGGTGGCCGTGGTGGCACGCAGGGCGCCTTCGGTCGTCCCGGCGGTCCCGCGCGTCGCGGTCGCAAGTCGAAGCGGCAGAGGCGCCAGGAGTACGAGGCCATGCAGGCCCCGTCGGTCGGCGGCGTGATGCTGCCTCGCGGCAACGGCGAAGCCATTCGCCTGTCGCGCGGTGCGTCCCTCACCGACTTCGCGGAGAAGATCAACGCCAACCCGGCGTCGCTCGTCGCGGTCATGATGAACCTCGGCGAGATGGTCACGGCCACGCAGTCCGTCTCCGACGAGACGCTCCAGCTCCTCGCCGGCGAGATGAACTACACCGTTCAGATCGTCAGCCCGGAGGAGGAGGACCGCGAGCTGCTCGAGTCCTTCGACATCGAGTTCGGCGAGGACGAGGGCGGCGAGGAGGACCTCGTGGTCCGTCCGCCGGTCGTCACCGTCATGGGTCACGTCGACCACGGCAAGACCCGACTGCTCGACGCCATCCGCAAGACGAACGTCATCGCGGGCGAGGCCGGCGGCATCACCCAGCACATCGGTGCCTACCAGGTCGCGACCGAGGTCAACGAAGAAGAGCGCAAGATCACGTTCATCGACACCCCGGGCCACGAGGCGTTCACCGCCATGCGTGCCCGCGGTGCCCGGTCGACGGACATCGCGATCCTCGTCGTCGCGGCCAACGACGGCGTCATGCCGCAGACGGTCGAGGCGCTCAACCACGCCAAGGCGGCCGACGTCCCGATCGTCGTCGCGGTCAACAAGATCGACGTCGAGGGTGCCGACCCGACCAAGGTGCGCGGTCAGCTGACCGAGTACGGCCTGGTGGCCGAGGAGTACGGCGGCGACACCATGTTCGTCGACATCTCCGCCAAGCAGGGTCTGCACATCGACTCCCTGCTCGAGGCCGTGATCCTCACCGCGGACGCCTCGCTCGACCTGCGTGCCAACCCGCACCAGGACGCGCAGGGCATCTCGATCGAGTCCCGGCTCGACCGCGGCCGCGGTGCCGTCTCCACGGTCCTCGTCCAGCGAGGCACCCTGCGGGTCGGCGACACGATGGTCGTGGGCGACGCCTACGGCCGCGTGCGCGCCATGCTCGACGACAACGGCAACAACGTCGCCGAGGCGGGCCCGTCGACGCCGGTCCAGGTCCTGGGCCTGACCAACGTCCCGGGTGCGGGCGACAACTTCCTCGTCGTCGACGAGGACCGCACGGCTCGCCAGATCGCCGAGAAGCGTGCGGCCCGCGAGCGCAACGCGGCCTTCGCCAAGCGCACGCGCCGCGTCTCCCTCGAGGACCTGGACAAGGTGCTCAAGGCCGGCGAGGTCCAGCAGCTGAACCTGATCATCAAGGGTGACGCTTCCGGTTCCGTCGAGGCGCTCGAGTCGTCCCTGCTCCAGCTGGACGTCGGCGAAGAGGTCGACATCCGCGTCCTGCACCGCGGCGTCGGTGCGGTCACGGAGTCGGACATCGACCTGGCGATGGGCTCGGACGCCATCGTGATCGGCTTCAACGTCCGCGCGGCCGGCCGCGCGGCACAGATGGCCGAGCGCGAAGGCGTGGACGTCCGCTACTACTCGGTCATCTACCAGGCGATCGAGGAGATCGAGGCGGCCCTGAAGGGCATGCTGAAGCCGGAGTACGAGGAGGTCGAGCTCGGTACGGCGGAGATCCGCGAGGTCTTCAAGTCGTCCAAGCTGGGCAACATCGCCGGTGTCCTCATCCGCTCCGGAGAGGTCAAGCGGAACACCAAGGCCCGACTCGTCCGCGACGGCAAGGTCATCGCGGAGAACCTCAACATCGAGGGCCTGCGTCGCTTCAAGGACGACGTCACCGAGATCCGCGAAGGCTACGAGGGTGGTATCAACCTCGGCAACTTCAACGACATCAAGGTCGACGACGTCATCGCGACGTACGAGATGCGCGAGAAGCCGCGGGTGTAACACCCTGGCCCGAGGTGGCCGGCGGGAGCTTTTCCCGCCGGCCGCCTCGGCGTGTTCCGGGGGACGGGCAGGGGCGGCGGGCGAACAATCCCGTCGAGTACCCGGCCCGTTCGTTGTACCGTTCTTGATGTCCCCGCCCAGTGGATGGCGGGGCCATCGATCCCGTACCGGCGGGTGAACCGGGTACACATGTACGTAGGGACTCTGTCCTTCGACCTGCTCCTCGGCGACATTCGGTCACTGAAGGAGAAGCGCTCCGTCGTCCGCCCGATCGTCGCCGAGCTCCAGCGGAAGTACGCGGTGAGCGCCGCCGAGGTCGACCACATGGACCTGCACCGCCGGGCCGGCATCGGCCTCGCGATGGTGTCCGGCGACACCGGCCATCTCAACGACGTACTGGACCGGTGCGAACGGCTGGTCGCCGCTCGCCCCGAGGTGGAGCTGCTGTCGGTACGACGGCGCCTGCACGGCGAAGACGACTGACCCAAGAACTCAGATCAGGAAAGAACGGGAGACGGACCAGTGGCCGACAACGCGCGGGCTAAGAGGCTGGCGGACCTCATCCGAGAGGTGGTGGCCCAGAAGCTGCAGCGCGGGATCAAGGACCCGCGGCTCGGCTCGCATGTCACCATCACGGACACCCGGGTCACGGGTGATCTGCGGGAGGCGACCGTCTTCTACACGGTGTACGGGGACGACGAGGAGCGGGCCGCGGCCGCCGCGGGCCTGGAGAGCGCCAAGGGCGTGCTGCGTTCCGCGGTGGGTGCGGCGGCGGGCGTGAAGTTCACGCCGACCCTGACCTTCGTGGCGGACGCCCTGCCGGACACCGCCAAGACCATCGAGGATCTGCTCGACAAGGCACGGGCCTCGGACGCGAAGGTCCGCGAGGTCTCCGCGGGCGCCAGCTTCGCGGGCGAAGCCGACCCGTACCGCAAGCCGGGCGACGAGGACGAGACCGTCGAGACGGACGGCGACGCCCCGTAATGACCGAGAAGCACAAGACGCCCGACGGCCTGGTCATCGTCGACAAGCCGTCGGGCTTCACCTCGCACGACGTGGTCGCCAAGATGCGCGGGATCGCCAGGACCCGACGCGTCGGCCACGCCGGCACCCTCGACCCGATGGCGACCGGTGTGCTCGTCCTCGGCGTCGAGCGCGCCACCAAGCTCCTGGGGCATCTGGCCCTGACCGAGAAGGAGTACCTGGGCACCGTCCGGCTCGGGCAGAACACGCTCACCGACGACGCCGAGGGGGAGATCACCTCCTCCACCGACGCCTCCGCGATCACCCGGGACGCCGTCGACGCCGGTGTCGCCAAGCTGAGCGGCGACATCATGCAGGTGCCGTCCAAGGTCAGCGCCATCAAGATCGACGGTGTGCGCTCGTACAAGCGGGCGCGCGAGGGCGAGGAGTTCGAGATCCCGGCCCGCCCGGTCACCATCTCCTCCTTCACCGTGTACGACGTCCGCGACGCCGTCGCCGAGAACGGCACCCCGGTCAAGGACCTGGTGGTGTCGGTGGTCTGCTCGTCCGGCACCTACATCCGCGCCCTCGCCCGCGACCTGGGCGCCGACCTCGGCGTCGGCGGCCATCTGACCGCCCTGCGCCGCACCCGCGTCGGCCCGTACAAGCTGGACGCGGCGCGGACCCTGGACCAGCACCAGCAGGAACTGACGGTGATGCCGATCACCGACGCGGCCACGGCCGCCTTCCCGCGCTGGAACGTGGACGCCAAGCGGGCGCGGCTGCTCCTCAACGGTGTGCGCCTGGAGATGCCCGACGAGTACGAAGGCCGGGGCGCCGTCGCGGTGTTCGACCCCGAGGGCCGTTTCCTGGCTCTGGTCGAGGCCCACCGGGGCAAGGCCAAGAGCCTGGCCGTCTTCGGCTGACGCCGACGCTGCCGGGCATCGGGACGTGGTGCCCGTGGAGCGGCGAGCACGGGGTCTTCCACTGCCGCCGCTCCACGGTCCCCCCTCGGTTCCCCCACCCCTAGGGTGTATCCACCGTCCCCGCTCCATTCACCCGCCCGGCCAGGCGCTCGGAGTGAACGGAGGGAGCGTGAGGGGGCGCGTTCACCTCGCGATCTGTCCCGTCGATCATCACCCGCCTACCGTCGGACCGAGGTCACGCGCGCAGGCGGGGAGGTACGACCATGGCGGGACGGGGCCCGGGTGCGAGCGGCGCCCGGGGCGCACGGCACGACACCAGGGCCGTCGGCGACGCAGCAACCGCCGGTGACATGCCTGCCGTGGTCGGCACATGGACCGTCGGTGGCGCAGGGGCGGTCGGTGGCACGCGTGTCGTGACCGGCGTGTGGGCCGTCGGTGGCACCCGGACCGCCGACGGGACAGGAACGGCCGGTGATGCGCGGACCGTCGACGACACCTGGACCGTCGACCGGGCCCCGACCGTCGACCGGGCCCCGACCGTCGACCGGGCCCCGACCGTCGACCGGGCCTCGACCACCGACCTGGCACGGACCGCTGGTGAGGCACGGGCCGGCGACGCGCGGACCACCGTCGACCCACGAACCGCCGTCGCCGCCCTCGGCCGCCCCGGCGATCCCGCCGACCGTTTCCTCCTCCGCGTCCAGGATCCGGCCGGCCGCCCCCGCGGCACGGGGTTCGTCGCCGACCACCACGGCACGGTGATCACCAGCCACGAGGCGGTCGACGGACTGCCCCACCTGGTTCTGCGCACGGCCGCCGACCGCACCCGCGTCGTGACCGCCGACGCCGTGACCGCGCTGCCCGCCCTCGGCCTGGCCCTCGTACGCACCGAGGGGCTGGGCGTCGAGCCGCTGCCCGTCACCGTGCGCGACGGGATCGGGACCGGCACCTACGTCCGCGTCGCCGCCGGCTGCTGGCGCCAGGCACGGGTCCTGGGCCGGGCGCCGGTGACGTACAGGGCCGCGGACCGCTCCCATCTCCTCCACGACGCCTTGGAGTTGGCGATCGGTACGGCGGGCCGGGACGCCCTGCGCCCCGGCGGCGGAGCGACCGGCGGACCGGTGCTCGACGCGGCGACCGGTGCCGTCGTCGGTGTCGTCGGCACCGCCCTCCGCTCCGGCCACGGCGCCACCGGCTTCGCCGTCCCGCTGCCGCGCCGGGCGGCCGCCACCGCCCGAGCGGGACGCACCCCGCACGCCGACCCGCACGCCGACGCCGACCCGCTCGCCGACCTGCTCGCGCGCAACGCCGAGACGGTGCCCGCCTACGACGCCGACCTCAACCTGGCCGGTGTGCTGGAGCTCACCGCCACCTCGGTCGGCTCGGACGGTCCACCCGGCGCCCTCACCGACCGGACCGGCCGCGTCGGCCCGCCGGACCCGGCCCCTGCCCACCCGCGCTCGGCGGCACCGGTACCGGCGGGTCCGGTACCGGCAGGTCCGAGCCCCGCCGTCGAGCCGGTCGAACGGGCGGCAACGGCAGCGGAGTTCGCCGCCTTCGCCACCGGCCCGGCCGCCGTCCTCGCCCTCGTCGGCGCCCCCGGCAGCGGCCGTACGACGGAACTCGCGGCGCTCGCCGCCCGCCGCCACCGGGGCCCGCGCCCGGCTCCCACCCTGTGGCTGCGCGGCGCCGATCTCCAGGCCGACGACGGTTCCGTCGCCGACGCCGCCCGCCGGACGCTCGTCCGCGCCGCCCGCATCGTGGCCGCCTCCGACCCGGCCCACCCCGCCGGCCTCGGCGACATCACCCCCGAACGCCTGGCCCGCCTCGCCCACGCCGCGGACCGCCCGCTGCTGCTCCTGCTCGACGCCCCGGAGGAGATGCCGGCCGCCCTCGCCCACCGCCTGCCCGCCTGGACGGCGGGCACGGCACACTGGCTGAGGGAGTCCGGCGCACGCCTGGTGGTGGGCTGCCGGACGGAGTACTGGGAGCACGCCGGGGCCGGGTTCCCGCGGGAACTGCTGCACGGCGACCCGGACCCGGCCGCGGATCCCGACGGCACGCTGCCGCCCTGTGTGCGCCTCGGGGACCTGACCGAGGACGAGGCTCGGCCGGCCCGGGAGCGCTACGGCATCCCCGGCACGGTCCTCGGCGAGCCGCACGCCCGTCACCCCCTCACCCTCCGTCTGCTGTCCGAGGTCCGCGCCGCCGTCCCCGAAGCCCCCGACACCCCGCTCGACGGGGACGACGTCCTCGCCGCCCACCTCGATCTGATGTGTCTGCGGATCGCCGTCCGCCTCGCCGCCGGGAACGGCCTGCGCGGCACCGCCGTACGACGGCTCGCCGCGAAGGTCTCCGGCCAGGTCCACCTGGCGGCCCGGCGCAGCCTCGGACCCGGCCGGGGCGAGCTGGACCGCGCGTCGTTCGAGGCGCTCTTCCCCCGGGGCACCGCCCCGGCCCTGCTCGGCGGCGGCACCGGCTGGGCCTCCGCCGTCCTCGGCGAGGGACTCCTCGTGCCCGCCGGTGACGGCTACCGCTTCGCCCACGAGGAACTCGCCGACTGGATCCAGGGCACGCACCTCGACCTGGACGAGGCGCTGCGCGTCCTGGTCCACAACCCGCCGGACGGGCCCGCGCCGCCGGTGCCGCCGCACCGCGTCGGCCCCGTCGTCCAGGCCCTGCTCCTGGTCGCCCGCCGGCACGGCAGCCACCGGCTCGCCGTCCACCTGGAGGAACTGGTCGGCGCCCTGGACACCGACCCGCACTCCTGGTGGGCGGCCCGGCTGCTCGCCGAGGTGCTGCGACGGGTGCCGGACGCGACCCCGTACACCGGCGTCCTGCGCCTGCTCACCGAGCTGATCGTCGCCCGGCGCCGACAGCGGCGGCCGCCGCCCGGCGAGTTCGGTCCCGCCTTCTGGACCGGCCTCGCGCTGCCCGACGCCGGCCGCCTCGACCTGCTGCGCCGCCTCGTCCGCGCCGACGCCGCCCCGCACGACCCCGGCCCGCCCCGCTACCTCGACGCGGCGGCCGAACTGCTCGCCGCCGACCCCGCCGCCGTACAACCGCACCTCGTGCGCTGGTTCGACGACGAACGGCCGCTGCCCGCCACCCCGCACGCGACCGTCGCCACGGCCGCGCAGGCACTGCTGCACACCCACCGGCACCGCGCCCTGGACGACCTCGCCGAGCGCCTGGTCGAGAGCCCGCACCGGCGGGCCGGCGAACTCCTCGCCGTCCTCGCCGAGGACGAGCCGTCCGCCGTGTGCCGGGCCGTCGACCGCTGGGCGCGCGACGAGCGACCGGCCCGGCGGCTGGCGGCGGTCACGTACGGGCTGCGCGCCGCCCCGCACATCCGCTCCGACGCCGACCGTGAACTCCTGCGCCACCTGGCCCTCGACCTGCTCGCCCGTCCCACCGACCGCACCGTGCACGGCGCGGCGCTCGCCCTCCTCGTACGCGATCCGCGCACCCGCTCCCGCCACCTCCCGCGGGCGCTGAGGCACTTCGCCGCGGCCGATCCGCAGCTCCCGCCGAGCGCGCTGGTCCCCGCCCTCGCCACCCACCCCGAACCGGTCCTCGCCGCCTTCCGGGCCCGGCTGCGCAGAGCCGACGCGGGCGAGGCGCTGCGTACCCTCGCCGGTGTCACCGCACCCGCCCTGGCCTGCCGGGTCGAGGCCGTGGTGCAGGAGGCGGTGGCAGCCCGGGCCGCGCCGGCCGCTCGGGTGACGGCCGGCGGCCCGGCCGCGCCGCGCGCACGGCCGGCCGGCTGACCGACGCCCCGAGGTGCGAGTCCGTGGGTCCGAGTCCGTGGCCCGAGGAGTGCGCCCTGTCACAGCCCCCATGCCGATGCGGGGCGGGAGCGCTCGGCATGGCACCCTTAGACCTGCGCATGAGGCAGGCAACAAACACAGGTTCGACAAGGAGCGGTCACAGTGCAGCGCTGGCGTGGCTTGGAGGACATCCCCGAGGACTGGGGGCGCAGCGTCGTCACCATCGGCTCCTACGACGGAGTCCACCGGGGCCACCAGCTGATCATCAGCCATGCCGTGGAGCGCGCCCGTGAGCTGGGCGTGCCATCGGTCGTCGTCACCTTCGACCCGCACCCCAGCGAGGTGGTCCGCCCCGGCAGCCACCCGCCGCTGCTGGCCCCGCACCACCGCCGTGCCGAGCTGATGGCGGACCTGGGCGTGGACGCGGTGCTGATCCTGCCGTTCACCAAGGAGTTCTCGAAGCTGTCGCCGGCCGACTTCGTCGTCAAGGTCCTGGTCGACAAGCTGCACGCCAAGGCGGTCGTCGAGGGCCCGAACTTCCGCTTCGGCCACAAGGCCGCGGGCAACGTGGACTTCCTCACCGAGCAGGGCACGGTCTACGACTTCGAGGTCGAGGTCGTCGACCTGTACGTGAGCGGTGCGGCGGGCGGCGGCGAGCCGTTCTCCTCCACCCTGACCCGGCGTCTGGTCGCCACCGGTGACGTCGAGGGCGCCCGCGAGATCCTCGGCCGCCCGCACCGCGTGGAGGGCGTGGTCGTCCGCGGCGCGCAGCGCGGCCGCGAGCTGGGCTTCCCGACGGCGAACGTCGAGACGCTGCCGCACACCGCGATCCCGGCCGACGGCGTCTACGCCGGCTGGCTGCACGCGGACGGCGAGGCCATGCCGGCCGCCATCTCCGTCGGCACGAACCCGCAGTTCGACGGCACCGAGCGCACGGTGGAGGCGTACGCCATCGACCGCGTCGGCCTGGACCTGTACGGCCTGCACGTCGCCGTCGACTTCCTGGCCTACGTCCGCGGCCAGGCGAAGTTCGAGTCGCTGGAAGCGTTCCTGGAGCAGATGGCCGAGGACGTGAAGCGCTGCCGTGAGCTGGTGGAGGCGGCGGAGACCACCGCCGACTAGACCCGCTCGTACGACGGCGAAGGGCGGCCGGTGTCCTCGGGACACCGGCCGCCCTTCGCGTTCCCCCGGCCAGGAGGCCGGAGCTACTGCTGCGGCGGCTGGGGCTGCTGCGGGTAGCCGGGCTGCTGCGGATACGGCTGTCCCGGCTGCTGGGGGTACCCCTGCGGCGGATACGGCTGACCTGTGGGCGGATGGGGCTGCGGCTGCGCGGGCGGCTGCGGCTGCGCGGGCGGCTGGGGCTGCTGCGCGGGCGGCTGCCCGGGCTGTCCCGGCTGCCCCGGCTGTGCGTAGGGCTGGCCCGGCTGTGCGGGCTGTGCGGGCTGCGCGTAGGGCTGGCCCGGCTGTGCGTACGGCTGTCCGGGCTGGGGGTAGGGCTGACCGGGCTGCTGGGCATAGGGCTGACCCGGGTACGGCTGCCCCGGCATCGGCGGTGCGGCCACGGGCGGCGGGTTGCCGTCCGAGGTCCACAGCCCGTGCATCTGCTGATGCCGTACGAAGTCCTCGGCGACCATCGCCGCGAGGTGGAAGTACGACTCGCGCACCTTCGGGCGCATCATGTCGAGGTCGACCTCGGCACCGGCGGCGAGATGCTCGTCGAACGGGACGACGACGACACCGCGGCAGCGCGTCTCGAAGTGGCTGACGATGTCGTCCACCTTGATCATCTTGCCGGTCTCGCGCACCCCGGAGATGACGGTGATGGAGCGGGAGACGAGGTCGGCGTACCCGTGCGCGGACAGCCAGTCCAGCGTCGTGCTGGCGCTGCTCGCACCGTCCACGGACGGCGTCGAGATGATGATGAGCTGGTCGGCGAGGTCGAGCACACCGCGCATGGCGCTGTACAGCAGACCGGTGCCGGAGTCGGTGAGGATGATCGGGTACTGCTTGCCGAGCACGTCTATCGCGCGCCGGTAGTCCTCGTCGTTGAACGTCGTCGACACGGCCGGGTCGACGTCGTTGGCGATGATCTCCAGCCCCGAGGGGGCCTGGGAGGTGAACCGCCGGATGTCCATGTACGAGTTGAGGTACGGGATCGCCTGGACGAGGTCGCGGATGGTGGCCCCGGTCTCCCGTCGCACGCGTCGGCCGAGGGTGCCCGCGTCCGGGTTCGCGTCGATCGCGAGGATCTTGTCCTGTCGCTCGGTGGCGAGCGTGGCACCCAGCGCGGTGGTCGTGGTGGTCTTGCCGACACCGCCCTTCAGGCTGATGACGGCGATGCGGTAGCAGGACAGGACGGGCGTCCGGATGAGGTCGAGCTTCCGCTGCCGCTCGGCCTCCTCCCGCTTGCCACCGAGCTTGAACCGCCCGCCGGTTGCGGCCGGTCGTCCGCTCTTGGCCTTCTGCCGCTTGTTGTTGAGCAGCCGGTCCGACGACAGCTCCACGGCCGCGGTGTAACCGAGCGGCGCGGCACCGGGGTTGGTGGGCTGCCGCTGGTCGTGCTGCATGGGCTGCGGCCAGGCGGCACCGACCCGGGGGTCCACGGGCGGCTGCTGCGGCTGTGGAGCCTGCGGCTGCTGAGCGGGCTGCTGCTGGGCCTGCTGCGGGTGCTGGGGCTGCTGGGGATACGCCTGCGGGTGTTGCGGCGAATGGGGTGCCGGGGGTGCCGGTGGTGCCTGGGGCGGCTGGACGGCCTGGGGTGCCTGCGGGGTCTGGGGCGCCTGCGGTGCCTGCGGTGTGAATCCGTGCGGAGCCGCCTGCGGGTCCTGCGCCTGCGGGGCGGGCGGCTGGGGGAATCCGTAACCGCCGTGCTGGGGGAGGGGATAGCCGCCGGGAGCCTGCGGTGGGGTGGGGGCGCCGCCCTGGTGGGGG
>NZ_JBVJMD010000081.1:0-24789 GCF_055584385.1 Streptomyces sp. NPDC104096
CCCGGGGGACGACCCCCGGACCCCCGGCCGGTCCGGATGCGGGCGCTCATCGGCCGGCCTCCTGCGTGGTGTTGAGGATGTTGACGCCCCTGAACAGGGCGGACGGGCAGCCGTGGGAGACCGCCGCGACCTGGCCCGGCTGGGCCTTCCCGCAGTTGAACGCGCCGCCGAGGACATACGTCTGCGGCCCGCCGACGGCCTCCATGGACCCCCAGAAGTCGGTGGTCGTGGCCTGGTAGGCGACCTCCCGCAGCTGGCCGGTGAGCCGCCCGTTCTCGATCTTGAAGAAGCGCTGCCCGGTGAACTGGAAGTTGTACCGCTGCATGTCGATGGACCAGGACCGGTCCCCGACGACGTAGACACCCCGGTCGACACCGCCGATGAGGTCCTCCGTGGACATCCCCGCGGGATCGGGCCGCAACGACACGTTGGCCATGCGCTGCACGGGCACATGCCCCGGCGAGTCGGCGAACGCGCACCCGTTGGACCGCTCGAACCCGGTCAGCCGGGCGGTCCGCCGGTCCAGCTGGTAGCCGACCAGCGTGCCGTCCTTCACCAGGTCCCAGGACTGCGCCTCGACGCCCTCGTCGTCGTACCCGACGGTCGCCAGGCCGTGCTCGGCGGTGCGGTCACCGGTGACGTTCATCTGCGGCGAGCCGTACCGCAACGTGCCGAGCTGGTCGAAGGTGGCGAAGGACGTACCGGCGTACGCGGCCTCGTAGCCGAGCGCGCGGTCCAGCTCGGTCGCGTGCCCGATGGACTCGTGGATCGTCAGCCACAGGTTGGACGGGTCGACGACCAGGTCGTACAGACCCGGCTCGACACTCGGCGCCCGCATCTTCTCCGCCAGCAGCTCCGGCAGCTCCGCCAGCTCCGACTCCCAGTCCCAGCCCGTGCCGGTGAGGTACTCCCAGCCCCGGCCCACGGGCGGCGCGATGGTCCGCATCGAGTCGAACTCGCCGCTCGACTCGTCCACCGACACCGCCGTGAGCTGCGGATGCAGCCGCACCCGCTGCTGCGTGGTGACGGTCCCGGCGGTGTCCGCGTAGAACTTGTTCTCGTGCACGGTGAGCAGCGAGGCGTCGACATGGTTGACACCCGGCGCCGCCAGCAGCTGCCCGCTCCACTGCGCCAGCAGCCCCGCCTTCTCCTCGTCCGGCACGCCGAACGGATCGATCTCGTACGACGAGACCCAGGTCTTCTCCGCGTGCACGGGCTCGTCGGCGAGCTCGACCAGCTCGTCCGACCCGGCCGCCCTGAGCACCTGGGCGGAGAGCTTGGCCATCGCCACCGCCTGGGAGGCGACCTTGGCCGCCGCGTCCATCGTCAGATCGACGCCCGACGCGAACCCCCACGTGCCGCCGTGCACGACCCGCACCGCGTACCCGAGGTCCGTGGTGTCGGACGACCCCGACGGCTTCGCGTCCCGCAGCCGCCACGACGCGCTGCGCACCCGCTCGAACCGGAAGTCCGCGTGCTGCGCGCCGAGCGCCCGCGCCCGCGCGAGCGCGGCGTCGGCGAGGGCCCTGAGCGGCAGCGCCAGAAATGACTGATCGATTTCATGGGGCACGGATGGGGATCCCTTCGAGCTTCTCGTGGAACAGGGGGAGGGTACGGGACCAACTCCCGTACCCTCCCACGAACATCACGTCCGACGCCGACCCAATTGCTCTTGAACCGGCCCGGCTCGGGGGTGATGCGCATGGCGCTCCTCGCATCTGTTCCAGCGGACTCACCGTGGCCCGGCGGTCCAGGACCCGGGAACGCAGCCTGCCATGGCGCCGATGGCGGATACCGGCCTCACCGGGATCGGCGGTCGAACGTGAACGCGGTGTCCGGGCGCTCGGCCGGCAACGTCTGGCGTCCGGGACGGGCCGCCACCCTGCCGCCGATCTGCTCCGCCCCGGACCTCATGGGGACCGACCGGAGCCGCGTCGACCTGTAGGGATCCCACAGGACCTGCCGTCCGCCACTGTCGGTGCCCGCTTCCTTGCAGGCAGGCGGCTACCGATAGGTTTTCGGTGAAGCCGCCTGTGGTCCAGTTCGTTCGGGCGGGTGTGTCAAACCCCTACGGAAAGGGTGATCCGTTGAGCCGCTCGGTTCTCGTCACCGGAGGAAACCGGGGCATCGGCCTCGCCATCGCCCGCGCGTTCGCCGATGCCGGCGACAAGGTCGCCATCACGTACCGGTCGGGCGAGCCGCCGGCCGCGCTGACCGAGCTGGGCTGCCTGGCCGTCAAGTGCGACATCACCGACACCGAGCAGGTGGAGCAGGCCTACAAGGAGATCGAGGCCGCGCACGGCCCGGTGGAGGTCCTGATCGCCAACGCCGGCGTCACCAAGGACCAGCTCCTGATGCGCATGTCCGAGGAGGACTTCACCTCGGTCGTCGACACCAACCTCACCGGCACCTTCCGTGTGGTCAAGCGCGCCAACCGCGGCATGCTGCGGGCCAAGAAGGGCCGGGTCGTCCTCATCTCGTCGGTGGTCGGACTGCTCGGTTCCGCCGGACAGGCCAACTACGCCGCCTCCAAGGCCGCCCTGGTCGGCTTCGCGCGCTCGCTCGCCCGTGAGCTGGGCTCGCGCAACATCACCTTCAACGTCGTCGCGCCCGGTTTCGTCGACACCGACATGACCAAGGTGCTCACCGACGAGCAGCGCGCGGGCATCGTCTCGCAGGTCCCGCTCGGCCGGTACGCGCAGCCGGAGGAGATCGCCGCGACGGTGCGGTTCCTCGCCTCGGACGACGCCTCGTACATCACTGGAGCCGTCATCCCCGTTGACGGCGGACTGGGAATGGGTCACTGATCACCATGAGCGGAATTCTCGAGGGCAAGCGTGTCCTGATCACCGGTGTGCTGACGGAGGCCTCCATCGCCTTCCACGCCGCCCGGCTGGCCCAGGAGCAGGGCGCCGAGGTCATCCTGACCGCGTTCCCGCGCCCCACGCTGACCGAGCGCATCGCCAAGAAGCTCCCCAAGCCCACCAAGGTCATCGAGCTCGACGTCACCAACGACGAGCACCTCGCGCGCCTGGCCGACGTCGTCGGCGAGGAGCTCGGCGGCCTCGACGGCGTCGTGCACTCCATCGGCTTCGCGCCGCAGGACGCGCTCGGCGGCAACTTCCTCAACACGCCGTTCGAGTCGGTCTCCACCGCCATGCACGTCTCGGCGTTCTCCCTGAAGTCGCTGACCATGGCCTGCCTGCCGCTGATGCAGAACGGCGGCTCGGTCGTCGGCCTCACCTTCGACGCCTCGTTCGCGTGGCCGCAGTACGACTGGATGGGCCCGGCCAAGGCCGCCCTGGAGGCCACCAGCCGCTACATCGCGCGCGACCTGGGCAAGCAGAACATCCGCTGCAACCTCATCTCCGCGGGCCCGCTCGGCTCCATGGCCGCCAAGTCCATCCCGGGCTTCAGCGATCTGGCCGCCGTGTGGGACAGCCGCTCCCCGCTGGAGTGGGACCTCAAGGACCCGGAGCCGGCAGGCAAGGGCGTCGTCGCACTGCTGAGCGACTGGTTCCCGAAGACCACCGGCGAGATCGTCCACGTGGACGGCGGTCTGCACGCCATCGGTGCGTGATCCTTCGTACGTCGTCCCGTACGACGTCGACGCCCCGTTCCCCGCAGCGCGCGGGGGGCGGGGCGTCACCCGTTCGGCCCCTTCGACCAGGCCTGAGCGGGTGACGATTGCGCACAATGGAGTAACGCGTACCCCACGCGAGATCCTCCCCAGCCCGGCCGAGGAGGTCCCCCTTGTGCGCCTGTCCCACAGCCTGGCCCCAGTGACCGTAGCCGTCGCTCTTGCGCTGTCCCTGCCGTACGAGGCGATGCCCCACCCGCGCGTGAAGGCAGGGGATCAGCAGGCCCCGCGGCAGCCGTTCGGGGCCGAGTGCCGGACCACCGTCGACGGCTCCCATGTCGTCGCCTACTGCCACAACCCCTATGCCGACATCGATCGTGTCGCTCTGCACGTCGAGTGCGACCGTTGGTGGGACCTCGACGTCGACGGTCCCGTCGTCGACACCGGGCCCGCGATGACCGTACGACTGGCCGGCCGGTGCTGGATGGAGGTGCGGTCGGTGTGGATCAGTCACCAGAAGCGGTGAAGCGCCCCGGCCGGCACAGGAGCGGATAGCCGGCCGCCTCCGCGGCGGCCGTGTCCGCGTCGCCCGAGCGGATCGCGTCGACCAGCCGGGTGTGCTCCATGTACGCCTCCGGCGTCAGCTCCTCGCCGACGTCGTCGCGCAGCCAGTCGCGCAGCACCTCGCCCAGGTCCGCGTGCATCGCGGTCATGACGTCGTTGTGGGACGCGGACACCACCGCCAGATGGAAGGTCGCGTCGGCCACCACGAACGCCTCCGCGTCCCCCGACGCCCAGGCCTCCTCGCGGCGCAGCAGCAGCGTGTCGAGCTGCTTGAGGTCCTTCTCGGTACGCCGTTCGGCCGCCAGCCGGGCCGCCGCGGACTCCAGCGCGGAGCGCAGTTCGGCGATGTGCCGCGGATCGGCGCCGGAGAAGCGGCGGTGCATCACGCCCGCCAGCTCGCTGGTCGCCACGACGTAGGTGCCGGAGCCCTGGCGGATGTCCAGCAGACCGTTGTGCGCGAGCGCCCGGACGGCCTCGCGGACCGTGTTGCGGGCGACCCCGAGCTGCTCGACCAGCTCGGGCTCGGTCGGGATCCGGGAGCCGACCGGCCACTCGCCCGAGGTGATCTGGTTGCGCAGCTCGGCGATGACCTGCTCGGACAGCGCCGAGCGACGGGGATGGCTCAGGGGCATGGCACACCTTCGCACGCGGCGGGCGGTCGCGGGCCACCCGGGGATGGACAACCAATCATCCCATGATTCTATGATGGACCTCATGGCGAACGAGGGAACCGGGACGGTGGCGTCCACGAACACGAAAACGGACACGAGCGCGGCCATGGACAGGAACACGGCCACGGGGACGAGCGCGGGGGGCGGCACGGGCAAGGGCACGGCCGCGCGCGCGTGGGTGCCGCGTCTGGTCGCCGTCGGCATCGTGCTGTCCGCGCTCAACCTGCGCCCCGCCATCACCAGCCTCGGCGCCCTCCTGGAGGAGGTCCGGGACGGGCTCGGGATGAGCGGCAGCCTCGCCGGGGTGCTCACCTCGGTGCCGCCGCTCTGCTTCGCCGTCTTCGGCGTCATGGCGCCCAGGCTCGCCCGCCGCTTCGGTCCGGCCGCGGTGGTCTGCGCGGGCATGGTCGCGATCACCGCCGGTCTGCTCGTACGGCCGTACGCGGGAAGCACGGCCGGGTTCGTCGCGGCCAGCGCGCTCGCCCTCATGGGCATAGCGGTCAGCAACGTCCTGATGCCGGTCATCGTCAAGCGCTGGTTCCCGGACCGGGTCGGCTCCATGACCGGTCTGTACTCCATGGCGCTGGCCCTCGGCACCTCCACCGCCGCCGCCGTGACCGTGCCCATGACCAGGGCGCTCGGCGGCAGTTGGCAGACCGGGCTCGTGGTCTGGGCGGCCCTGGCCGCGGCGGCCGTACTGCCGTGGCTGCCGCTGGTCCGAGGCCGGGGCGCCATGGCCGCGCCCGAGCCCGTGGCTGTTTCCGTGCCTGTGTCCGGGGCCGAGCGTGGGGCCGGGACCGGGTCCGAGCGCGTGTCCGGGTCCGGGGCCGGGGAGCCGAGCCGCCCCGCGCTGCGGATCACCCGCAGCCGTACCGCCTGGGCGCTCGCCGTCTTCTTCGGCCTCCAGGCCACGGCCGCCTACATCACCATGGGCTGGATGGCGCAGATCTTCCGGGACGCCGGGGTGCCCGCGAGCACGGCCGGACTGCTGCTGGCCGTGACGATGGTGATGGGCGTCCCCCTCGCCTTCGTCATCCCGCGCCTGGCCACCCGGCTGCCCCACCAGGGCCCCATCGTGCTCGCGCTCGGCGCCTGCGGCCTGGCCGGGTACGCCGGCCTGTACCTCGCCCCGGCCGGCGGTGCCTGGGCCTGGGCCGTGCTGCTCGGCGTCTCCAACTGCGCCTTCCCGCTGGCCCTGACGATGGTCGGGATGCGGGCCAGGACCGGGGTGGGCGTGGCCCAGCTGTCGGCCTTCGCGCAGAGCACCGGCTATCTGATCTCGATCCCCGGCCCGCTGCTGGTGGGCGTGCTCTACCAGCACAGCGGCGGCTGGGGGCTGCCGATCGCGCTCATGGCGGCACTGATGGTCCCGCAGATGGCCGTGGGCGTGCTGGCCGGGCGCGACCGTACGGTGGAGGACGAGGCGGCGCGCTGACCGCACCCCGGCGGCACCCGGCCGGCGGCGGGTGCGAGACTTGCCCCATGCCCGTGCTCGAACCGAATCCGCCGGACGGCCAGAAGAAGATGCTCATGGTCTTCGGCTCGTTCCTCGCCATCTTCGTGATCATCGCCGTCATCGCGACCATCGCCTCGCCCTGACGCCCTCGACGCCTCCTCGGGCCCTCGCGGCCCGTCTGACCTGGCGCGATCCGGCACGACCCGCTTCCTGCGGCCTCCCAGCGGCTCCGCGTCGAGCGGCCGGTCGCGGCGTCCATGGCGGTACCGCCCCCTCCTGTGGTGGGGCCAGCCCCCCAGTCCCCTAGGGGGCCAGGGTCAGGGTCAAGTGGGTGGGCCACCGGATGGGTTGGGGCCCCTGGACTCCGTAACTTCGAGGTGTGGCCGCGACCGGCGGGCCACGGACCACGCGGAGACCAGCGGAGGCATCCATGTCGGCCCCCACGCACCCCCGGACCCACCCGGCGACGACGGGCCCTGCCGACATCCGGCTGCCCTGGTGGGCGCTCGCCCTGCCGGCGCTGGCCTTCATCACCCTGCTCGCGCTGATGCTGAACCCGTCCGACGCCCAGGCGGCGACCGCGGGCGATCCGGCGATCACCCATCTCCTGGAGCGCGTACGGGAGTTGCTGGCCCGCTACTGACGTGCTCGCCGAAGGACCGCCGGACCCCGCCGCGGCACCGGAAGCCGCCGGTGAAGCAGCATCTCAACTGCCTGCGCCCCATGGCGTGTTTCATGCGAAGCTGGATTCCATGAGCGTCGCTGAATTCCGCAGGATTGTCCTCTTCCGACATGCGAAAGCCGACTGGCCCGAGGTGACCGATCACGAGCGGCCGCTCGCCGACCGGGGCCGCAAGGACGCGGCGGTCGCCGGACTCAAGCTCGCCGACTCCGGCATCGCCTTCGACCTGGCCCTGTGCTCCACGGCGGTCCGTACCCGCGAGACCTGGAAGATCGCCGTCTCGGAGTTCGCGCACCGGCCGAAAACCGCCTACGAGGAGCGGATCTACGAGGCCTCGCCCGGCGAGCTGATCGCACTGCTCAACGAGACGCCCGACGACGTGCACAACCTGCTCCTGGTCGGTCACAACCCGGGTGTGCAGAACCTCGCCGACATCCTGGCGGGCTCGGCCGAGGGCGACGCCCGGCAGCGGATGAGCGCCCGGGGCTACCCGGCCGCCGCCTTCGCCGTACTGACCTTCGAGGGGTCCTGGAAGACCCTGGAGCCCGGCGTGGCCACCCTGGTCGACTACTGGGCGCCGAGCGACTGAGCGCTCACCCGCAGTGCGCGAGGGGTCCTGCACCGGCTCGGTGCAGGACCCCTCATCGCTCGTCAGTCGCCGGTCGCCGGTCGCCGGTCGTCAGTCGCCGGTCGTCGGTCGCCGCGGACACCGTCCGCAGCCGTGCGGGAACGGTTCAGCACTGGTCGTCGTGGGTGTCCGCCGCCTCGACCTCTTCGCGGGTGACGCCCAGCAGATACAGCACCGTGTCGAGGAAGGGCACGTTCACCGCCGTGTGCGCCGCCTCGCGCACCACCGGCTTGGCGTTGAAGGCGACCCCCAGGCCGGCCGCGTTGAGCATGTCCAGGTCATTGGCGCCGTCGCCGATCGCCACCGTCTGGGCCAGCGGTACGCCCGCCTCGGCGGCGAACCTGCGCAGCAGCCGTGCCTTGCCCGCCCGGTCCACGATCTCGCCCGTGACCCGGCCGGTCAGCTTCCCGTCGACGATCTCCAGGGTGTTGGCCTGGGCGAAGTCCAGCCCGAGCCGCTCCTTGAGGTCATCGGTGACCTGGGTGAACCCGCCGGAGACGATGCCGACTTGGAAGCCCAGCCGCTTCAGCGTACGGATCAGCGTGCGCGCCCCCGGCGTGAGCCGCACCTCGGCGCGCACCTTCTCCACCACGGAGGCGTCCAGCCCCTCCAGCAGGGCCACCCGCGCGTGCAGCGACTGCTCGAAGTCCAGCTCCCCGCGCATCGCGGCCGCCGTCACCTCGGCGACCTTGTCCTCGCAGCCGGCGTGCGCCGCGAAGAGTTCGATCACCTCGTCCTGGATGAGCGTGGAGTCCACGTCCATGACGACCAGCCGCTGGGCACGCCGGTGCAGGCCCGCCGACACGACCGCGATGTCCACACCGAGCGCGGCCGCGTCGGTCACCAGCGTGGTGCGCAGCGGTTCCGTCTCCACGCCGGACACCGCGAACTCCACCGCGGTCACGGGGTACTTGGCCAGCCGGAAGATACGGTCGATGTTGCCGCCGGCCCTGGTGATCCGGGCGGCGACGGCGGCGGTCGACTCCGCGGTGAGCGGATGACCCAGCACGGTGACGAGGGAGCGGCCGTGACCGCGCGGCCTGTTGTCGCCGATGCCGGAGATGATCTCCGCCTGCATCTTCATCGAGTCCGCCCAGCTGTGGACGGTCGCCCGCAGTTCTCCCTGCAGCTCCGGGGACGGCTCGGTGACGAGCACGCACAGCACCATCCGGCCACGCGTGACGACCTGCTCGATGTCGACCACGTCGACGGAGAAGGCGGCGAGGGTGTCGAAGAGGCCGGCGGTGATGCCCGGCCTGTCCTTGCCGAAGATCTTGACGAGGAGAGTGGGGACGTCAGCTGTCGAGGTCTGCGAAGCGCTCATGGTGTCACCACCGTATCCGGCACCCCGTGCCTTTTGCGCCTCACGTCCGTCTGACGGACACATAACACTTCATGTCCACCGGACAGCGGGCATCTTACGAGCAGGCTACGACCGCGCCCCGGAGGGCGTCGAGCCGGGCGCCCGTCCGGCGGCCACGGCCGAGGCGCAGCTCACCGGGGCCCTTTCGGGGCAGGTGGCGGTGGGGGAGGCGGGCCCTCCTCCGGCGTGGTCGGCGGCCGCTGCCCGGGACGCCGGCCAGGGGGGCGCCGCGGGGGCGGATCGAACGGCCGGGCCACGGTCGGGGCCCCGTACACGTCGTGCCTGTCGCCGTACTTGTCGTCGTGTCTGGCGTCGTGCCTGTCGTCGCGCGCGGTCGGCTCCCCGGGCGACCACCGTCCGCCCGACTCGCCGGCCGCCCCCGCACCGTCCGTGTCGCCCGCCGTCCCCGTACCGGCCCGGCCGCCCGGCCCGCCGGTGCCGGACCCGCCGCCCGGTGGCCGCGCGTCCTGCGGTTCGCGCAGCTCGTCCGGCAACCGCAGGTACGGATTGGTGACGGGGTTCGGCGGCCGGTGGGGCGTGCCCGGCGTGTACGGCCCCGACTGCGCCGCGTACGGCCGCGCCGCCCCGTACCGCCCGGGAACCCCGCCGCCGGCCGCCGTACCCGGCCCCGAGGCCCCGTCGGTCCCGTGGGCCGCCCGGCCCCCGACCGTGTCACCCAGTGCCAGGGGAGCCGCCCGCCGTCCCGCCGCCCCGGCCCCGTGCGCCAGCAGCGCCCCGACGGCCCCCGCCCCCGCGCCCCACACCGCGCCGAGGAGCAGCGCCGCCCCCAGGTGGCCGTGGAGCTCGATCCCGGCGCCGAACGCGTCGAAGCCGAGCACCGACAGCGAGGCGTTCACGGACACCTCCGTCAGCCAGGCCAGCAGCGGCAGCGCCGACGCGGTCACGACCCCCAGCCGCAGCGCGCACCGTCCCGCGAAGCCCAGCGCGCCCGGATCCCCCGCGCCGCCGGGCCCGCCGCCCGCCGCCTCCGTCCCGGGACCCGGTACGTCCGACGAGGGGCGGCCCGATGCCGCGAGCGCCCCCGTACCGCCTACGCCGAGCGTCCCGGGCCCGTCCACCGATGTCCCGACCCGAGCCCGTACCGCGGCCGCCACCGGCGTCCGTACCGCCGTCAGCACCCCGGCGAGCAGCATCGCCAGCGCCGCCGCGACCGCCAGCAGCCACACCCGTCCGTCCAGGTCCGCCAGTCGGCCCAGCGTCACCGGCCGGTCGGACGACACGCTGAGCAGCCGGTCCAGCGGGTCGGGCAGGAGCCTGCCCAGCGCTCCGGTGGCCCGGCCGTCCCACGGCACGAACAGACCGAGCGGCAGACCCAGCCACACCCCGTTCGGCGCGCCGAGCAGCGCGGCTCCCGCGATCCGCTCGGGGTGGTCGTCGCCGATCGCCGCGTACGCCGCCGCCGCGACGCCCGCCGCCACCGCCACCAGCACCACCGTGACCAGCGCGGACACGGCCGGCCGCACCACCCGGTGCACGGCCGTCCAGCCGGCCGGCAGCGGCGTGCGGCGCGAGGCCAGCAGGGCGATCAGCAGGACCCCGGTCGCCCAGCCCAGACCCCCCAGCAGGGTGGGCGCCGTGTCGACGGAGAACCCGACCGCCGCCTTCGCGTCGACCAGGTCGCCCAGCCGGTCCGGCAGCAGCCCCCCGATGTTCCCGAGATCCCCCAGCCCCGGCACGCTCACCCCGCCGCCACCGCCCCCTCCGCCCGGCAGGTCGTCGAGGCCGAGCGAGCCCCCGTCGAGGGTGACGACGTCATGGCCCGCCCAGGCCAGCCCGCCCAGCATCGCCACGAACAGGGCGATCATCGCCCCCGCGCGCGCGAGGAGTTCGGCCGGCGAGATCACGACTCCGGCCGTGCGCAGCGACCGCAGGAAGAACCACGACAACAGCAGCGCCCCGACCAGCCCCACGCCCAGTGGCGTGATCTCGATGGCCGTGGTGGCCTGCGCGCCTTTCAGGCCGAAAGCGGACACGTCCCCGGACGGCGAGACCGAACCACCGGCCCCCAGGGTCACGACCGCCGCGGTCATCGGGCCGAGCGAGCCCGCGGTGTCGGCCTCCAGCAGATGCAGCCCGAGCGCCGCCGTGCCCGCCATCCCGATCAACGCCCAGCTCACCGCGGCGATCGCGGACAGCAGGACGTCCCCCCAGGGCACGCCTTTGCCCGGTCGGGCATTTCCGCCGGTCCAGACGCCCGTGCCAGCACTCATGGCAGACCCCCCGATCCGCTGCGCGGCGGCCACCGCGCACCATGCCCCCCTCGTGGGGGATTACCACTCTCCGGTCCGGTTTCGACCCCGTCAACGGCGCGGGCCGAAGCGTGCGTACGCCGTCGTCACAAGGCCCGACTTTCGGTCAGGCGGCCGCTCCTGAAATAGTTCCCCCCGATGTTCGACATCCCTAGACTCCCTGTGATGGGGGTAACTCGGGGGACAACTCAGTGGGGCTGGAGTGCCGGAACTCGTACTGGAATTGAACGGACGCACCTGGACGCTCGATCCGTCCAGGCCATACACCCTGGGACGTGATCCGCAGGGTGACATCGTCCTCGACGACGCCAGGGTCTCCTGGCGTCACGCCACGGTCAGCCACAACGGCCGCGGTTGGGTCATCGAGGACCACGGAAGCACCAACGGCACGTTCGCGCAGGGCCGACGCATCCAGCAGATGGAGCTCGGCCCCGGCTCGACGGTGCACCTGGGCAACGCCAACGACGGTCCGTGCATGACCCTTTCGGGCGCCGCACCCGTCGCGCAGCCCCAGCCGCAGCCGTACGCCGCGCAGGGCGCGAACCCCGGCTGGGCCCAACAGGCCCCGCAGACACCGCAGGCGGACGGCGCGTGGAGCCAGCCGGCCCCGTCGATCCCGCAGCAGCAGGGGCCCGGTGGGGGCGCGGGGGCGCCACCGGTCTACGGCGACCGCAGCCCGACCACGTTCCACCAGTTCTCCCTCGGCCGGGTGATGCGCATCGGCCGTGCCCTGGAGAACGACCTGGTCGTCTCGGACCTCCAGGTCTCCCGCAACCACGCGGAGTTCCACTCGACGCCCGACGGCCGCATGGAGATCCGCGACCTGGGCTCGCACAACGGCACGTACGTCAACGGCCAGCCGATCCCCAAGGGCGGCACCCAGCTGCTGGGCCCGACCGACATCGTCGGCGTCGGCCACTCGACGTTCCGGATCGTCGGCGACCGGCTGGAGGAGTTCGTCGACACCGGTGAGGTGTCCTTCTCCGCGCGCCACCTCACCGTCACCGTCGACGGCGGCAAGCAGATCCTCAAGGACGTCTCCTTCGGCGTCCCCGAGAAGTCGCTGATCGCGGTCATCGGACCGTCCGGTTCCGGCAAGTCGACGCTGCTGAAGGCGCTCACCGGCTACCGGCCCGCCGACCAGGGCGAGGTCCTCTACGACAACCGCAACCTGTACAAGCAGTTCGCCGAACTGCGCCAGCGCATCGGTCTGGTCCCGCAGGACGACATCCTGCACAAGGAACTGACCGTCAAGAAGGCCCTCAAGTACGCGGCCAAGCTGCGCTTCCCGGCCGACACCACGGCCGCCGAGCGCGAGGCCCGGATAGACGAGGTGCTGCGCGAGCTGAAGCTGGACATCCACAAGGAGAAGAAGGTCACCTCCCTCTCCGGCGGCCAGCGCAAGCGTGTCTCGGTGGCCCTGGAGCTGCTCACCAAGCCGTCGCTGATCTTCCTGGACGAGCCGACCTCCGGCCTCGACCCGGGCATGGACCGCGATGTCATGCAGCTGCTGCGCGGCCTCGCCGACGACGGCCGTACCGTCCTCGTCGTCACCCACTCGGTGGCCGAGCTGGCGATCTGCGACAAGCTCCTGGTGATGGCGCCCGGCGGCTCGGTCGCCTACTTCGGTCCGCCGGAGGAGGCGCTGAACTTCTTCGGCTACGACACCTGGGCCGACGTCTTCTCCGCCTTCGAGAACTACCGCGACTACGACTGGGCGGGCCGCTGGAAGGGCTCGCAGCACTACCAGATGTACGCCGCGGACATCGACGCCGTCGCGCCGCAGTCCGTACCGATCGCGCCGATGCAGGCGATGAAGCCGCCGAAGCCGCAGGGCTGGATGTCCCAGTTCGTCACGCTGGTGCGCCGCTACACCTCGGTGATCGCCTCGGACAGGGGCTTCCTGGCGCTGATGGTGATCCTGCCGGCCGTGCTCGGCGCGGTGAGCCTGCTCATCGACGCCGACCACACTCTGCTGCCCAACCCGGCCAACCCGAAGACCGGCCGGATCATCCCCAACGGCACGGCCACCACGGTGCTGCTGATCCTCGCGGTCGGCGCCTGCTTCGCCGGTGCCGCCAACTCCGTACGAGAACTGATCAAGGAACGGGTCATCTACGAGCGGGAGCGCGCCACCGGCCTGTCCCGCTCGGCCTATCTGATGTCCAAGGTGTTCGTGCTCGGCGCGATCACCGTGTTCCAGGGCGCCCTGGTCGGCACCATCGGCTTCTTCAGCCGGACGATCCCGGACAAGGGCCTGGTCTTCGGCGGCGCGACCATCCTCGAACTCTCGGTGCCGATCATGGCGCTGGGCTTCACCTCGATGATGTTCGGCCTGATCATCTCCGCCCTGGTGAAGACCGCCGAGAAGACCATGCCGCTGCTGGTCATGTTCGCGATCATCCAGGTCGTCTTCACCGGCTGCCTGTTCACCCTGCACGGCTCGGTGGGCGTCAACGAGTTCTCGTACCTGATGCCGTCGCGCTGGGCGGTCGCCGCGGCCGGCGCCACGCTGGACTTCAACAAGATCAGCCCGCCCACGGACGGCGGGAGCACGGACCCGCTGTGGGACCACACCGTGGGCGCCTGGGGTCTGGACATGGCCGTCCTGATCGTCCTCGGCGTGATCTGCGGCTTCTTCGTGGCCCGCTTCCTGCGCCGCCACGAGCCCGAGGTCATGCGCAAGTAACCCGGTCCGTACCGACCCGGTCCGTACCGACCCGGTCCGTACCGACCCGGTCCGTACGACGCCGAAGGGCGGCACCCCTGCCGGGGTGCCGCCCTTCGGCGTCCGCGCTCCGAGGCCCGCGCCGCCTCAGTACGCGCTGTTGACGTTGTCCATCGAGCCGTACCGGTCGGCCGCGTAGTTGCAGGCCGCGGTGATGTTGGCGACCGGGTCGTAGATGTTCCACGAGGTGCCGGCCACGTGGTACGCGTTGAAGGTCGGCTGGATGACCTGGAGCAGGCCCTTCGACGGGATGCCCTTGGCGGCGTTGCTGTCCCAGCCGTTCATGGCCATCGGGTTGCCGGAGGACTCCCGCATGATGTTGCGGTGCAGACCGCTGTAGCTGCCCGGGATGCCCTTGCTCTGCATGATGTCCAGGGACTCGCGGATCCAGCCGTCGAGGTTGTTCGGGTACGTCTTCGGCGCGGCCTTCTGGACCTGGGGGCGCTCGGCGGCCCGGCTCGCGGGCTTGTCGGCCGGGCGTTCCGCGGCCTTCCGAGCGGCGGCCTGCCGGTCGGCCTCGGCCCGTCGCTTGGCCTCGGCCTGCTGCCGCGCGGTGTCCTCGGCCTTCTTCTGCGCGGCGATGGCCTCGACCTTCACGCTGGTACCGGCGAGCTGGTCGGTGACGCTGGCCTTGACGTCCTTGATCTGCTCGGTGCTGTAGGCCACGCGCGCCGTGGTGACGGCCTGGCTCGTGGTCTCGGCGCTGCTCGGAACCGCGGAGACGACGACAGTGGTGACACCGAGGGCGGCGACACCGATGACGGCGATCTTGTGAGACCTGTTCAGCTTGGGACTGTAACCACGGGCGCGGCTGTGCTTGGGCATGACAGATGACCTCTTCGTTAGCGCGGAGGTCGCTCTTCCGTCCGGCGGGGGACACCTGTGCTTTCGGCACGAGCACCCCGGGACAGAACCCGTGGCGCTGAGCGACGACAGCAATTCTTAGCTGTCGCAAAACCCGGTGGCAAAGATGTGACGTACGAAATCGGATAGTGGACCCGGTAGGTGCAAACCGGGGCATATTAGGTGGTCTTTCCCGTTCATACAGGATGTTGATATCTCCTATGACCCCTAGTACGTGATGCGGACCCTATGTGGCGACTCACAGGCCCGACGGGAAGTGCTCACTGAGAGTTGCTAAAGCAACCCTCTGGGTCAGAGGCGGAGGCCAGGGGCGGGGCCGGGGACCGAGGTCCCCGGGCCGGGGCCCACGGAGCTCGGGACCGGGGCCCGCGGACCTCGGACCTCGGACGTAGGCCCACCGGCCCGGCCGGGGGCGCCGTCGGACCGATCCCGCTGTCGTGGCCCGCCGGTACGGTGAGGTCATGAGTCAAGGCCCCCGGTCCGGCCTCGTCGCGGTGAGTGCCGCGCTGCTGGCCATGAGCAGGCACCTGGAGGTGCGCGACGTCCTCAAGACGATCGTCGCCTCGGCCCGTGAACTGCTCGACGCGCAGTACGCCGCCCTCGGCGTCCCGGACGACCACGGCGGCTTCGCCCAGTTCGTGGTCGACGGGGTCAGCGACGAGCAGTGGAAGGCCATCGGCCCGCTCCCGCGCCAGCACGGCATCCTCGCCGCGATGCTCCACGAGACCGGCCCCGAGCGCCTCGCCGACGTGCGCAAGGACCCCCGCTTCGAGGGCTGGCCCGAAGCCCATCCCGAGCTGTCGGACTTCCTGGGCCTGCCGATCCGCGACGGCGACGAGGTCATCGGCGCGCTCTTCCTCGCCAACAAGCTGCGCCCGGCGGACGGGCGCCCGGCGGACGGACACTCCGCGTGCGGACGCCCGGCGGACGGCGAGGCCGCGTGCGGAGAGCCGGCGGACGGGTGCGGCTTCACGCGGGAGGACGAGGAACTGCTCTCCATCCTCGCCCAGCACGCCGCCATCGCCCTCACCAACGCCCGCCTCTACGAGCGCAGCCGCGAACTGACCATCGTCGAGGAGCGCTCGCGGCTCGCCCACGAACTGCACGACGCGGTGAGCCAGAAGCTGTTCTCGCTGCGCCTGACCGCACAGGCGGCCGCGGCCCTGGTCGACCGCGACCCCGCCCGCGCCAAGGGAGAGCTGCAACAGGTGGCCGCGCTCGCCGCCGAGGCGACGGAAGAACTGCGCGCCGCGGTGGTCGAGTTGCGCCCCGCCGCGCTGGACGAGGACGGTCTGGTCGCCACGCTCCGCACCCAGACACAGGTCCTGGACCGCGCCCACACCGCGCGCGTCACCTTCACCGCCCACAAGTTCCGCGCGCTCCCGGCAGCCCAGGAGGAGGCCGTGCTCCGGGTCGCCCAGGAGGCCCTGCACAACGCCCTGCGGCACTCCGGGGCGGCGCACGTGGACGTGACGGTGGGCCGCCACGGCTGCGGCGCGGTCCTGCGCGTCACGGACGACGGCGGCGGCTTCGAGCCGCAGACGGTACGACAGGCCGGACGCCACCTGGGCCTGGTCTCCATGCGGGACCGGGCGAGCGGGGTCGGCGGCACCCTGACGGTGGAGTCGGCGCCCGGCAAGGGCACCACGATCGAGCTGGAGGTCCCCGGTGGCTGATCCCATCAGAGTGCTGCTCGTCGACGACCACCAGGTCGTCCGCCGAGGCCTGCGCACCTTCCTGGAGGTGCAGGAGGACATCGAGGTCGTGGGCGAGGCCGCGGACGGCGCCGAAGGGGTCGCCCGCGCCGAGGAGCTGACCCCCGACATCGTCCTGATGGACGTCAAGATGCCCGGCACGGACGGCGTGGAGGCCCTGCGCCGACTGCGCGAACTGGCCAACCCCGCGCGCGTGCTGATCGTCACCAGCTTCACCGAACAGCGCACCGTGGTCCCTGCGTTGCGCGCGGGCGCCGCCGGTTACGTATACAAGGACGTGGACCCCGACGCGCTGGCCGCGGCCATCCGGTCCGTGCACGCGGGTCACGTCCTGCTCCAGTCCGAGGTCGCCGCCGCGCTGTTGTCCCAGGAGGAGGCCAACTCCGGCCAGGGCAGGGGCGGTTCGCTGACGGACCGGGAGCGCGAGGTGCTGGGGCTGATAGCGGACGGCCGGTCCAACCGCGAGATCGCCCGTGCCCTCGTCCTGTCCGAGAAGACGGTCAAGACGCACGTCTCGAACATCCTGATGAAGCTCGACCTCGCCGACCGCACCCAGGCCGCGCTGTGGGCCGTACGCCATGGCGTGACCAGCTGATATGACCACCGCACCGCGCTCACGGTGACGCTCCGGAAAGGTTCCGCCCCGGTCTGAGATTCATACCGTCGTGGGAATGTCCCCCGGATGGCGCATCCTTCGTGGATCTCCGCCGTTCTCCAGTGCGTGCTGCGGCGATTGCCGCGGTGACCACAAGGAGGGGTTGAGAAGTGAAGAACCTGAAGAAGGCGGCGGCCGTGACGATGGTGGCCGGCGGGCTGATCGCCGCGGGAGCCGGCATGGCCTCCGCGACCGACGGCGCGTGGGCCGGCGGCGAGGCCAAGAACTCGCCCGGCGTCGTCTCGGGCAACGTCGTCCAGGCTCCGGTGCACATCCCCGTGAACGTGGTGGGCAACAGCGTCAACGTCGTCGGTCTGCTGAACCCGGCGTTCGGCAACCTCGGCCTCAACCACTGACCCAGCCGCCCCACGGCAACGCCCATCGGCCTCCCGGACACTCCCGGGAGGCCGACCGTCTTCCCCGCCTCGCCCCCACCCCGCACGACCGCCCCGGGGGTCCGCCCCGACGGATCCGGGCCTGTCCGGTCATGCCGCGACTCCGCCCGACGGATGCGGGTCCGTCCGCTCCCGCTGTCCGCCCCGGCGGACGCCGGCCCGTCCGGCCGCGCCGCCGGTCTGCCCGCGTCCGCTGCCCAGCCCGGCCGTGCCGTGGGTCGGCCGGACCGCTGCCGGTCTCCGGCACCCGCTCCCGCCCCGGCCGTGCCGCCGATCGCTCCGACCGCTGGGTCCGCCCGCTGTCGCCGCCGGTCCGCCCGTGCCCCGGGCCATCCGGCCCCACCGGACCGACGGACCCGGATAACCCGGCGCCCGGACTCCGGGGGCACGAGCGTCGGTCACCCGCGGCCGACGCTCACCGCACCCCCCGCTCCCGCTCCTCCACGACGGAGTTGTACGCGGCCACCTGTGCCCGCCGGGCCGTTCGCTCCACCGGCCGCAGGGCCTGGGTCCGCGCTCCCATCTCGGACGCGCTCACCGCGCCCCCGTGCCCCCTCTCGTGCGCCAGTGCGACCAGCAGCCCCACCCGCTGCGCCAGCTCCAGCACCCGCACCGCCCGCGGCGGATACCCCGGTGCCAGCACTTCCCGCCCCCGCTCGGCCCGAGCCCGGTACGCGTCCAGTGCCGCCTCCGCCACCGGCCCCGAACCGGCGACGTCCAGCCGGGAGAGAACCGCCGTCGCCTCGCGCAGCGCCTCGGCGAGTTCCCGTTCCGCCTCGCCCAGCGACGGCACGTCCGCGGGCGGAGCCTCCCGCACCGGCAGACAGTGCCAGACCACCTCGACGTGCACGTCACCGGCGGGCCCGGCCTCGTACACCTCGGGCACGAGCCCCAGCGCGGCCCCGTGGCAGACCACCGCCTCCTCGGCCTCCAGCGCCCGCGCATTGAACTCGGGCGGCCCGCTCAGCCCCAGCGGATGCCCCGGCGCGGGCAGCGCGACCAGCAGCCCGGTCACACCCAGTCTGCGCAGCCGCCCCAGCGCCAGCGTCAGCCCGACCGGCCCCGGCTCACCGGGCAACCCCTCCACCCGGTGCACGGCGTCCTCCCCGACGACGGCGAGCACGGCGTCATCAGGAGAGGCAAATCCGGCCAAAAGGGCATTTCCCCAAGCGGCGAGGCGTCCAGAGCGCGGTTCCGTGAGCATGTCTCCACCCTAAGGACCGGACCGATGGAATGGAGCGGGCGGCCGGTGGCGTAGATTTCTTCGAGGGCTGCGCCCACCGGCGCACGCGACAGCCGAGACGCCGAGACCGGCCACACTGCAAGGGGAGACAACGCGCTCATGAGCGAAGTTCTGGAACTTCAGGACGTATCCGTGGTCCGTGAGGGCCGGGCTCTCGTGGACCAGGTCTCCTGGTCGGTCAAGGAAGGTGAGCGCTGGGTCATCCTCGGCCCGAACGGCGCCGGCAAGACGACCCTCCTGAACATCGCCTCCACCTACCTCTTCCCCAGCTCGGGCAGCGTGTCCGTGCTCGGCGAGACGCTGGGCAAGCCGGGCAGCGACGTCTTCGAGCTGCGCCCGCGCGTCGGCGTGGCGGGCATCGCCCTGGCCGACAAGCTCCCCAAGAAGCAGACCGTCCTGCAGACCGTGCTGACCGCCGCGTACGGCATGACGGCCGGCTGGCACGAGGAGTACGAGGCCGTCGACGAGCAGCGCGCCCGCGCCTTCCTCGACCGCCTCGGCATGACGGAGTTCCTCGACCGGAAGTTCGGCACCCTCTCCGAGGGCGAGCGCAAGCGCACCCTCATCGCCCGAGCCCTGATGACCGACCCCGAGCTGCTGCTGCTCGACGAGCCGGCGGCCGGTCTCGACCTCGGCGGCCGCGAGGACCTGGTCCGCCGCCTCGGCCGGCTGGCCCGCGACCCGATCGCCCCCTCCATGATCATGGTCACGCACCACGTCGAGGAGATCGCCCCGGGCTTCACCCACGTCCTGATGATCCGCCAGGGCAAGGTCCTCGCCCAGGGCCCGCTGGAGCTCGAACTCACCTCCCGCAACCTCTCCCTCTGCTTCGGCCTCCCGCTCCTCGTCGAGCAGGTCGGTGACCGCTGGACCGCGCACGGCCTGCCGATGAACTGAGGTCCCGAAAACCTGAAGCAGCCCCCAAGTACCCCTGGGCGCCCTGTCGGTGACCGGTCCCGCGGACCTACCATGGCCGTGTGAACGACATCGACGCATGGGTGTGGTGGCTCGTCGCCGCGGCAGCGCTCGGCATCCCGCTCGTGGTGACCGCGATGCCGGAGTTCGGCATGTTCGCCGTGGGCGGGGTCGCCGCCGCCGTGACGGCCGGACTCGGCTTCGGCGTCGTCGCCCAGGTCCTCGTGTTCGTCGTCGTCTCGGTCGCCCTCATCGCCGTGGTGCGTCCCATCGCGAACCGGCACCGTGCGCAGCGGCCCCAACTCGCCACGGGCATCGACGCCTTGAAGGGCAAGCAGGCCCTCGTCCTGGAACGCGTCGACGGCTCCGGAGGCCGTATCAAGCTCGCCGGAGAGGTCTGGTCGGCGCGTTCCCTCGACGCCGACCGCGCCTACGAAGCGGGCCAGGAGGTGGACGTCGTCGACATCGAGGGAGCCACGGCGATCGTCATCTGACCTCGCTCGACGCAAGTGACCGGAACACCCCACGAGGCACACGAGGGTCTGTCAGACTCGACCAGCAAGATCTTCAACAACCATAAGATCTTCCGAAAGCGCCGAGGCGGAGAAAGGCACGGGGAGCCACGATGGAACCGGTCATCATCGTATTGATCATTCTGGTGGTGTTGGTCTTCATCGCCTTGATCAAGACGATCCAGGTCATCCCACAGGCGAGCGCGGCCATCGTGGAGCGCTTCGGCCGCTACACGCGCACACTCAACGCGGGCCTCAACATCGTGGTCCCGTTCATAGACACCATCCGCAACCGCATCGACCTGCGTGAGCAGGTCGTGCCGTTCCCGCCGCAGCCGGTGATCACCCAGGACAACCTGGTGGTCAACATCGACACCGTCATCTACTACCAGGTGACCGACGCCCGCGCCGCCACCTACGAGGTCGCCAGCTACATCCAGGCCATCGAGCAACTCACCGTCACCACGCTGCGCAACATCATCGGTGGCATGGACCTGGAGCGGACCCTGACCTCCCGCGAGGAGATCAACGCCGCTCTGCGCGGTGTCCTCGACGAGGCGACCGGCAAGTGGGGCATCCGGGTCAACCGCGTCGAACTCAAGGCGATCGAGCCGCCGACCTCCATCCAGGACTCGATGGAGAAGCAGATGCGCGCCGACCGCGACAAGCGCGCCGCGATCCTCACCGCCGAAGGTACCCGCCAGGCCGCCATCCTCACCGCGGAGGGCGAGAAGCAGTCCCAGATCCTCCGGGCCGAGGGTGAGGCCAAGGCCGCGGCCCTGCGCGCGGAGGGCGAGGCCCAGGCCGTCCGTACGGTCTTCGAGGCGATCCACGCCGGAGACCCGGACCAGAAGCTGCTGTCGTACCAGTACCTCCAGATGCTCCCGAAGATCGCCGAAGGCGACGCCAACAAGCTCTGGATCGTGCCCAGCGAGATCGGCGACGCCCTCAAGGGCCTCTCCGGCGCCATGGGCAACTTCGGTTCCATGGGCGGAGGTTCGGGCAACGGCAACTCCGGTGCCACGGAGCGCCGGGAGAAGCCGACCCTCGACTGACCACCGGCACACGCGGACGGAAACCGGGGCCCACCTCCGAAGAGAGGGGCCCCGATTTCGTCGGACCACGCCCAGGCGGGCGCGGCAGCCGGCTCAGGCGGCGGGCTGCCCCAGCCACTCCGGCAGCGCGTCGAAGTCCTCGTGCCCCAGCGACAGCAGCATCGCGTCCGCGGGCGTCGGCTCGAACGGCTGCCGCAGCAGCGGCATACCCGCCTGCTCCGGTGTCCGGTCGGCCTTGCGGTGGTTGTCCTCCGCGCACGAGGCGACCGTGTTCAGCCAGGAGTCCCTGCCGCCCTGCGCCCTCGGCACCACGTGGTCCACGGTCGTCGCCCGCCGGCCGCAGTACGCGCACCTGTGCCGGTCCCGCACCAGCACGCCCCGCCTCGACCACGGAGCTTGTCTTCGGAAGGGCACCCGTACGTACCTGCACAGTCTGATCACCCGGGGCGCGGGTATGTCGACCGCGGCTCCGCGCATACGCAGTTCGGGGTGGGCCTGCTCGACGACGGCCTTGTCCTGGAGCACCAGAACGACGGCTCGGTTCAACGTCACCGTCGACAGCGGCTCGAAACTGGCGTTCAGTACCAGCGTGTCTCGCATTCCAGCCCACCTCCCATGCGCACCGGCCCACTCCCCGGCGGGCTTGGATCAACTCTGGCCGGGCACGCCGAGATGGACAACGCAATAAAAAATGCCCGCCTCTGATCACTTCCAAGACCAGAGGCGGGCAAACGTTCTATGAACGTCAGACTGCGGCTACTTCGTACTCACCGATCAACTGGGCACGCGCGACCGCGTGGAACCGCAGGTTGAACCCGACGACCGCGGGCGACACGTCCGCGTCCGGACCGAGCTTCTCCTGGTCCACCGCGTACACCGTGAACACATACCGGTGCGGGCCGTCGCCGGGCGGCGGCGCGGCACCGCCGAAGTCCTTCGTGCCGTAGTCGTTGCGCACCTGCACGGCACCCTCGGGCAGCCCCTCGAACTTGCCGCTGCCCGCACCGGCGGGCAGCTCCGTGACCGAGGCCGGGATGTCGAACACGGTCCAGTGCCAGAACCCGCTGCCCGTCGGGGCGTCCGGGTCGTAGCAGGTCACGGCGAAGCTCTTGGTCTCGGGCGGGAAGCCCTCCCACCGCAGCTGCGGCGAGGTGTTGCCGGCCGCGTGGACCTGAGCGTCCTTGAGCGTCGCGCCCTCCTGGACGTCCTCGCTCGTCACCGTGAACGACGGCACGGGCGGATGGAAGTCATGGGGGAGCGGCCGCCGCTTGAGCTCGGTCACCTCGATACCTCCTGATCGGTTTCCTTGCACTGAGCTCCGAGCCTAGAACCAGCTGCGCTTGCTGCCGACCTCGGACAGCCACTGGTTGAGGTATGCCGCCCAGTCGGTCCCGTGGAAGTCGTGCTGACCCACCTGGAAGGAGCGGAAGGTGTCGCTGCCCTCGCTGAACAGGCCCGGCTTCTTGTCCATCTCCAGGACGACGTCCATCGCGTGCTCGTCGGCCACGAAGCTCAGCTCGACCTGGTTCAGCCCCCGGTACTGCGACGGCGGGTAGAACTCGATCTCCTGGTAGAAGGGCAGCCGCTGCCGCGTGTTGCGGATGTGACCGCGCTCCATGTCCGCGTTCTTGAAGCGGAAGCCGAGCTGGATGAAGGCGTCCAGGATCGCCTTCTGCGCCGGCGTCGGGTGCACGTTGATCGGGTCCAGGTCACCGGAGTCCACGGCCCGCGCGATCTCCAGCTCGGTGGTCACCCCGATGTGCATCCCGCGCAGCGCCTGCCCGTCGATCATCGTGATCGGCGTCTCCCAGGGGATCTCCAGCCCGAACGGCACCGCGTGCACGGCACCCGCCTGGAGTTCGAAGGCACCACCGAGCCGCACCTTGGTGAACTCGATGTCCTGCTTGTACTCCTGGTCGCCGCTCTCGACCTCGACCTTCGCCTGGAGCCCGACCGACAGCCCCTCGATCTGCTGGTTGACGGACCCGCCGTGGATCCGGACCTCACCCTGGACGACGCCACCCGGAACGACGTTGACCTCGGTCAGCACGGTCTCGACCGAAGCCCCACCGGCCCCCAGACTCGCGAGCAGCTTCTTGAACCCCATGACTCTCCCTTTACGTGTGGACCTCTGATCCCTACCCACGCGGTCCGGCCGTGACCGGTTCCGTGCCCCACACCCTGGCAAGGCGAGCGCTCCCTGACTACCCCGTCGGACCGCCCCGTCTGCACTACTCTCGGAGGGCATGATCGCGACCCCTGACCGTACGCCCCACGACAAGGACCCCGTCGACCGGCCCGTACCCGAAGTCGCCCCCGATCCTCTCCGCCGCTTCCTCGCCCGTTCCGCCGAAGAAGTCGCCCCCGAACTGCTCGGGGCCGTCCTCACCCACGAGACCTCCGAGGGAACCGTGCGGATCGCCATCACGGAGACCGAGGCGTACTCCGGCGCGGCCGACCCCGCCTCCCACGCCTACCGGGGCAGGACACCCCGCAACGCCGTGATGTTCGGGCCCGCGGGACACCTGTACGTCTACCGGTCCCACGGCCTCCACTGGTGCGCCAACATCGTCACCGGAACGGACGGTACGGCCTCGGCCGTCCTCATCCGCGCGGGCAGGGTCGTCGAAGGGGAGGACCTGGCACGCAGACGACGAGGGGCGAAGGTCGAGACCGCACGCCTGGCGCGGGGCCCGGGGAACTTCTGTCAGGCGCTCGGCATCACGGCCGAGCACGACGGCGCGGACCTGCTGACGGGTGCCTCGGTGGCACTGTCCGAGGGCGAGCCGGCACCCGCCGCGCTCATCCGGGTCGGCCCCCGGGTGGGCGTGAGCAAAGCCCACGACTGGCAGCACCGCTTCTATCTCGCCGGTGATCCGACAGTCTCCGCGTACCGGCTGAGCCCAAGGGCCAAGCCGTCCGGCGAGGCCTGAGCCGGCGCGCAGACATCGGCTTTCGGCCCGACACGACAAGGAACGGGCCAAAGACCGAGCCCGCCCGGCCACCGCTCTCGGCACGGCCCGCGCACCGGCCGGCACGCGCACATGCCCGCTCGCCTGCTCCTCCAGTGGCACCGGGGCACCGTCGACCCGACCGCGCCGCCCCCGCTGGGCCCACACGCCGAGACGCCGACCAAGTTGACGCGCACCCACAGGGTGCGTAATGTGGTCCGAGCCGCTGAACCGGATATGGCGATCGCCAGCAACCGGGAGTGGCCAACCCACTACTCACGACCACCTCTGACGGGGTCCATTTCGACGTGCCTGCACGTTCGAATTCGGATTGTCGAAAGCTCGATTATGAGCTGCGGAGAGAATCGGCTAACGTAGTGAATGTCGAAAGGCCGACAAGCGAAAGCAAAGAAGCCTGAGGCAAATCCCGTCGACAGGGAATCGGATCGCGAAACGGTCTGATAGAGTCGGAAACGCAAGACCGAAGGGAAAAAGCCCGGAGGAAAGCCCGAGAGGGTGAGTACGAAGGAAGCGTCCGTTCC
>NZ_JBVJMD010000082.1:0-24561 GCF_055584385.1 Streptomyces sp. NPDC104096
GGACGGCTGGGAGGCCAACCACGCGGTCCTGGCCCGCCTGGCCGAACACCGGGTCACCTGGCGCCCCTGACCACCCCGCCGGACGGGGACCCCGTAGGCAACCGGCACCGACGCCGGGGCCGCCCGCCGGACGGCCCCGGCAGACGAACACCGCGACACCGCTCCGCCGGACGGAGTCCGGCACGCCGCCGCAGGCGGCCAACGAGCACAGCCCGGACGGCTGGGAGGCCAACCACGCGGTCCTGGCCCGCCTGGCCGAACACCGGGTCACCTGGCGCCCCTGACCACCCCCTGCCCCGCGGACGCTCCATGGGGCGTGGCGGGGTTGTGGGAACAACGTGGGGGCCGGGGGGCTTGAGAGTGCGGGGCGCGGCGCCTCCGGGCGGTTCGCCCGTCCCGGCATGCCCTTGCGCCCCCGGGAGAGAATGGAGGGTGGACCACCCGTAGGGCGGTGCCACCCGCAACCGTACGAGGAGGAGAAGACATGGCGGAGCCCACGCCGCGTCGCAACGAACCGCGGCTACGCCCCGCGCCCCTGCTCTTCGAGCCCGCGGAGGTGGCGGCCGACCCGGAGCACTTCTTCGACCTGGAGTCGATCGACGATCCGGCGGCGCTGCTGGCCCGGGCGACGGAGCTGACGCTGGCGTTCCGCGCGGCCGCCGACCGGGCGGTGGAGTTCCAGGCCCTCGCCGCCGCTCAGCTGGCCGATCCCCGCCGGTTCGACCGGCTCACGGCGGCGGACATCGCCGAGCGGGCCGAGTGGACCGAGGACTACGCGAAGAAGATGGTCGAGTTCGGCCGGGACCTGATGCGCGGGGCCGTCGAGGGCCGGGAGCACGTCGACCCGGTCTGACGGGCGGCCGTACCCGCGGGCACCCCCACGGCATATGCCAGGCAGGCAAGATACTCGCCCGCACCCCCTCTTGTCCCGGTTTCACACAACCCTCGGCAGCCGGTCGCTCACAGCGGGTAGATGTGGACGACATGAGCAGCACACGGGAAGAGCCGGCCTCGGGCCGCGACCGCTGCGACGTCTCGGGGGTCACCGCGGACGGCGCCGACTGGCTGGCCTCCGCCGGGACGTATCCGCGCAGCGCGCTCGCGTTCTGGCGCGAGCGGCCCCAGGCCCCGGTCGTGCTGCCCTGCGGGGTGGTCTTCGACATCATCAGCGCTCCCGCGATCTTCGGGCGCCGGATGCTGGACCGGCTCTGGGACGAGGGGCCGGGCTCCGGACCGGTGGCCGTGTTCCGCGGGCGGATGCTGCTGTTCGCCGCGCCCGGCACGGCCCAGCGGCTGCCCTCGCTGCTGGAGTGGGAGGAGTGGGGGGCCCACGGCCGCCGGGACGGCCGTACGCAGGCCGTCCCGCCGCTGCTGTGCCACGGCGGCGGTGACGCGGTGACCGTACCGCCCCTCACCCCCACGACGCCCGACACGGCCACCGGGGCGAGCCGGGCCGCCACCCGCTGGCTGGTCGCGCCGGACACCCGGCACCCCTGGCTGCCGGGCCCCGAGATCCTGTTCTGGGCGGCGGTGCGGGCGGCTCGCGCGGCCGTACGGATTTCGATTTTTCCTCCCGCCGACCAGGATGCTAATGTCTACGACGTCAGCAGGCGCCGCTAGCTCAGTTGGTTAGAGCAGCTGACTCTTAATCAGCGGGTCCGGGGTTCGAGTCCCTGGCGGCGCACGTGATGAAGGTGATGGGGTCCGTGGTTTCCACGGGCCCCATCGTCGTCTCCGGCCTCAGGACACGGCCTCGAAACACCCCGCGCCCCGCCCCGGCGCCCCGCCCCGCGCCCTGCCCCACGCGTCACCGCCGCAGGGCGGCCCCCATGGCGATCTCCACCGTCCAGGCCCCGGAAGCCGTGCGTCCCTCCACCGTCACGCGTACGCGGTCGCCCGGCACCGTGAAGCTCTCGCCCAGGCCCACCGGCGCGTCGGCGAGCGGCGGGTAGACCGAGCTCCCCCAGCAGTCGTCGCCGCGCGGGTGGGCGTCGACCACCTCGATGGGGCCCCGGCCGGACTCCGCGCCGCTGTGCACGCGGTAGACGAGCACGCCCGAGTTGCAGGCGGCCTTGTCGTTGCCGAGCGGGCCGCGCGCCTCGAAGGCGAGCGCGCTGTCGGCCCCGGTGCGTACCACCGCGAGCTTGGTGCCGCCCCCCAGGCCGAACGCGGGGGCCCCGGTGGCGCGGGGGAGGGTGACGCCGGGGCCCGCGGCGAGGGGTTCGAGGGTCAGCCGGGTCGGACCGGCACCGCGTACGCACACCACCTGGCGCGGATCCAGCCATCCCAGTTTCCACTTGTGCCAGGCGAACAGGTCCGGGGCGAGTCCGAACTGGCTGCCCATCAGGTCCCAGTCGCCGACGTAGGTGTCCCAGTCGCCCTTGCCGTCCACCGGCCGGTGATAGAGGTCCGGCAGGTCGAACACATGGCCTGTCTCGTGCGCGAGCACCAGCCGGTCCGGAGGGTGCTTCTCGAAGACGGTCACCACCCGGCGCAGGTCCGTGCCGTCCGCCCGCAGCGGGGTGTCGAGGTTGACGACCTTCGTGGCGTCCGAGTCCACGCCCGGCGCGTCGGGGTCGGCGACGAAGTAGACGATGTCGTAGCGCGAGAAGTCGACCTGCGGGTCGGCGACGGCGAGCGCGTCCCGCAGATAGGAGGACCGGTCCGTGGTGTCCCAGTCGCGCCTTATCGCGTACGTGGTGGACGGCTTCGGCATCCGGATCCAGTGCCGCAGCGGATGCGGGCGGAGCGTGAACCGGCCGTAGGAGGCGCGGGCGAAGAACTGGCTGGTGGCCGGAAAGTGGTCGGCGGCGAGCCGGGCCGGGGAGGTCCGCGGGACCGAGTCCGGGAAGGACAGGAAGACCATCACCGCGTCCAGGGCGCGGGTCGGTCGCGGATAGGCGCCGTTCCAGGTGTCCAGGCCCTCCGAGTGGTGGGCTCCGGTGCGCCGCAGCGCACAGGGCTCGGTCGAGAACGGCTCGGCCACCGAGGTGCTGCCGAACAGCGAGGTCGCCGCGAGCGCCGACATCGTGGTGAACACGGCCGCGACACTGCGCAGTCGGGGGCGCGGCGCCGCACGGCCGAGGCCCCTGAGAGCCCTGAGCCCAAGTCCCTCGCGGAGCGGCTGACGCGGCAACGGGACCTCCGGATGCGGTTCACGGGACGACACCGCATCCATCCTGCGTAGCTTTGCTGTCCTATGTCCTGTTTATCTGACCCGGATGAGTGAGCAGCCCCGGATCTGGGTACAGACGACACCCCCGAAGTACTCACGGAACGTCACAAGCGATCCGCCGCTTGAAGAACCCGCCCAGGCGCGGGCAGAAACGATCTGTCAGAAAGGTCGCACCGTCAGGGACACTGGACAGTGGCTGGAAGGCCTTGGGACCACCCTCTATGATCGGCACACTTTGCTGCGCGGACAGAGATCGAGTGCACTGCGGGAGCGAGCGGTGAGCGGAACGTCCGAAGGGCCGACGCCCGCGGCAGACCTCGACCGGTCGGCCGTCACAGACAGTGATCTTGACGCGCCTCCTCGGAGCGCGTCCGTCTACCGCTCCGTCTTCGCGACGGCGCCCCTGGCCATGGCCGTCGTCGACCGCGAGGGCATGGTCGTCGGCGCCAACGCCATGCTGGGCACCCTGCTCGGCAGCGACCCGGCGACGCTCGCCGGACGCTCCGCCGCCGACCTGGTGGACCTGCCCTCCGACACCCGCGTCTGGCACTCCTACCGCGAGGTGCTGCGCGGCCGGCAGGCGAGGCTGCGCTGCACCCGTCGGCTGAAGCATCCCGACGGCCGGGCGGTGTGGGTGCAGGTCACCGTCGCGCCCCTGGCGGGCGGCGAACCCGGGGTCCTGCTCTCCGTCGCCGACATCAGCGAACGGCGTGAACTCCAGGCCAGGCTGCGGCACTTGCAGATGCACGACCCGGTGACCCGGCTGCCCAACCGCACGCTGTTCTTCGAGCGCCTGACGGCCGCGCTGGAGGCGGAGTCGTACGAGCGCAGCGGCACCGGGCGGATCGGCCTGTGCTATCTCGACGTGGACGGTTTCAAGGCGGTCAACGACACCCTCGGCCACCGGGTCGGCGACCGGCTGCTGGCGGCCGTGGCCGAACGGCTGACCCGGGTCGCCGAGCAGGCCGGACTGGCCCGGGCGGGCACCCCGCTGGTGGCCCGGCTCGGCGGCGACGAGTTCGCGCTGCTCGTCGAGGACTCCACCGGCACCGACCAGCTCGCCGAACTCGCCGAGTCCGTACTGACGGCCCTTCAGGCGCCCTTCGAACTGGCGGGCCGCCGACTGTCGTTGTCCGCCTCGATCGGCGTCGTGGAGCGGCACGCGGCCGGGACCACCGCCACCGGTCTGATGCAGGCCGCCGACACCACGCTGTACTGGGCGAAGGCCGACGGCAAGTCCCGCTGGACGCTGTTCGACCCGGAGCGCAACGCCCACCGCATGACCCGGCAGGCCCTGGCCTCCGCGCTGCGACCCGCCATCGAGCGCGGCGAGTTCGTGCTGGAGTACCAGCCGTTGGTCGGCATGGAGGACGGCCGGCTGCACGGGGTCGAGGCCCTCGCGCGCTGGAACCACCCCCAGTTCGGCCTGCTGACACCGAACCGGTTCATCGCGCTGGCCGAGGAGGACGGCTCGATCGTGCAGCTCGGGCGCTGGGCGCTGGCCACCTCCTGCCGGCAGGCCCGCCGCTGGCAGCTCGACCACCCGGACGAGCCGCCGATCTTCGTCAGCGTCAACGTGGCCGTCCGCCAGGTCTGGGACTCCGACCTGGTCGCGGATGTGGCGTCGGTGCTGGCGGAGACCGAACTCGCCCCGAGTCTGCTCCAGTTGGAGCTGACCGAATCGGCGGTGATGGGCTCCGCGGGGCGCCCGCTGCAAGCCCTCCAGGCGCTGAGCGACATGGGCGTGCGGATCGCCATCGACGACTTCGGAACCGGCTACTCCAACCTCGCCTACCTCAGCCGACTGCCCGTGTCCGTACTGAAACTGGACGGTTCCTTCGTCCGCGGCTTCCAGTACGACGAGACGGGCGAGCGCCCCAACCCGGCGGACGAGGTGGTCGTGGAGGCGATGATCCAGCTCGCCCACCGGCTGGGCCTGACGGTCACCGCCGAGTGCGTGGAGACCCTCACCCAGGCCGCCCGACTGCGGCACATCGGCTGCGACACCGGACAGGGCTGGCTGTACTCCCGCCCGGTGCCGCCGGACCGTATCTCCGAGCTGCTGGGGACGACGTCCTACGCGGTCGGCAACCCGTAGGCGTCCGCGATGAGTTCGTAGGAGCGCAGGCGCAGTTCGCCGCGGTGGGCGTGCGAGGTGAGCATCAACTCGTCGGCGCCGGTGCGCTTCTGGAGGCCGTCCAGACCGGCGCGGACCTCGTCCGCCGTGCCGTGCACGATGTTGCCCGCCCAGGAGTCGACGAACTCCTGCTCCAGCGGGCTGAACACATGCGCCTCGGCGTCCTCGGGGGCGGGGAAGAGGCCGGGCCGGCCGGAGCGCAGCCGGATCATGTTCAGGGCGGTGGCCCGCACCTGCCGGCGGGCCTCCTGCTCGTCGTCGGCGGCGAGCGCGGAGACCCCGATGAGGGCGTAGGGCTCGTCGAGGACGGCGGACGGGCGGAACTGCTGCCGGTACAGGTCGAGCGCCGGGACGGTGTTCTGCGCCGAGAAGTGGTGCGCGAAGGCGAACGGCAGACCGAGCATGGCGGCCAGCCGGGCGCTGAAGCCGGACGAGCCCAGCAGCCAGACCGGCGGCCGGTGCGGGGACTGCACACCGCCGGGCGTGCTGCCCTGGACCGGGCCCGGGATCGCGTGGATGCGGGCGTAGGGGTGCCCGTCGGGGAAGTCGTCGTCCAGGAAGCGCAGCAGCTCCGCGAGCTGCTGGGGGAAGTCGTCGGCGCCCTCGGAGAGGCCGTCGGTGCGGCGCAGGGCGGCCGCCGTGGCGCCGTCCGTGCCGGGGGCCCGGCCGAGGCCGAGGTCGATCCGGCCGGGGGCCATCGCCTCCAGCGTGCCGAACTGCTCGGCGATCACCAGCGGGGCGTGGTTGGGCAGCATGACGCCGCCCGAGCCGAGCCGGATGCGCTCGGTGTGGGCGGCGAGGTGGGCGAGGATCACCGCGGGCGACGAGGAGGCCACGCCCGGCATCGAGTGGTGCTCGGCGACCCAGTAGCGGTGGAAGCCGCGGGACTCCGCGAGCCGGGACAGCGCGACGCTGGTGCGCAGGGCGTCGGTGGCGGTGCTGCCCGCGCCGACGGTGACCAGGTCCAGTACGGACAGGGGGACGGGTGCGGTGCCCCGGGCCTCGGCCCGGATGCCGTGTGCCTCGTCGCGGGTGCCACGGGTGTCCGGTGCCTCGCCCGGGATCTCGTCTGCCGTCACGGTGGGTGCCTCCTGCTCTCGGCCTGCGCTGTCCTCGGGCGAGCAACAGGAGACTGTCCCCGGTTATTCCCGGCGATGCGGGGGCGTGCGCACTTCCCGGCTGCCCGCGGCCGCGCACGCCGTTCCCGGCCGTGCGGGGCCGCGCCGCTGTTCCTGGCCCTTCCCTGCCGTGCGGGGCGTGCCCGCCGTCCCCGGCCGTGCCCGCCGCTCACGACCGCGCGCGACCGCGCCGCTGTTCCCGGCCGCACCCGCCGTCCCCGGCCGTTCCGGGAGCCCGTCCCGGAGCTTGCTCAGGGAGCCCGCCCTGGGCTTGTGCCGGAGCTTGTGCCGGGGGCCACCCGGCAGGCAGGGCTCACACCTGTACGAGCGGCTCCCGGGCGAACAGCGATCCCAGCGCCGGAGCGTTCACGCGCCGGTCCGCCAGGCGCAGCGCCTCCCACACGGTGACCTGGCTCGCGGTGAGGACCGGCTTGCCGAGCTCCTTCTCCAGGGCGGGCAGGTGCGCGGCCGTGTGCAGGGCGGTGTCCGGCAGCAGCAGCGCCTCGGCGGACGGGTCGTCGGCCGACCGGGCCAGCGCGAACAGCTCCGCCTCGCCCCAGGCGCCCACCTCGGCGGTGCCGGCGTCCGCGCCGTGGACCGCGACCACCTCCGCGCCCCCGGCCCGCAGGAAGTCCACGAACAGTCCCGCCACGTCGTCCGGGTAGGTCGCCCCGACCGCGACCCGTCGTACCCCCACCTCGCGCAGCGCGTGCGCGAAGCCGAAGGAGGTCGAGGAGGCCGGGATCCCGGCCGCCCGGGCGAGGGCGCGCACCTGCTCGCGGGCGCCCTCCCAGCCGAGGACGAAGCTGCCGCCCGTACAGGCCCAGACCACCGCCTCGGTCCCGGACAGCCGCAGCTCCGCGACGGCCGGCGCGAGCTGTTCCGGCGTGCCCATCGCCCGCAGCGCCTCCACCCGGTGCGCTTCCTCGCCGGGCTCCGTGTGGACCACGTCCAGCCGGATGTCGCTGCCCAGGAGCTGTTCGATGCGCGGGTAGTCGTCCTCGGCGCTGTGGCCCGGGTAGAGGAATCCGAGTGCGGTCATGTCCAGCCTTCCTGCTGTTCTTCCGGCAGTACGGGCCACTCGCGCGCCGAGATCTCCGGCAGCGCCCGATACGGCCCCACGGCTCGGGTACCCCGCCTGCGCGGCGCCGCCCACATCGTTACCTGGTTGGCCGACAGGACCGGTGCGCGCCCGCACCTCCGTCCGGGGGACGCCGCCGGGCGTCGCCGGGTCGGTACGGGAGCCGAACCGCCCCGCCGACGGCTCGTCGCGGGCGGGGCCGCCGGGAAGGGCGGGGTCCGGGGGTCCGCGGCAGGCGCCTTCCTCACCGTACGGAAGGGCTGGGCAACGGACCGTGTGCGCACCTGTGTTGACGCAGGTGGGTTCGAGTGCGAGCGTGGTCAATCCGCTCCTGCCAGACGCTCGGTCACCGCGAAGAACGGCTGCCCATGACCGTCCCCACGCTCCTCGTCCTCGACGCCGACCCCCCGCCCCGCCTGGGCCGTCTCACCGGCCGGGTCCGGATCGTGCGCGCCGACGCGGACACGCTCGCCGAGCGGCTGCCGGACGCCGACGTGCTGCTCGTGTGGGACTTCGCCTCCACGGCGGTACGGGCCGCGTGGCCGGGCGAGGGGCCCCGGCCACGCTGGGTGCACACGGCGAGCGCGGGGGTGGACCATCTGCTGTGCCCGGAGCTCGTGGCGTCGGACACCGTGGTGACGAACGCGCGCGGCATCTTCGAACAGCCCATCGCCGAGTACGTCGCCGCCCTCGTCCTGGCGATGGCCAAGGACCTGCCGCGCACCCTGGAGCTCCAGGGCCGTCGCGAGTGGCGTCACCGGGAGGGGCAGCGGCTGGCCGGCACCCGGGCGTGCGTCGTCGGCTCGGGCCCCATCGGCCGGGCGATCGTACGCACCCTGAGGGCGCTCGGGGTGACGACCGCGCTGGTCGGCCGGGTGCCGCGCACCGGCATCCACGGCCCCCAGGACCTGGACCGGCTGCTGGCCCGCGCCGACTGGGTGATCGCGGCGGCACCGCTGACCGAGCAGACGCGCGGCATGTTCGACACCCGCCGCTTCGGTGTCATGCAGCCGTCGGCCCGGTTCGTGAACGTCGGGCGCGGGCAGCTGGTCGTGCAGGACGCGCTCGCGCAGGCGCTCGCCAAGCGCTGGATCGCGGGCGCCGCGCTGGATGTCTTCGAGGACGAACCCCTCGCCCCCGAAAGCCCGTTGTGGCAGGTGCCCGGGCTGATCGTGTCCCCGCACATGAGCGGCGACACGGTCGGCTGGCGGGACGAGCTCGGCGCGCAGTTCGTCGAGCTGTACGAGCGCTGGGCGGCGGGCCGGGGCCTGCCGAACGTGGTCGACAAGAAGCGCGGGTACGTACCCGGGCACTGAAAACCCGGCCCGGCGGGTGGGGGCCGCGCCCCGGTCGAGGGCATCTCGTTCGCGATCGGAACGGGTCCGCTTCGGCATAGGTCGGCGGGGCCCGGGTAGCAGCGCGGCCATGGCATCACCTAGGGAAACCGGCGAGAACAGACCCGTGCCCACCCGCAGATCACTGCTCGCGGGGATGGCTGCACTCGCCGCGCCGGCCGCGGCCGGTTGCAGTCGCGTGGCCACGGCGTCCACCACGAAGGGCGGTGACCTGCTCGACCGGCTCAGGGCGCAGGGCGTCGTACGGCTCGGCATAGCGGGCGAGATCCCCTTCGGCTACATCGACCGGAACGGCGATCTGACCGGCGAGGCACCCGAGTTGGCGAAGGCCGTCTTCGAACGGCTCGGCGTGGACCGGGTCCAGCCCGTGCCGACCGAGTTCGGCTCGCTCATCCCGGGCCTGAACTCCCAGCAGTTCGACGTCGTGGCCGCCGGGATGTACGTGAATCCGGACCGCTGCGAGCAGGTGATCTTCGCCGATCCGGACTACCGGATGCTCGACTCGTTCATCGTGCGCAAGGGCAATCCCAAGGGCCTGCACACCTATCGGGACGTGGTCGCGAAGAAGGCGAGATTCGCGACCGGGACGGGTTACGCCGAGATCCAGTACGCGGTGGAGGCCGGCTACCGGGAGAGCGACATCCTCGTCGTGCCGGACCAGGTCGCCGGACTGAACGCGGTCGAGGCGGGGCGTGTCGACGTGTTCGCCGGTACCGCGCTGACCGTCCGCGAGGTGGTCAAGAAGTCGCGCAAGGCCGAGGCGACGAAGGCCTTCGCGCCGCTCGTCGGCGGCAAGCCGCACGTCGACGGGGGCGCCTTCGCGTTCCGGCCGGCCGAGACGAGGCTGCGGGACGCCTTCAACGTGGAGCTGCGCGCGCTCAAGAAGAGCGGCGAACTGTTCCGCATCCTGCGGCCGTTCGGGTTCACCGAGGCCGAGATGACCGATCTGACCGCGAAGGAGCTGTGCGGCGGATGACCCCGGGACTCTGGGAACTCGTACTCAAGGGCGTGTGGACCACGGTCCAGTTGCTGGTCTGGAGCACCCTGCTGGCCGCCGCCGTCTCCTTCGGCGTCGGCATCGCCCGCACCCACCGCCGGTGGACCGTCCGCTTCCTCGCGGGCCTCTACACCGAGGTGTTCCGCGGCACCTCGGCCCTGGTCATGATCTTCTGGGTGTTCTTCGTGCTGCCGATCGCCTTCGGCTGGCAGCTCGTGCCGATGTGGGCGGGCACGCTGGCGCTCGGGCTGACCTACGGGGCGTACGGTTCGGAGATCGTGCGCGGCGCGCTGAACGCCGTCGACCCGGCGCAGCCGGAGGGCGGCATCGCGCTCGGCTTCACGCCCTGGCAGCGGATGCGGCTGATCCTGCTGCCGCAGGCGGTGCCGGAGATGGTCCCGCCGTTCTGCAACCTGCTGATCGAGCTGCTCAAGGGCACGGCGCTGGTGTCCGTGATGGGCATGGGCGATCTGACCTTCAGCGCCAACCTGGTGCGGCTGGCCCTCCAGCAGAGCGCCGAGATCTACACCTACGTGCTGCTGATCTACTTCGTGATCGCCTTCCTGCTCACCCGGCTCATGCGCGCCCTGGAACGGCGGCTGAAGGCCGGGCTCGGCGAGGAGCCGCCCGGGAGTTCCTCGCGCGAGCGGCGCCGGGCCGAGGCCGTCGGGCCGCAACGGCCGAGGGCCGTGGAACCGCAGCCGGCCGGGAGGGCCGGGGTCGGGGGTGGTGTCGCATGACCTGGGACTGGAACGCGGTGACGGACTTCCTGCCGCTGCTGCGGCAGGGCCTGGTGGTCACCCTGGAGGCGCTGGCCCTCGGCTCGCTGATCTCGTTCGCCCTGGGGCTGGTGTGGGCGCTGCTGATGCGGACGCCGATCCTCCCCCACGCTCGAACAACCTCGCGCGGGTGGTACCCCCTGGTGCGCTGGCCGGTCGGGGCGGTCACGGAGTTCGTCCGCGACACCCCGCTGCTGGTGCAGCTGTTCTTCCTCTTCTACGTGCTGCCCGAGTGGGGTCTTACCCTGTCCGCGCTGGCCACCGGCGTGCTGGGCATCGGCCTGCACTACTCGACGTACACGATGCAGGTCTACCGGGCCGGTATCGAGGCGGTGCCGGCCGGCCAGTGGGAGGCGGCGACGGCGCTGAGCCTGCCGCCCGGCCGGACCTGGCGGGCGGTGATCCTTCCGCAGGCGATCCGGCGGGTCGTGCCGGCGCTCGGCAACTACGTCATCGCCATGCTCAAGGACACACCGATGCTGATGGTGATCACCGTGCTGGACATGCTCGGTGAGGCCCGGCTCTTCTCCCAGCAGCACTTCCGCTTCACCGAGCCCCTGACGGTGATCGGTGTGGTCTTCATCCTCATCTCCTATCTGGCCTCCCTTCTTCTGCGAGCCCTGGAGCGACGTCTTGTCCGCTGACATCTCCCTGACGAGCGATCCCGACGCCCACACCAATCCGCCCGTGGACGGCAGCGAACTGATCCGCTTCGAGCAGGTCACCAAGCGCTTCGGCGACAACACCGTGCTCGACCGGCTCGACTTCTCCGTCGACTCCGGCAAGCACGTGACGCTGATCGGCCCGTCCGGCTCCGGCAAGACGACGATCCTGCGGCTGCTGATGACGCTGACCCGGCCCGACGAGGGCACGATCACGGTGGCCGGGGAGCGGCTGCACCCGGCCGGGGAGAAGCAGACCCGCGAGGTCCGCAAGAAGATCGGGATGGTGTTCCAGCAGTTCAACCTCTTTCCGAACATGAGCGTGCTCAGGAACCTCACCGAGGCGCCGGTGACCGTCCTCGGGCTGTCCAGGGACGAGGCGGAGGCCCGCGCCCGCGAGCTGCTCGACCTGGTGGGCCTGGCCGACAAGTGCGACATGCGCCCGACCCGGCTGTCCGGCGGGCAGCAGCAGCGGGTGGCCATCGCCCGCGCCCTGGCGATGCGGCCGCGGGTGCTGCTGCTCGACGAGGTGACCTCGGCACTCGACCCGGAGCTGGTGGCGGGCGTCCTCGACCTGCTCCGGGACATCGCCCGCAGCACGGACATCACGATGCTGTGCGTGACACACGAGATGAACTTCGCCCGGGACATATCCGACCAGGTCCTGATGTTCGACGCGGGTCGTGTCATCGAGTCCGGACCGCCGGAGAAGCTCTTCGGCGACCCCGACCACGCGCGCACCCGGGAGTTCCTCGGCGCGGTGCTGTGACCTCGGTTACCGACCAGGAAAGTTTTGGCGTGCAATTACAGGACGCGCACGAGTCATCACCCCAGGTCTTATCGGGGTGACATGACCTAGGCATATGCCAGAGTGCCAGAGCCCCAGTTGAGGGGGCCACATTCTCGCCAACAACCCCTTCCCGGACGCTTCTTGCCGGTTATCGTGGAGAGGATCCGCTGTCCGGATCAGGCCCAGGAAGCGACCGGGGGGATTCACCGTGGCGCTGAAGCAAGAGCCGACCGCGCCGTACCACTCGGCTCAGGACGCCCTGCGCGTCCTGGAGACGGTGGCGCGGCACTCCGCCGGTGTCACCGACACCCTGCTCGCCCGCGAGACCGGCCTGGGCCCGGAGCGACTGCCCGCGCTGCTGCGCATGCTGCGCCGCGAGGGCTACGTCGAGCAGGTCACCGACGGTGCGTACGTCACCGGGCACGCCCTCGCCCGCCTGGGCTCCACCCACGACCGCGAGCAGGCCCTGCGCGAGAAGCTCCAGCACACCCTCGACCGACTGCGCGACTCCGTCGGCGCCGCCGTCTACATCAGCCGGTACGTCGACGGAGAGGTCAAGGTCACCCAGTACGCCGACAGCCCCGCGACCCCGGCGGTCAACGAGTGGGTGGACTTCCGTTTCTCCGCGCACGCCACCGCGGTGGGCAAGAGCCTTCTCGGCCAACTCGACCACAACGGCCGACGCGACCATCTCGCCCGGCACAAGATGGCCCGTCTCACCTCGCGCACCATCACCAGCGACAAACTGCTGCTCTCCCGGCTGGAGGCGCAGCCGCCCACGGTGCCGGTGCTCGACCTCCAGGAGTACGCGGTCGGCACGGTCTGCGCGGCCGTACCGATCACCGCCGGTTCCTCGGTGGGCTGCCTCGCCGTGTCCCTCCCGCTGGAGCACGCGCACCGGCTCCGCCAGGCGGCGGACGCGCTGAACCGGAACGCGGCGCCGGTCCTGCTGTCACTGGCGATCTAGGGCCTGTCCGGCGTGCCCCTGCCGGGCCCGGCAGGGGCCCGGCGGCGGCCCGGACGCGGCGCCCGGCCGGGCCGGCCGCTCCGTGGTCACGAGCACCCCCGTGGACCAGGTAGTATTTTCTTCGTCGCCGGCCGCACAGAGCGGAAGGCGAGAGTCATGCGCCGCTAGCTCAGTTGGTTAGAGCAGCTGACTCTTAATCAGCGGGTCCGGGGTTCGAGTCCCTGGCGGCGCACGGAAGAGGGGCCCTTCGCGAGAGCGGAGGGCCCCTCCGCTTTGAGCTCCCCGGCCATGAACTCCTCCGCCATGAGCCCCTGCCGCCCCCGTGCGCGGAACTCCGCCTCCAGCCCGGCCAGGTCCTCGGCGTCGAACCTGCGGTAGGCACGGGCGCCGGGCGGGCGCCACCACACCGGATCGGCGCACCGGAAACCCGCCCGTCTGAGCCCCGCCCGGTGGACCTTGTTCGTGGCGGTCACCGGCATCCGCTCCACCACCCGCACGAACCGCGGCGCCATCTTCGTCCCCAGGTCCGGCTGGGCCGCCAGGAACTCCAGGAAACCGGCCGGGTCGAAGTCCCCCGCGAGGGTCGCCATCACCTGGTCCCCGGCCACCGGATCGGGCACCGCGTACACGGCGACGGCCACGGCGCCCTCGTACCGGGCGAGGATGTTCTCGATCAGCGCGGCGGCGAGGTTCTCGCTGTCGACGCGCAGCCGGTCGTCGGCCCGCCCCGCGAAGTACAGGAAGCCGTCCGGGTCCCGGTAGAAGAGGTCGCCGGTCCAGTACCAGCCGTCCCGGCGCCGCTCGCGCTCCGCCTCGGGGTTGCGCCAGTAGCCCTCGAACGGGTTCGGTCCGCGGTTGACCAGCTCGCCGATCGCCGCGTCCCCGTTGAGCAGCCGCCCGGCCGCGTCGAAGGCGGCGGCCGGGCACTCCTCACGGGTCCGGGGGTCGAGGACGACGAGATCACTTCCGCGCGCCGGCCTGCCGACCGCCCCGGACGGGGTCCCGGACGTCCACTGGACCGCGGCCCCGCCCTCCGAGGAGCCGTACCCCTCCACCAGGCGGACCCCGAACCGCCGCTCGAAGGCGGCCGCGTCCACCGCCCCCGCTTCCGTCCCGAAGCCCAGCCGCAGCGGGTTGTCCCGGTCGTCCGGGCGGGCCTCGGTGGCCAGCAGGTACTGCACCGCCCGCCCCACGTACGTGAAGTAGGTCGCCCGGTAACGCCGTACGTCCGGCAGGAACCGCGACGCCGAGAAACGGCGGCGCAGCGCCACCCCCGCCCCGGCCGCCAGCGCGGGCGCCCAGTCGGCGATCACCGCGTTGCCGTGGAACATCGGCATGCAGACGTAGTGCACGTCGTCCCGGCGCACCCCGAACTGCTCCACCAGCGAGCGGCCGGCGGCGGCCAGCCGGCCCTGGGAGCAGATCGCGGCCTTGGGCGCGCCGGTCGAGCCGGAGGTGAAGCAGAGCAGGACGCGGTCGGCCGGGGTGGCCCGGGAGGCGTCCGGGCGGGCGTCCGCGTAGGGGGCGAGCAGGTCGGCGTAGGCCTCGGTGTCGGTCACCAGCAGGCGCACTCCCGGGAGTTCGAGTCCGTCGAGGAGGGGCAGGTGGGCCCGCTCGGTGACGACGACCCGGCATTCGGTGTGCCGGATGTCGCGGGCCAGCTCGGGCCCCCGGCGGGTGGGGTTGATGCCCGCGACGGCCGCCCGGGCCAGCGCGGCCGCGCCGATCCACAGCGGGAACTCCGGGGTGTTGTCGAGCAGGACGCCCACATGTGGTTCGGCGCCCCTGGGCAGCAGTTCGGTCAGCAGCTCCGCCCGGGCCGCCGCCCCGGCCGCTGTGTCGTGGTGGGTCAGCACCCTCCCCCTGTCCCCCGGCTCCGCCGGAGCAGGGGGGACCTCCTCCGCCTCCCACCACAGCCCCGGCCGGTGGTCCCCCCACCGCTCCGCGACGAGTTCGGCGACCGTGACCCTCGCGTTCCGCGTGGACTCCATGGGTGCGCACGGTAGTTGACGTGTCGTCAGAAGTGGAGGCCCGTGCGGTGAGGACGGGCAGACGCGCCTTCGGGTCCGCTCAGAAGTCCGAAAAGGAGGAGGAGGCCTCGGTGAACATCACCATGAAGCCGACGCAGAGCCCGACGATCAGACCGCAGAAGACCAGGACTCCGACGGTGCTCGCCGTCGCCACCCGGCCCCGGCGCGGAGGCTGGGCCGTGGCGAACACCTCGCGGGGCCCGTCCTTGTAGTACACGGTGACGAAGTCGCCCTCCATGACGGTGGCCGGCCCGTCCTCCTCCTCGAAACGGACGGTGCGGCCGTCGAGCGCGGTGAACTCGTAGACGTGGTGCAGGGTCGTGCTCACGCTCGTGTCGCCGCTGCCGCCGTGCACCGTGGTGAAGGTCCGCAGACAGCGCGCCTCCGCGGTCAGCCCGCTCCGCCAGGCCATCCGGAGCCGCATCAGGCGGCGCAGAATGGTGTAGGCGAACAGGCACATCAGGGCGATCATCAGCCCGGGTACCGCGTAGAACATGATTTCCATGGGATCCCCCGATCTCCGGTCCGCCGTACCCACCGGTAGGCGTGCCAGGAACCTACCCCCGGGCAGCGGCCGATCGGCTCAAGGGACCCTCAGAACTCACCGGTCGGGCGCCCGCCGCCGACCGCCGCACCCGTGGCGGCCGGCGGATCCGCGCAGGGGAGATCAGTGCGCGCCGGGACCGGTGGAACCGGCGCGCCCGGACCCCGCCCGTGGGGGGATCAGAAGGTGACGTCGGAGCAGGCGTAGAACGCGTTGGCCGTGTCCGCGATCGTCCACACCGCGACGATGACGTGGTGGCCGCTCAGCCCGGACGGCAGCGTGCCGCTGTGGGAGAGCGTGGACGGCGGGCGCTGGCCGTTGTAGGGCACCGTCAGGAACGGTGCGGTGGTGAGGTCGGCGCGGGTCAGGTTGTGGTTCTGGTTCCAGCCCGCCTTGGTGACGTAGTACCTGAAGTCGGTGGTGGCGTGCATGGCGGTGAACTGCCAGCGGAAGGTGTAGCTCTGCCCGCCGGTCACCCGGGTGGTCGGCCAGGCTCCGCCCGAGGGGGTCTTCGGGCTGTCGAGCTGGGCGAACCGCGTGTTGTTGCCGGAGCAGATCCGGCCGTCGGCCGGACCGGCGGCCGGGAAGCCCTTGGGGCCCTCGACGCTCTGCGGCTCCCACTGGATGTCGCCGCAGTTCGTGACCGTGCCGTTCTGGCAGAGCTTCTGCCTGCTGACGGGGAGGTCGGTGTAGCCGTGGCCGCTGGCGCCGCCCGCCGAGAGCACGAAGGCTCCGGTGGTGGCGAGGCCCAGCACGGCTGCGTACCACTTGGTCCGTGTGCGCATACTGCCGCTCCTGGAGAACGTGGGGAGGTTCACTGAGGCGTGCAGGTCTAGACCAAGTCTCAGATTATTGGCGTCAATTGAACATGTCCATACCAATCACGGGCTTGCTTCTCCCCGGCCCGCGCAGAACGCCACCGTCAGGTCCTTCACCAGCGCCTTGCGCTCGTAGTCGTCCAGTTCGACCAGTCCGCGCATGGTCAGCCGGGTGACCGTGTCCTCCACCGAGTCGAGGACCGAGGTGAGCACGCTCGCCCGCTGCTGCGCGTCCAGCGCGGCGATCCGGCGGCGCTGCATCGCGGCGGCGACCTCCGGGGCGTACTCCACCCGCACCGGCCGGACCGAGAACACCTCCAGGCCGACCGCCCCCGCGTCCCGCGCCACCCGTCTGCCCAGCACTTCGGCGGCCGCGTCCAGCGAGCCCCGCGCCGCGCCCGGCATCTCCACCGGCACCCGGGCCAGCGCCGCCTCCACGCACTCGCGCAGATACGTCTCGTGGTCCTCGACCGCGAGCATGGCCCGCGCGGTGTCCCGCACCCGCCACACCACCAGCACCAGGACCCGCAGCGCGACCCCGTTGCCGTCGGCCGCCTGCATCGGCTCGCTGCGCCAGTGCCGCAGCCGCACGTCGACCCGGCGGCGCAGCAGCAGCGGGTTGACCCAGGTCAGACCGGTGCGCCGGACGGTCCCCCGGTAGCGGCCGAACTGGTCGAGCACCCAGGCCTGCCCGGTCCGGCCCCGGGCGAGACCGCCGAAGCCGAGCAGCCCGAGCGCCACGGTCCCGGCGTACGCCGCCCACTGCGCCGGGCCGAGCCCGGCGCCCGCCGACGCGGGCAGCCACAGCGCCTGCGCGACCGGTGTCGGCAGCGCACCCGTCCACCAGGAGACCACCGCGCAGCCGGCCGTTCCGCAGGCCCCGGCGAGCACGCCCAGCGCGCCGGGCAACGCCCGCCCGCGGTGCTCAACCAGGTCGGGGTCGACCTGCGGCAGGACGGGCGCGGTCGCGAGCCCGGGGCGACGGAAACGCGGCTGCTCGCCGGTGCCCTGCCGGCGCCCCACGTCCGCGGGCCCCACCGCTACGGGCACCGGGTCCGGCTCGTCACGGAAGAGCAGATGGACCGGGATCTCGGTGGTCACCTCGTTCTGGATCAGCCGGACGGGCCTGGACTGTTCCTCGGCCGGACCCGGCCCGTCCTGTTCCCCGGCCCGGCCCGGCGCGTGCCGCCCCTCGGCCGGTCCCGGTCCGCCGGATTCGGGCGTCCGTGACGTGGTCGTACTGCTCATACGTGCCTCCAGCCTCCGCGCCAGATGCGTCACATCGGTGGGCGAGTAGGGGGTCAGCGCGGGGCCGTCGGTGGGGCCGCGGGTGACCGTCGGGCCGCGGGCGGGGGGTCCGGCCCGCGGCCCGGCGGTCACGAGAAGATCCGGCGCCAGGTCTCGGGCCCGGGATAGCCGTCCGCCGCGCCGCCCCGCCAGCCCTGGGCGCGCTGGAACGCCTCGACCGCCCGCCGGTCCGGCTCGCCCCAGCGCGACCCCGGCCCGGTGGTGAGGTACTTGCCGAACCCCTTCTTCACCAACTGCCGGCCGAGCTGGGCGACGTACGCGTTGTCCGCGCCCGGCCGGAACATGCCCCGGCCCGGGTAGGCCGGGATCCCGGCGGGACGCGCCGACGGGCCCGTCCCGGCCGCGATGTCCCGGCCCGCGCCGGCGGTCAGCAGCGCCCAGGTCCGCGGGCCGGGCCGCCCGTCCACGGCCGCGCCCGTCCAGCCCTGGGCGCGCTGGAACGCCTCGGTGGCCCTGCGGTCCGCGTCCGACCAGCGGGGGCCCGGACCGGTGGCGTAGTAGGCGGCCGCGCCCCGGCTCACGAGTATCCGGCCGAGCTGGGCGACGTACTTGTTGTTCGCGCCGGGACCGAAGTGGGCCGCTCCGGGGTACGGCGTCACCGTGCCGCCGGCGCCCGGCCGTCCGCCCGCCGTGACCAGCTTTCCGCCACTGCCGGCCGGCTTCGCGGCCGCCGGCGCGAGCCCCTTGTAGCGGTAGGCGACGTACTTGTCGGAGTGACTCCAGTAGGCGTACGGGGTGCCCTGGCGGCGGGTGTGCGGGGGCGTCTGCTCATAGACGGTGTAGTAGGTGTGCGTGTGGTCCGTCCAGCCGCCGAAGATGACGACGTGCGAGCCTTTCTGCGGGTCCTTCACATTGTGGAACAGCAGCATGTCGCCGGGCTGGACCGTCTTCTTCGTGACGCGCTCCCCGTACTGGCCCAGACTGCCCGTCCATTCGTTTCCGGGCAGATTCCAGGCCATGGAGACAAAACCCGAGCAGTCCTGCCGATAGCCGTCGGACCAATAGGCGAGCATGCTGTACGGCACTTTCGCGTCGATCCATTTCTTCGCCCGGTTGATGATCTCCGTACGGGTGGTCCCGGGCGTCTTGAGCCCGCCCGGCACACCGGTCTGCCCACGGCCGGGACCGTGCAGCGGGGCCTTGCCGCCCTGCGGGGTGCCGGGCTCGTCACCTGCGGGGACACCGGGCCGGGCGGGTCCGTGCGGGGCGGCGTGCGCGGGCGCCGCGGCCACCGCGCCGAACGCCGCGGACGCGGCGGAGGCGGCGGCCACGGCCAGGACGCGGTGGACGGCCGGATGGCCGACGGTGCGGGTACGGGAAAAAGGCAGGACACGGCGCCACAGGGCGCAACCCGGGCAGTCGCAGTCGCTCGCGGGATCGAATTCCTCGAATACCGGAGTCCTCATGTGCGATTCCCCTCACACTCCAGGTGGACCTGTCCGCGTGTGTACACGTAGATCAGTTTCCCGACTGTCTTCCGGGCGCGCATGTTGACGGTCCGAACGATGTACACCGACCGGCCGAAGGGGTCGGGGAGCCGCTCCGGGGCGGCCGGAAGGCGGCCGGGAGGTGGTCGGAAGCACCTCCGCACGTCATGTAGAGTTAACGACGTCAGCAAGCGCCGCTAGCTCAGTTGGTTAGAGCAGCTGACTCTTAATCAGCGGGTCCGGGGTTCGAGTCCCTGGCGGCGCACAGACGGAAGAAGCCTCTCGCAGCAGCGGGGGGCTTTTTCGTCGTTTGGCCGGATACCCTCTCGCCATGGCAGCCCGAGACCTCCAGGAGCGGATCAAGAAGCTCATCATCGACCGCCGGCTGCCCTCCGGGGCCCCGCTGCCGACCGAGCCCGAGCTAATGGAGTTCCTCGGCGCGAGCCGGAACTCGGTGCGCGAGGCGCTGAAGGCGCTCCAGGCGATGGGCATCGTCGAGATCCGGCACGGGTTCGGCACCTATGTGGGCCCCATGTCCCTCGCCCCCATGATCGAGGGCCTCGCGTTCCGCACGGTCGCCGGGCACCACCGGGGCGAGGACAGCCTGCTGGAGCTGCTGGAGCTGCGCGAGGCGGTGGAGACCGGTCTGGTCTCCCGGCTCGCGGGCCGCATCCCCGAGTCCGGCCTGGCCGAGCTGGACGCGCTCGTGGACCGGATGGAGCAGGAGGCCGAGCGGGGGGCCGGCCTCGCCGAGACCGACCGGGCCTTTCACGCCGCCCTCTACCGGGGCCTGGGGAACCCGCTGCTGCGCGAGGTGCTGGAGGCGTTCTGGGACGCCTTCCACCGGGTGCGCACCGATCTGGCGGACATCCCGCAGGACCCCCTGGTCACCTGCCGCCAGCACCGGGACATCGTGCGCGCGGTGCGCTCGGGCGACGCGATTCGAGCAGAAGCGGCCATAAGAGATCACTTCGGAAACATTCGCACCCGACTGTCCACAACTGATCCACAACTCCCCCACAGCTGCCACAATGAGCGCGTATGACCGGTAAACACCGCGTTTCGCGTCTTGCGATCAGGCCGGACGCCGTAGAACCCTGTTTTCCAGAATGCTGTCGATTGACGGCACTTGGGGGACAAGAAGCCGGTTGCCGTTGACGCGGGGGAAGGGAACCCGTTCACGGGGGTGTGTCCAGGGGGGCGCCCCGCAACCGGGAGTGCGCAGTTCCGTGTCCATGAGCTGGACGGCGACTGCGCCTCGCCGCTGAAACACCTGTGCGGGCCGAGGGGGGCCATGGCAGGTGTCAGAAACCGACAGACACGCGCAGACCTGCGTGTTGTGGGGGGATGACTCATGACGTCGACGCCGACGGGCGCCCGGCACAACCCAGACCCGTCAGAGACGGTGCAGCTGAGAGTGCCCACGCATTCGACCGGCCAGTTACGCCGAGCGAAGAGGACACTGCCGAGATACGACTACGAGCACTACAGCCGGCTGGCGGGTCCCCTGACCCAGCCCGACCCGACCAGGCCGTACCGGGTGGAGTACCGCTCGCTGCTCTCGCAGGAGCCGCACCGGATCCGGGCCGCCCTGATGCTGGGCGCCGCGCCTCTGCTCTCCCTGGTCCTGCTGGCCTGGCTGCTGCGGCCGGAGCACTGGACCTCGCGTGACTACCCCGCCTACTCCTGGCTGCCGGCGCTCGACGTCGTCATGCTCGTCTCGATCGGCCTGATCGAGTTCTTCCGCTGCATGAACGTGCTGTCGAACGCGCACGCCACGCTGGTCGCCCGCGACCCGGTCCCGGTCGTGCCCGAGACCGGCACCAGGGTCGCCTTCCTGACCTCCTTCGTGCCCGGCAAGGAGCCGCTGGAGATGGTGACCCGGACCCTGGAGGCCGCCGTCCGGCTGCGCCACCGGGGCCTGCTGCACGTATGGCTGCTCGACGAGGGCGACGACCCCGAGGTCAAGGCGGTCTGCGCCCGGCTCGGGGTGCACCACTTCTCCCGCAAGGGCGTCGAGAAGTGGAACCGGCCCGAGGGACCGCACCGGGCGAAGACCAAGCACGGCAACTACAACGCCTGGCTGGAGGCGCACGGCGACGCCTACGACTACTTCGCCTCCGTCGACACCGACCACGTGCCGCTGCCCAACTACCTGGAGCGGATGCTCGGCTTCTTCCGCGACCCGGACGTCGGCTTCGTCATCGGCCCGCAGGTCTACGGCAACTACGACACGTTCGTCACCAAGGCCGCCGAGTCGCAGCAGTTCCTCTTCCACGCGCTGATCCAGCGCGCAGGCAACTTCTACGGCGCCCCGATGTTCGTCGGCACCTCCAACGCCGTACGCATCAAGACGCTGAAGCAGATCGGCGGCCTGTACGACTCGATCACCGAGGACATGGCGACCGGGTTCGAGATCCACCGGCACCGCAACCCGGCCACCGGGAAGAAATGGCGGTCGGTCTACACCCCCGACGTGCTCGCGGTCGGCGAGGGGCCGAACGCCTGGACGGACTTCTTCACCCAGCAGCTTCGCTGGTCCCGGGGCACCTACGAGACCATCCTCAAGCAGTACTGGAAGGGCTTCTTCTCCCTGCCGCCCGGCAAGCTCTTCAACTACACGATGATGATCATCTTCTATCCGATGTCGGCCCTGAACTGGATCCTCGCGGCGCTGAGCTGCGCGCTGTTCCTGGGCCTGGGCGCCTCGGGCGTGGACATCGACCCCACCGCGTGGCTGATGCTCTACGGCAACGCCTCCGCGCTCCAGATCGGTCTGTACGTCTGGAACCGGCGGCACAACGTCTCCCCGCACGAGCCGGAGGGCTCCGGCGGTGTGGCCGGCATGGTGATGTCGGCGCTCTCCGCGCCGATCTACGCCCGTTCGCTTATGGACACGGTGCTGCGCCGCAAGAGCAGGTTCGTGGTGACGCCCAAGGGCGACTCGGCCAGCCCGGACACCCTGTTCGGGACCTTCCGTATTCATCTGTTCTTCATGGTGGTGTTCGCCGGGTCGATCGCCGCCGGCTTCGCGCAGGGGCACGCCCACCCCGCCATGGTGGTCTGGGCCTCGCTCGCCCTGCTGATCACCGCGTCGCCGATCCTCGCCTGGCGGTACACGATGCGCCGGACCGGGAAGCAGGCCGCCGGAGCGGCCCCGGAGCCGCAGGACGCGGTCCCGCCGCAGGTCACCACGACCGGCCCGCACCCCGCGTACGGTCCACCCGCACCCCACGGCTCCCACGGTCCGCATGGTCCGCACACCGCGCACGGCCCGGCGCCCCGGCCCAGCCGGGCCGCCTCGAGCGGGAGCGGCGACCAGACCATGCAGATAGCCCTGGGCGGACCGGGAGGTCGTGAGGAATGAGCGAGCGAGCCGGCCGACGGCGCGCACGGCGACTCGCGGTGGGTACGGCGGTGGTCCTCGCGCTGGCCGGGATGAACGGCCCGTGGATGTACCGCTTCGGAACCGAGAAGTACCACGAGTACGCGATCAACAGACCGGAGTACAAGGCCGACAACGGCCACTGGCAGATCGTGGAGTTCCCCGAGAAGTACCGCCAGGACACCATCCACGCCGTCCTGCTGCACACCGGCAAGGTCCTGCTCGTGGCGGGATCGGGCAACAACCAGGACAACTTCGACGCCAAGAAGTTCGACAGCCGGATCTGGGACCCGGTCAAGGGCACCGTCAAGAAGGTGCCCACGCCGAGCGACCTGTTCTGCACCGGCCACACCCAGCTCGCCGACGGCAGGATCCTGATCGCGGGCGGCACCAAGCGGTACGAGAAGCTGAAGGGCGACGTCACCAAGGCCGGCGGCCTGATGATCGTCCACAACGAGAACCCCGACCGGCCGATCACCCTGCCCGCGGGCACCCGGTTCACCGGCAAGGAGAACGGCAAGGCCTTCGTCTCCAAGGACCCGGTGCTCGTACCGCGCGCCAAGAAGGTGTTCGACCCGGCGACCGGCCGGTTCCTGCACAACGATCCGGGCCTGGGCCGTATCTACGTCGAGGCGCAGAAGTCCGGCTCGGCGTACGAGACCGGCACCCAGGACAACTATCTGATCCAGGGCCTGACCGGGGTCGACGCCCGCAACACGTACGGCATCGCGCAGAAGCTCGCGCTCGACAAGAAGGACTTCCAGGGGATCCGGGACGCCTACGAGTTCGACCCGGTCGCCGAGAAGTACATCAAGGTCGACCCGATGAACGAGGCCCGCTGGTACCCGACGCTCACCACCCTGAGCGACGGGAAGGTCCTCAGCGTCTCCGGCCTCGACGACATCGGTCAGCTGGTCCCGGGCAAGAACGAGATCTTCGACCCGGCGACCGGGAAGTGGACCTACACCTCGACGATCCGTCAGTTCCCCACGTATCCGGCGCTGTTCCTGATGCAGAACGGCAAGATCTTCTACTCGGGTTCCAACGCGGGCTACGGACCCGACAACATCGGCCGGGACCCGGGTGTCTGGGACGTGGCCACCAACCGGTTCGGCAGGCTGCCCGGACTGAGCGACCCCGACCGGCTGGAGACGTCGGGCACGGTGCTGCTGCCGCCCGCGCAGGACGAGCGGTACATGGTGATCGGCGGTGGCGGGGTGGGCGAGTCCAAGCTGTCCAGCAACCGGACGCGGATCATCGACCTGAAGGACGCCCATCCGGCGTTCGTGGACGGGCCGACCCTGGAGAAGGGCACCCGGTACCCGCAGTCCTCCGTACTGCCCGACGACACCGTGCTGGTGTCGGGCGGCTCGCGGGACTACCGGGGGCGCGGCGACTCCGACATCCTCCAGGCCCGGATCTACCACCCGGACACCGACACCTTCGAGCGGGTGGCCGACCCGCTGGTGGGCCGCAACTACCACTCGGGCTCGCTGCTGCTGCCCGACGGACGGGTGATGTTCTTCGGCTCGGACCCGCTGTACGGCGACAAGGCCGACACCAAGCCGGGCACGTTCGAGCAGCGCATCGAGATCTACACACCGCCCTACCTCTACCGGGGCGCGCGGCCGTCGCTGTCCGGGGGCCCACGGACCGTCGCACGCGGCGGCACGGGCACGTTCACCTCGCGGCACGCCGCCGCGATCAAGAGGGTGCGGCTGATCCGGCCGAGCGCCTCGACCCATGTCACGGACGTCGACCAGCGGTCGGTCGCGCTGGACTTCACCACCTCCGGCGACCGGATCACGGTGACCGTGCCGAAGAACCGCAACCTCGTGCCGTCGGGCTGGTACATGCTGTTCGTGGACGACGACCAGGGCACGCCCAGCGAGGCGCAGTGGGTGAAGGTGCCCTAGCCGGCGGGTCGGTGGGCGTCCCCGCGCCCTTCGAGGCACGGGGACACCTGCCGACCCGGGACGCGGGGGGGG
>NZ_JBVJMD010000083.1:0-23366 GCF_055584385.1 Streptomyces sp. NPDC104096
GGTATGAATCCAGGAGGGGCCCGGGCGGGTCGGCGAGCGGAGCGGGACGGTCGGGGACGGTCGGGGACGGCCTCGGCGGTGACTGGACCGGCGGCTCCTGGTCGGCGGCCGGTGGCCCTGCCGGGGCGGGGCGGGGCGGTGACCGGCGTCCCGGCCCGGCCGGGACGGGGAAGTGGCCCGGTCGCGGCGGGGTGGAGGCGGAGGGACGGGCGGCCCCCGGTCAGGAGGCCGGGGTCGCGGGGTGGCCGAGCCGGTCGCCGACCAGCGGGGCGAGATACCGGCTCAGCGCGTGCTTCAGCTCCTGGACGTACGCGGCGCGCTCGGCGCCCTCGTGGCCGAGGACCAGCTCCAGGCCCGCCTTGTACAGGCCCAGGCACATGTGCGCGGTGCGGGACAGGTCGGCCGGCGCCGCGTCCGGCAGGAACGAGGAGAGCAGGCCCTCGATCCGGGCGAGCAGGGTGGCGTGCAGCGCGTCGTGCTCCTCGGTGATCCGGCCGGGGATGTCGGGGCCGTGCATCAGGGCGAAGAACACCGGATGGTCGCAGTTGAACGCGATGAAGCGGTCGACGGCGGCGCCGACCGCGTCCTCCAGCGGGGTCGCGGGGTCGACCGGGGCGAGAGCCTCGCCGTAGGTCTCGCGCATCTCGTGCATGAGCCGGTCGCCCAGCTCGATGGCGATCGCTTCCTTGTTCGGGAAGAACTGGTAGAGCGTGCCGGGCGAGACGCCTGCCTCGCGGGCGATGGCGTTGGTGCTCGCGGCCGTGTACCCGGTCGAGCAGAAGACGCTGGCCGCGGCCTCGAGCAGCTGGGCGATACGGCGCTCGCCGCGCGCCTGTCGGCGGCGCGGCTGCCCCTGCTCGGGGGGCCGTCCCTGCTCCGGGGTGTCGGACTTGTCGGGCACGCGTTATCCCCAGCTCTCGGCACGCGATTGACAAACGCGAGTGGTCGCTCGCATTCTGGAGAAACGCGAGCGATGTCTCGTGTTTGTCAGTCTATGGCAATGACCGACCCATGCTCCTGCCTGCGTACAGCACGGATCACGGATCACGGTGAAGGGGACACCGCACAATGACCGAAGTCAACAGGCCACCCCGCGTCGGAGGATGGACGCGTCTCGTGACCGCGCGCCCACGGCTGTCGCTGCTGGCCGCACTGGTGCTCACCGTGCTCGCCGTGCTGGCCGGCAGCGGGGTCGCCGACCGGCTGGGCAGCGGCGGCTGGGAGGACCCGGACGCGCAGTCGACCTACGCGACGAAGGCGCTGGAGCGCGAGTTCCCCGGCTCCCAGCCCAACCTCCTGCTGCTGATAGACACCGGCGCCGCCTCGGTGGACGACCCGGCCGTCGCCGCCGAGGCGAACCGCCTCACCGCGCGGCTGGCCCGGGAGAAGGGCGTGACCGGCGTCGGCTCCTACTGGGCTTCGAAGGCACCGGCCCTGCGCGCCGAGGACGGCCACGAGGCGCTGGTCGCCGCCCACATCACGGGCGACGAGAAGGCGATGGGCGACACCCTGGACCGCATCGCGCCCTCCTACCGGGGAGCCCGGGGCCCGCTGACGGTGAAGGTCGGCGGCATCGTCGCCGTGCGGCACGAGATGCAGACGATCATCCGCGAGGACCTGACCCGGGCCGAGATGATCGCCCTGCCGATCACCCTGGTGCTGCTGGTGATGGTCTTCGGCAGCGCGGTCGCGGCCCTGCTGCCGCTCGGCATCGGCATCGTCGCGATCCTCGGCACCAACGCGGTGCTGCGCGGTCTGTCCGAGTTCACCGACGTCTCGGTCTTCGCGATGAACCTCACCACGGCCCTCGGCCTGGGCCTGGCCATCGACTACGCCCTGTTCGTCGTCCGCCGCTTCCGCGAGGAACTGTCCACCGGCGCCGAACCGCTGACCGCCGTCGCCACCACCCTGCGCACGGCCGGGCGCACGGTCCTGTTCTCCGCGCTCACGGTCGCCGTGTCCCTGGCGGCGATGCTCGTCTTCCCGCAGTACTTCCTGCGCTCCTTCGCCTACGCCGGCATCGCGGTGGTGCTGCTGGCCGCCGGGGCCGCCCTGATCCTGCTCCCGGCCGCGCTGGTCCTGCTCGGCCACCGGGTCGACTCGCTCGACCTGCGCCGGCTGCTGCGCCGCGGCCGGACCCCGAGGAGTTCCGGCGAGGAGGGCACGGCCTGGGCCCGCACGGCGACCCTGGTCATGCGCCGCGCCCCGTTCTTCGCGCTGGCCACCACGGCCGTCCTCGTCCTGCTCGGCCTGCCCTTCCTGGGCGTGAAGTTCGGCACCGCGGACGACCGCCAGCTGCCCACCACCGCCGAGTCCCACGCCGTGCAGCAGCACATCCGCGACGACTTCCCGGGCAACCCCGGCGGCGGACTGGAGATCCTCGCCGAGGGCGCCGCGACCCAGCCGCAGTACACCGCCTACAAGGAGCGGATCGCCGCCCTGCCGGAGGTGGCGGGGGTCGACGGCCCCCTGGTGCGGGGCGACTCGGCGTACTTCACGGTGCTGCCGAAGGGCGAGGCGGTGGACGACGCCGCCCAGCGGCTGGTCGGCGACCTGCGCGCGCTGGACGCCCCGTTCGGCACCAAGGTCACCGGCACGGCCGCGGTCCTGGTCGACTCCAAGCACGCGCTCGCCGAGCGCCTGCCCTGGGCGGTCGCGTTCATCGCGGTCGTCACCCTGTTGCTGGTCTTCCTCCTCACCGGCAGCGTGCTCATCCCGGTCCAGGCCGTCCTGCTCAACGCGCTCAGCCTGACGGCGATGTTCGGCGCGGTGGTCTGGGTCTTCCAGGACGGCCACCTCTCCGGTCCGCTCGGCTTCACCGCCACCGGATCCATCGAGACCACCCTGCCGGTCCTGATGTTCTGCGTGGCCTTCGGCCTCTCCATGGACTACGGCGTGTTCCTGCTCTCCCGCATCAAGGAGGAGTACGACCACACCGGCGACCACCGCGAGGCGGTCCGGCACGGCCTCCAGCGCACCGGCGGCCTGATCACCGCCGCCGCGGTCATCCTCGCCGTGGTGATGGTCGCCATCGGCACCTCCCGGGTGACCAACACCAAGATGCTGGGGCTGGGCATCGCGCTGGCGGTGCTGATGGACGCCATGGTCGTCCGCAGCCTGCTGGTCCCGGCGATCATGCGGCTCACGGGCCGTGCGACCTGGTGGGCGCCGGCCCCGCTGCGCCGGTTCCACCAGCGGTTCGGACTGAGCGAGGGGGAGTCCGCGGAGGCCGTCGGGCCCCTGCCGGACCGGGACAGGGCCGGCGTGCCCGGATAACGTTCCGCCGAGGCGGCGCGGGAGCCCCGGGGCGGTCGGCCCCGGGGCGGCCCGGACCCGGCGGAAGCGGAAGAGGGGCGGGCACATGCGGGCTGTGGTCTTCGAGCGGTACGGCGAAGCGGCCGAGGTACGGGAGGTGGCCGATCCGCGCCCCGCCGAGCACGGGGTCGTGGTGCGGGTGGCGGCCACCGGGCTGTGCCGCAGCGACTGGCACGGCTGGCGGGGCCACGACCCGGACATCACCCTCCCGCATGTGCCCGGCCATGAACTCGCCGGTGTCGTCGAGGCGGTGGGCCCCCGGGTGACCGCCTGGCGTCCCGGCGACCGGGTCACCGTCCCGTTCGTCTGCGCGTGCGGCACCTGCCCGGCCTGCGCTGCGGGGGAGCAGCAGGTGTGCGAGCGCCAGACCCAGCCGGGCTTCACCCACTGGGGCTCCTTCGCCCAGTACGTGGCCCTGGACCACGCCGACGTGAACCTGGTCGCCGTCCCCGAGGGAATGTCCTTCGCCACCGCGGCCTCGCTCGGCTGCCGGTTCGCGACGGCGTTCCGGGCGGTGGTGCAGCAGGGCCGGGTGGCGGCGGGGGAGTGGGTCGCGGTGCACGGCTGCGGAGGCGTCGGCCTGTCGGCGGTGATGATCGCGGCCGCGTCGGGGGCGCGGGTCGTCGCCGTCGACGTGGCGCCGGGGGCCCTCGACCTGGCCCGGAAGTTCGGCGCGGCACAGTGCGTCGACGCCGGCCGTACGGCGGATCCGGCGCGGGCGGTCCGCGAGCTCACCGGCGGTGGCGCCCACCTCTCCCTCGACGCCCTCGGCTCCCCGGCCACCTGCGCGGCCTCGGTGAACGGTCTGCGCCGCCGCGGCCGGCACGTGCAGGTCGGCCTGCTGCCGTCGGCGGACGGCACGACCCCCGTCCCCATGGCCCGCGCCGTCGCCCTGGAGCTGGAACTGCTCGGCAGCCACGGCATGGCCGCGCACGCCTATCCCGCGATGCTCGGGCTGGTCGGTGCGGGCGTCCTGCGCCCCGACCTGCTGGTGACGGCGACGATCCCGCTGGACGCGGCGCCGGACGCGCTCGCCGCGATGGGGACACCGGCTGCCTCGGGCGCCGGGGTCACGGTCATCGAGCCGTGGAGCTGACCGGACCACCCGGGGCGGGGCACAGCCGGCCGGGTCCGCCCGAGCGGACCCGGCCGGTCGCTCAGTCCGCTCTCCGCCCCCGGTTGCCGGGCCTGGACGCGACCCAGGTATGTACGGTCTCCGTGTACCAGTAGGGCTTCCCGCTCTCCACATGATCGGGCGGGGGCAGCAGTCCGTGCTTGCGATAGGACCGTACGGTGTCCGGCTGCACCTTGATGTGCGCCGCGATCTCTTTGTACGACCAGAGCCTTCGGTCGGTCATGGGTTGCACCTCCCTGCGCGCGCCGCAGCGGCGGCCGGGGGGTGGCCGTCTGGGGAGCCGGGCGCTGCGCTGGCGATCACGAGCCTGTGTCCCGTGAACGACGCGCAGTGACGACCCGGACCCGTCCGTCGACCGGGTGTGACGGGAAACCCGCGTACACGCGACATCTGTGACATGCCAGAGGCATTTGTGACAGAGGTGAAGCAATAGCCCTCCGGGGGGAGGGGAGCCGCCCGGAGGGCTCACGCCCCGCAGGACCTCAGGAACGCCCGGGTCCGCCGGGCGATCGGCAGCGGCCGGTCCGGCTCGCACGGGTACATGTCCTGCTCGACGATCGCGAAGAGGTCCACGTCCAGCTTCTGCGCCGCCTCCAGCACCGGCCCCAGGGCGGGCACGCCGGACGGGGGTTCGCACATGACACCGCGGGCCACGGCGGGTCCGAACGGGATCTCCCGCGCCCGCACCTCCGCCAGGACCTCCGGGTCGACCTGCTTCAGGTGCAGATACCCGATGCGCTCGCCGTAGGTCTCGATCAGCTTGACGCTGTCGCCGCCGCAGTAGGCGTAGTGCCCGGTGTCCAGGCACAGCGACACCAGCTCGGGGTCGGTGCCGTCGAGGAAGCGGGTGACGTTCTCCTCGCTGTCGATGTGGGTGTCGGCGTGCGGGTGGACGACGATCTCCAGCCCGTACCGCTCGCGCACCTCGTGCCCCAGCCGTTCGGTCAGCGAGGTGAGATCGCGCCACTGCCCCGGTGTCAGCGTGTCCGGCTCCAGCACCTCGCCGGTCTTGTCGTCCCGCCAGAAGGACGGGATGACGACCAGATGGGCGGCGCCCATCGCCCGGGTCAGCGCCGCGATGTCCGAGACGTGCGCCCAGGTCCGGTCCCACACGTCCGGACCGTGGTGCAGGCCGGTGAAGACGGTCCCGGCCGACACCTTCAGGCCGCGCCGCGCGGTCTCCTCGGCGAGCACGGCCGGATCGCTCGGCAGATATCCGTACGGCCCCAGCTCGATCCACTCGTAACCCGCGTCGGCGACCTCGTCGAGAAAGCGCCGCCACGGCACCTGCCGCGGGTCGTCCGGGAACCAGACACCCCATGAGTCGGGCGCCGAACCGATCCGGATACGGGAGAGTGAGGACTGCGGCGACAACGAAGTCATGGCCGTCAGCGTGCGGTTCCGGCAGACGGGTGTCAAGCACTGGTCCGAATGTCCGGACAAAACATTGACAGGGCTCGGGGTCCGGCACTACAACCGGGAGGAGCCGAAGCGAAGGGAAGCCGATGGCGTACGACCTGATCACCATGGGGCGGATCGGAGTGGACCTCTATCCGTTGCAGGCGGGCGTGCCCCTGGCTCAGGTGTCGGCCTTCGGGAAGTTCCTCGGCGGCTCCGCCACCAACGTCGCCGTCGCCGCGGCCCGGCTCGGCCGGAGCACCGCCGTGATCACCCGGACGGGCGACGACCCCTTCGGCGTCTATCTGCACGAAGCCCTGCGCGGCTTCGGCGTGGACGACCGCTGGGTCACCGCCGTCCCCGGGCTGCCGACCCCGGTCACCTTCTGCGAGATCTTCCCGCCGGACGACTTCCCGCTGTACTTCTACCGGCAGCCCAAGGCGCCCGACCTGGAGATCCGCGCCCACGATCTCGACCTCGACGCCGTCCGCGACGCGCGCGTCTTCTGGATCACCGGCACCGGCCTGAGCGAGGAACCGAGCCGTACGGCGACCCTGGCGGCCCTCGCCCACCGCGCCCGGGCCGGTACGACGGTCTTCGACCTCGACTGGCGCCCCATGTTCTGGAAGGGCGCGGACGGGAGCGACCCGGTCGCCGTCGCGCGCCCCTTCTACGCCGAGGCGCTGCGCCACGCCACCGTCGCCGTCGGCAACCTCGACGAGGTGGAGGTCGCCACCGGACTGCGCGAGCCGCACGCCGCCGCCCGCGCCCTGCTCGCGGCCGGCGTCGAGCTCGCCGTCGTCAAGCAGGGCCCCGAGGGCGTCCTCGCCGTCGACCGGGCGGGCGGCCGCGCCGAGGTGCCGCCGCTGCCCGTGGACGTCCTCAACGGACTGGGCGCCGGCGACGCCTTCGGCGGCTCGCTCTGCCACGGACTGCTGAGCGGCTGGGACCTGGAGCGGACCATGCGGTACGCCAACGCGGCCGGCGCCATCGTCGCCTCCCGGCTGGAGTGCTCCTCCGCGATGCCCACCCCGGACGAGATCGACGCCGCGCTCACCGCCGGGGCGGTGCGGTGAGGGCCGGCCGCGTCGGAGAGGCCCACCGCGAAGGCGGAGCCGGGGTCGCGCACGCGCGCGTGGACGTCGCGGAGCTCGTGCGCATCCGCACCCGCCACCCCGAGCGGATCGCCGAGGCCGCCGCCCGCCGCCGGCGCAGACCGCTGCTCGGCGACCGCGGCCGGCTGATGATCGTCGCCGCCGACCATCCGGCCCGCGGCGCCCTCGGCGCCGGCGGCCGCGGCCTCGCCATGGCCAACCGCGCCGACCTCCTGGAGCGCCTGTGCCTGGCGCTGTCCCGGCCGGGTGTGGACGGCGTCCTGGCCACCGCCGACATCCTCGACGACCTGCTCCTGCTCGGCGCCCTCGACCACAAGGTCGTCATGGGCTCCATGAACCGCGGCGGCCTCCAGGGCGCGTCCTTCGAACTCGACGACCGCTTCACCGGGCACCGCCCCGAGGACATCCACCGCCTCGGCTTCGACGCGGGCAAGCTGCTGCTGCGCATCGACTACGACGACCCGGGCTCCCTCACCACACTGGAGTCCACCGCCCGTGCCATCGACGAGATGGCCGCGCGCCGACTGCCCGTCTTCGTCGAGCCGTTCATCAGCCGCCGCGCCCCCGACGGCAGGCTCCGCAACGACCTGTCGGCCGACGCCGTCACCCGTTCCCTCGCCATCGCCTCCGGCCTGGGCGGCAGTTCGGCCTACACCTGGCTGAAGGTGCCGGTCACCGAGAACCCCGACGACATGGCCCGGGTGATGGAGACCTCCACGCTGCCCGCCGTCCTGCTCGGCGGTGAGGTCGGCGGCTTGGTCGAGGACCAGGTCGCCGCCTACGAGAAGTGGCGCGGAGCCCTGCAACTGCCCACCGTCCAGGGCCTGGTGGTCGGCCGCTCGCTGCTCTACCCGGCGGACGGTGACGTGACCGCCGCCGTGGACACCGCCGTAGGACTGCTGTGAGGGCCGGATGACGGACGACGAGCCGCACACCACGACAAGCGCCCCGACAAGCGCCGCGGCGAACACCACGCCGGGCAACCGGCTGTACGTGCCCAGGGGCAGCACCGCCGACGCGCGGCACGTGCTCGACATCGGCCCCGAGCGGGCCGGTTGGGAGTACAGCAGTCTGCGGGTCGTCGAGCTGACACCGGGCGGAACGCATACGTTCACCAGTGCGGGAAGTGAATGGATCGTGCTTCCGCTGGAAGGCGGATGTACCGTGCGGACAGAGCGGAGAGAGTTTCAACTCCTGGGAAGGGAAAGCGTTTTCAGCGGGGTCTCCGACTTCGCCTACGTGCCCCGGGACGCCCAGGTCCAGATCGCCTCCGGCGCGGGAGGCCGCTTCGCCCTGGCAGGAGCGAAGTGCGAGCGACGACTCCCCGCCCGCTACGGCCCCGCGCCGGAGGTTCCCGTCGAGCAGCGCGGCAGCGGCACCTGCGCCCGTCAGGTGCGCAACTTCGCCTCCGCCGACGCGTTCGACTGCGACCGGCTGATCGCCGTGGAGGTCGTCACCCCCGGCGGCAACTGGTCCTCGTACCCGCCGCACAAGCACGACGAGCACCGGCCCGGCGAGGAGTCGGAGCTGGAGGAGATCTACTACTTCGAGATCGACGGCCCGAACGGGTTCGGCTACCAGCGCGTGTCCCCCTCCCGCGAGGGCGGATCCGACGTCCTCGCGGAGGTCCGTACCGGCGACGCCGTACTCGTCCCCGACGGGTGGCACGGCCCGTCCGTCGCCCAGCCGGGGCACGCCATGTACTACCTCAACGTCATGGCGGGTCCGGGCGCGACGCGGGAGTGGCGGATCCGTTTCCACCCGGACCACGTCGACAGCACAGGGGGCTACCGATGACCGCGCCGACCTCGCCCACTTCGCCGACCTCGCCCGCGTCGACGCCCCCGCCCGCCCCGACGACGAGGCTCACGGTCGCGCAGGCCCTCGTCCGCTTCCTGTCCGTCCAGTACACCGAGCGGGACGGCGTCCGGCAGCGGCTGATCGGCGCGACCTGGGGCATCTTCGGGCACGGCAACGTCGCCGGGATCGGCCAGGCGCTGGTCGAGCACTCCGACGCCATGCCGTTCCACCAGGGCCGCAACGAGCAGTCCATGGTGCACGCGGCGGTCGGCTACGCCCGCCAGTCGAACCGGCTGTCGACGCACGCCGTGACCACCTCCATCGGTCCGGGCGCGACGAACCTCGTCACCGGGGCCGCGCTGGCCACCGTCAACCATCTGCCGGTGCTGCTGCTGCCCGGCGACACCTTCGCCACCCGGGTGGCCGACCCGGTCCTCCAGCAGCTCGAAGTCCCGTACGCGGGCGACGTGTCGGTCAACGACTGTCTGCGCCCGGTGTCGAGGTACTTCGACCGGATCACCCGTCCCGAGGCGCTGATCCCGGCCGCCCTCCAGGCGATGCGCGTGCTCACCGACCCGGTGGAGACGGGGGCCGTCACGCTCGCCCTGCCGCAGGACGTGCAGGCCGAGGCGTACGACTGGCCGCGGGAGTTCTTCGCCGAGCGCACCTGGGCGGTGCGCCGGCCCGGCGCCGACCCGGCGGAGCTCGCCGAGGCGGTCCGGGCGATCCGCGCCGCCCGCCGGCCGCTGCTGGTCGCGGGCGGCGGGGTCCACCACAGCCGGGCCGAGGACGCGCTCGCCGAGTTCGCCGCCGCCACCGGCATCCCGGTCGCCTCCACCCAGGCCGGCAAGGGCTCCCTGCGCCACGACCATCCGCAGGACGTCGGGGGCGTCGGCCACACCGGCACGGCGACCGCCGACGACCTCGCCCGCGGCGCCGACCTGGTGATCGGCGTCGGGACCCGGTACACCGACTTCACCACCGCCTCCCACACCCTGTTCACCGGCGACGGGGTGCGCTTCCTCAACCTCAACATCGCCGCCTTCGACGGCCACAAGCTCGGCGGGCTGCCCCTGATCGCGGACGCCCGCAGCGGCCTCCAGGAGCTGACCGAGGCCCTGGCCGTGCACGACCACCGGGTGGCGAAGGCGTACGCCGACGAGTACACGGAAGGCAAGGAGCGCTGGGAGGCGCGCGTCGACGCCTGCTACGAGGCCGCCGAGCCGGACCTGCGGCCCACCCAGGCACAGGTGCTGGGCGCGCTGGACGCCCTCGTCGACGGGACGGACGTGATCGTCAACGCGGCCGGCTCCCTCCCCGGCGATCTGCACAAGCTCTGGCGGGCCCGCTCGCACGACCAGTACCACCTGGAGTACGGCTACTCCTGCATGGGCTACGAGATCCCGGCCGCCATCGGGGTGAAACTCGCGGCGCCGGACCGCCCGGTGTGGGCGCTGGTGGGCGACGGTACCTATCTGATGATGCCGACCGAGATCGTCACCGCAGTGCAGGAAGGCATCGCGATCAAGATGCTGCTCGTGCAGAACCACGGCTACGCGTCCATCGGCGGTCTGTCGGAGTCGGTCGGCGCCGAGCGGTTCGGGACCGCGTACCGCGAACGTTCCCCCGAGGACGGTTCCTACACGGGGGCGCCGCTGCCGGTCGACCTCGCCGCCAACGCGGCCAGCCTCGGCATGCGGGTGCTGCGCGCGGGCACGGTCCGGGAACTGCGCGAGGCCCTCGCGCGGGCGCGGGCCGCCGACACTCCCACATGTGTCTACGTGGAGACCGAAACCGCAGACACAGTGTCGGGCCCGCCTCCGGCACAGGCCTGGTGGGATGTACCTGTGGCCGAGACCGCGACCCGGAAGTCGGCGGTCGAGGCGCGTGAGCTGTACGAACGGCACGTCTCCACCCGACGCCGCCATCTGTGAAGGAGCAACTGGCCATGACGAGGATCGTCAACCACTGGATCGGCGGCAAGGCCGTCGAAGGCGCGTCGGGTACGTTCGGGCCGGTCACCGACCCGGCGACGGGCGCGGTCACCACGAAGGTCGCGTTCGCGACGGTCGACGAGGTGGACGCGGCGGTGGCCGCCGCGAAGGACGCCTGGGCGACCTGGGGCACCTCGTCGCTGGCGAAGCGGACCGCGATCCTGTTCAAGTTCCGCGCCCTGCTGGACGCGCACCGTGACGAGATCGCCGAGCTGATCACCGCCGAGCACGGCAAGGTGCACTCGGACGCGCTGGGCGAGGTCGCGCGCGGCCTGGAGATCGTCGAGCTGGCCTGCGGGATCACCGTGCAGCTCAAGGGCGAGCTGTCGACCGAGGTGGCCTCCCGGGTCGACGTCTCCTCGCTGCGGCAGCCGCTGGGTGTCGTCGCGGGCATCACGCCGTTCAACTTCCCGGCGATGGTCCCGATGTGGATGTTCCCGATCGCCATCGCGTGCGGCAACACCTTCGTGCTGAAGCCGTCCGAGAAGGACCCGTCGGTCTCCCTGAAGCTCGCCGAGCTGCTCGCCGAGGCCGGACTGCCGGACGGTGTCTTCAACGTCGTGCAGGGTGACAAGGTCGCCGTCGACCGTCTGCTGGAGCACCCGGACGTCAAGGCCGTCTCCTTCGTCGGCTCGACCCCGATCGCCCGCTACATCCACACCACGGCCGCCGCCAACGGCAAGCGCGTACAGGCGCTGGGCGGCGCCAAGAACCACATGCTGGTCCTCCCGGACGCCGATCTGGACGCGGCCGCCGACGCCGCCGTGTCGGCCGCCTACGGCTCCGCGGGCGAGCGCTGCATGGCCATCTCGGCCGTCGTCGCGGTCGGCTCGATCGGCGACGAGCTGGTGGACAAGATCCGCGAGCGTGCCGAGAAGATCAAGATCGGTCCCGGCAACGACCCGTCCTCCGAGATGGGCCCGCTGATCACCAAGGCCCACCGCGACAAGGTCGCCTCCTATGTGACGGGCGCGGCGGCGCAGGGCTGCGAGGTCGTCCTGGACGGCACCGGGTACACCGTCGAGGGCTTCGAGGACGGCCACTGGGTCGGTCTCTCGCTGCTCGACCGGGTGCCGACCTCGTCCGACGCCTACCGGGACGAGATCTTCGGCCCCGTGCTGTGCGTGCTGCGCGTGGACACCTACGAGGAGGGTGTGGCGCTGATCAACGCCTCGCCCTTCGGCAACGGCACCGCGATCTTCACCCGGGACGGCGGTGCCGCGCGCCGCTTCCAGCTGGAGATCGAGGCGGGCATGGTCGGTGTGAACGTGCCGATCCCGGTGCCGGTGGGCTACCACTCGTTCGGCGGATGGAAGGACTCGCTCTTCGGCGACCACCACATCTACGGCAACGACGGCACGCACTTCTACACCCGCGGCAAGGTCGTCACCACGCGCTGGCCGGACCCGTCCGAGGCCCCCTCGGGCGTCGACCTCGGCTTCCCGCGCAACCACTGAGCCCTAGCCCCACGGCTCGCGAGGCCCCGCCCGCCCGGCACCGGGAGGGCGGGGCTCCGTCGTCGCGGTGCCGGGCGGTGCCCCGTCGTCGCGGTGCCGGGTTCAGTTCTGCGCCGACTGGGCCTTCTTGATCTGCTCGGTGACGTCGCCCACCTGCGAGGCCGGCGGCGCCTTGACCGCGGCCGTGGCGCCGAACTTCTCGAAGTCCATGGTGACCGAGGCCGTCCCGAACTTCTGCTTCATGCGCACGGGCAGGTCCTTGGCGCCGACCCAGACGTCCATGGTGATGGACTCGGCGCCGCCGGTCATGGAACCGAAGAGGTTGTCCTTGTCGCCGTAGGCGTCCTTGAGCTTGCCCATGTGCGCCTTGTCGACCACGGCCCGGTAGTGGGTCGTGCTCTGCCCGTCGACGGTCTCCGTGCCGAGGTTCTCGACGTCGTTGGCGTACTTGAGGCCCTTCATGGACGCGGACGGGCTGCCGCCGCCGCTGCCGCTGAGCGCCTGCGCGCCCTGCTTGCCGAAGACCGCCGACGCGTCGACCTTCATCCACTCCTTGCCCTTGAGCGGGCCGGAGGGCTGCGGGTCGACGTCGTAGTAGTAGGCACCGTCGACGAACAGCATGCGGATCTTCGGGGCGGACGTCAGCTGCTGCATCTGGGCGGCCTTGGTGTCCATCTCGGTGTCGAAGGCGAACCCGTCGCCCCAGGAGTAGGTGCCCTCCATGGTGACCGGGGTGCCTGTGCCCATGTCGGTGGACATCTTCACGTGCGCCGAGCCGAGCTGTTCGGTGCGGTCGGACGCCCGGGTGAGCGCCGCCATGATCTTGTCGGAGTTGTCGGCGACGCTGTCGGCCGCCTTCTTGGCCGTCTGTCCCGCGCCGCACGCGGAGGTCGCCATCAGCGCGGCGGCCGTGAACCCCACCCAGGCCGCCGTGTACCTCAGCTTCATCTGTCCCCACCCGTTGCTGTGATTCGACTGTGCTGTCGACTCTAGTGGGACCCACTGACAGTCCCGCGACCCAATTTGCCGTCCGGAGACAGGACCGGGACGTTTCGGGCGTCCGTATTCCGGACGTCTTCACGTGATTTTGACGAGTGTGCTGCGATTCTCGTATCGCCCTGAAGCGGGGAAGGGTCCGGCAGAAGTGCTGTATCCGCGATCAATGGCGGCTTCGATCTACGAATTCCGTAGGTAAACAGCTATTGACGCACCGGTTTTCGTCGGGGTTCCATGCGGGCATCGGGAGCGGACGAAGAGAAGTACGACGCGAGCCGCCGGAGGCGATAGCGCTCCCGCCCGAAGTTCCCGCACCAGTCGATCGGAACCGCCGCATGACCGACACGCTCCGCCCTGTCGCCCCCGACGTCACCGAGGCCCCCGACAGCGGTCCCCGGACACTGAAGCGTTCCATCGGAGTCGTCGGCGGCACGCTGCTCACGCTCTCCTGCGTGACCCCGGCGTCCACGCTCTTCGTGGTCATTCCCGATCTGTTCGGCTCGCTCGGCACCGCCACCGCCCTCACCATCGCCATCGGCTCCCTCCTCTGTATCGCCGTGGCGTTCTGCTACTCGGAACTGGGCACCCTCATCCCCAGCGCCGGCGGCGAGTACGCCATGGTCTCGACGATGGCCGGACGCCTCGCGGGCTGGCTGGTCTTCGTGATGTCCCTGCTGGTGGTCATGATCGTCCCGCCGGTGATCGCCATCGGCACCGCCGACTACCTGGCCCCGTTGGTGCACCTCGACCCAGCCATGACCGGCGCCGGCGTGATGCTGCTGGCCACCCTCGCCGGCCTGCTCGACCTGCGCGCCAACGCCTGGATCACCGGCATCTTCCTGGTCCTCGAGGTCGTCGCCGCCGGTGTGGTGGCCCTCCTCGGCTTCACGCACAGCCACCGGGGCCTCGGCAGCCTGACCTCCATGCAGGTCGCCGGGTCCGGCGGGCACACCGACGCCGTCACGGCCATGCTCGTCATCTCCGGGCTCGCCATCGCCCTCTTCGCCACCCAGGGCTTCTCCACCGCCGTCTACCTCTCCGAGGAGCTGGAGAACCCGCGGCGCAACGTCGCCCGCACGGTGCTGGCCACCCTCGCCATCTCCACCGTCGTCATCCTGGTCCCGGTCGTCGCCATCACCATGGGCGCCTCCGACATCGGCGAACTCACCGGCGGCGACATCAGCAGCATGGTCACCGCCTGGTCCAACTCGGCCGTCGGCACCTTCGTCAGCCTCTGCGTCGCCCTCGCGATCATCAACGCGGGCATCGTCATGGTCATCCAGAACTCCCGCGTCCTGTTCGCCTCGGCCCGTGACAAGGCGTGGCCCGAGCCGGTCAACAACGGTCTGTCCAGGCTCGGCCGGTTCGGCTCCCCCTGGGTCGCCACGCTGCTGGTGGGCGTCCCCGGCGCGGCCCTCTGCTTCGTCAACCTCGACACCCTCTACGGCGTCACCGGAGTGTCGGTCACCGCGATGTACCTGCTCGTCGCGGTCGCCGCGCTGCTCGCCCGGCGCGGCCACCACCGCCACACCCCCGCCTGGCGGATGCCGCTGTGGCCCGCGATGCCGATCCTGCTCATCGTCGTCCTCGCCTACGTCCTCACCCAGCAGGAGACGGAGTACCTGCTGTGGACCGGCGGCATCACCGCCGTCGCCACCCTCTACTGGGCCTTCTACCTGCGCCCGCGCCGCGACACCCGCTGGCTGGTGTCCATCCCGGAGGACGCCCAGGCCTGAGCCGTCCCCCGGGGGATCGCCCGAGCGGTCCCGCGGCACCCCCGTGCACGTCCCGTCGTCCTCGTCACCCGCTCCCCGGCAGGTGCCGAGGACGACGTCGTTCCCGCGGCGCCCCCGGAGACCCGGCCGCCGGCCCCCGCGTACCACGCTCGCGGTACGCGGCACCGGCCCCGTACGCCCGGGGGAGGGCCGGGCGCTCCGACCCGGGACTGCTTCGGATGCCGGTGGCGGACCGTACCGTTGACGCATGGATCTTCGACTGCCCGCGTTGCGCGGGCTGCGGAAGCCGCGGCGGCTGCTGGCCGCCGCGGCCGCCGTCGTCGTGCTCGCCGGTGCCGGGACATGGACCGCCGTCGCCTCCGACGACGCGCCCCCGGTGCGCCGCGCCGACCGGGTCCTGGCCGTGGACGGCGTGCACCTGGACACCTCGTACTTCACCACCGCCACCCCCGGCCGCCGCCCCGCCCTCCTGCTGGCGCACGGCTTCGGCGGCAGCAAGGACGACGTCCGCCGACAGGCCGAGGACCTGGCCCGCGACGGATACGCGGTGCTGACCTGGTCGGCACGCGGCTTCGGACGGTCGACCGGCAGGATCGGGCTGAACGACCCCGAGGGCGAGGTCGCCGACGTCTCCGAGCTGATCGACTGGCTCGCCCGGCAGCCCCAGGTCCGGCTCGACAAGGCCGGCGACCCGCGCGTGGGCGTCGCGGGCGGCTCCTACGGCGGCGCGATCTCCCTGCTGGCCGCCGGGTACGACGACCGGGTGGACGCCATCGCCCCGGCCGTCACCTACTGGAACCTCGCCGACGCCCTGTTCCCCGACGGCGTGTTCAAGAAGCTGTGGGCCGGCATCTTCGTCAACACCGGCGGTGGCTGCGCCCGGTTCGAACCCACCCTGTGCGCGATGTACCAGCGCGTGGCCGAGTCGGGGACACCGGACGCGAAGGCCCGCGAACTGCTCCAGGAGCGTTCCCCGGCCGCCGTCGCCACCCGCATCAAAGTGCCCACCCTGCTGGTGCAGGGCCAGACCGACTCGCTCTTCCCGCTCGGCCAGGCCGACGCAGCCGCCAAGGCCATCCGGGCCAACGGCGCCCCGGTCGACGTCGACTGGATCGCCGGTGGACACGACGGCGGCGACTGGGAGAACGACCGCGTCCAGGCCCGCGTCGCCACCTGGTTCGACCGCTGGCTCAAGGACGACAAGGGCACGGACACCGGCCCCGCCTTCCGCGTCACCCGCACCGGAGGCCTCGACTCCACCGACGGCGCCGCCCGGCTGCGGGGCGCGAGCGCGGACACCTACCCCGGCCTGGACAACGGCGTCCGGACCCTCGCACTGACCGGCCGCGAGCAGCGCTTCGACAACCCCGCCGGCGCCACCCCGCCCGCGGTCTCCGCGCTGCCCGGCCTCGGCACCGGCGGCGGACTCGCCCAGCTCTCCAGCCTGGGGGTCGGCGTGTCGCTCGACTTCCCCGGCCAGTACGCCGCCTTCGAGTCGGCGCCCCTGACCCGCGACCTCACCGTCACCGGATCCCCGACCGTCACCGTCCACGTCACCTCGACCGGCGACGACGCCGTGCTGTTCGCCAAGCTCTACGACGTCGGCGGGGGCGCCACCGGGCAGGTGCTGCCCGCCCAGCTCGTGACACCGGTCCGGGTCGAGGGCGCCCGGTCCGGCAAGGACGTGACACTCACCCTCCCCGCCGTCGACCACCAGGTCCAGAAGGGCCACCGGCTGCGCCTGGTCCTCGCCTCGACCGACCTCGCCTACGCCTCCCCGGCCGCCCCGGCGACGTACACCGTCTCGCTCAAGAGCGACCTGCACGTACCCACCGCCCCCCAGGTCACCACCGCGCCCGCCGCGCTGCCCGCCTGGGTGTGGTGGCTGCCCGTGGCCGGTGCCGCCCTCGCGCTCGCCCTGCTGCTGACGGCCCGCCGACGCGGCACCGCCCCCGCCCCGGATCCCGCCCTGGCCGAGGTCCCCCTCCAGATCACCGGCCTGACCAAGCGGTACGCCAAGTCGAGCGACCGGTACGCGGTCTCGGACCTGTCCTTCCGCGTGGAACAGGGCCAGGTGCTGGGCCTGCTGGGCCCGAACGGCGCGGGCAAGACCACCACCCTGCGCATGCTGATGGGCCTGATCACCCCGGACGGCGGCGAGATCCGCGTCTTCGGCCACGCGATCCGGCCCGGCGCGCCGGTGCTGTCCCGGGTCGGCGCCTTCGTCGAGGGCGCGGGCTTCCTGCCGCACCTCTCGGGCCGGGAGAACCTGGAGCTGTACTGGGCGGCCACCGGCCGCCCGCCCGAGGACGCCCACCTGGACGAGGCCCTGGAGATCGCCGGCCTGGGCGACGCGCTCGCCCGCGCGGTACGCACCTACTCCCAGGGCATGCGCCAGCGCCTCGCCATCGCCCAGGCCATGCTCGGCCTGCCCGACCTGCTCATCCTCGACGAGCCCACCAACGGTCTGGACCCGCCCCAGATCCGCGAGATGCGCGAGGTGATGATCCGGTACGCGGCCGCCGGCCGCACGGTCATCGTCTCCAGCCACCTCCTCGCGGAGGTCGAGCAGTCCTGCACGCACCTCGTGGTCATGGACCGCGGCCGGCTCGTCCAGGCGGGCCGGGTCGGCGACATCGTCGGCTCCGGCGACACCCTGCTGGTCGGCACCGCCACGCCCGTCGACGAGCCCGTGGTCGAGAAGGTGGCCGCGCTGCCGGGCGTCGCCTCGGCCGTGCGCACCGACGACGGACTCCTGGTCCGGCTCGACGAGGACGGCAGCGCACGCCGCCTGGTCGCCGAACTCGTCCGGCTCGACGTACCGGTGGAGTCGGTGGGCCCGCACCGCCGGCTCGAAGACGCCTTCCTCACCCTGATCGGAGGTTCCGCATGAGCACGCTCACCGAGCGTACGCAGCCCGCGGAGGTCGCCCCCGGCTACCGGGCGGGCCGCACCCTGCCGCTGCGGGTCGAGCTGGTCCGCCAGCTCAAGCGGCGCCGCACCCTGGTCATGGGCGGGATCCTCGCCGTCCTCCCCTTCGTCCTGGCCGTCGCCTTCGCCATCGGCGGACAGCCCGGCGGCCGCAACAACCAGGTCACGCTGATGGACACGGCCACCGCGTCCGGCGCCAACTTCGCCGCGGTGAACCTGTTCGTCTCCGCGGGCTTCCTGCTGGTGATCCCGGTGGCCCTGTTCTGCGGGGACACCGTGGCCTCGGAGGCGAGCTGGTCCTCGCTGCGCTATCTGCTGGCGGCCCCGGTGCCCCGCGCCCGCCTGCTGTGGTCCAAGCTCGTGGTCGGACTCGGCCTCAGTCTGGCCGCCATGGTGCTGCTGCCGCTGGTCGCCCTCGCCGTCGGCACGGCCCGCTACGGCTGGGGCCCGCTGGAGATCCCCACCGGCGGCGAACTCGGCGCCGGCGTCGCCGCGCAGCGCCTGCTGATCGTCGTCGCGTACGTCTTCGTGTCCCAACTGGTCACCGCCGGACTGGCGTTCTGGCTGTCGACGAAGACGGACGCACCGCTCGGCGCGGTCGGCGGCGCGGTCGGCCTCACCATCGTCGGCAACGTCCTGGACGCGGTGACCGCCCTCGGCGACTGGCGCGACTTCCTGCCCGCGCACTGGCAGTTCGCCTGGGCGGACGCCATCCAGCCCCGCCCGGAGTGGTCCGGCATGATCCAGGGGACGGCGCTGTCGATAACGTACGCCCTGGTGCTGTTCGCCCTGGCCTTCCGGGGTTTCGCCCGCAAGGACGTGGTCTCCTAGGTCACCGGAAGATCACCCGCCGGTCTCGACGGGCCCCGGTCGTGCCCTGTTCGAGATCCATCCGCAACGCTCCGTGTCGCACGTTCCGGCGCCCCACGCCGTCACAGTCACAGAAAGCCGCCGTCCACCGAGGGCGGCGGCCAAGGACCGTAGGGGGCACGGGAGATGGGGACTTGTCGAACACGGCGGCCGCGCGGGGCACTGCTCGCCCTGGTCGCCACCGGCCTGCTGCTCACCGGCTGCGGCGCCGGCAACGACCGGAGCATGGACGGCCCGGACCGCTCGAACGGTTCGAAAGGCGGATTCCCGGCCCCCGCCCCCTCCTCGGGCGGCGGCGAACAAGGGCGGGACGACGGCGAAGCCCGTGACATCGCCCCCTCGCCCGACTACCTCTCCACCTTCGCCCTCGACGTGGACACCGCGTCCTACGGTTACGCCCGCCGCTCCCTCGCCGAGGGCCGCCGCCCCGACCCGTCGACGGTCCGCCCGGAGGAATTCGTCAACAGCTTCCGCCAGGACTACGAGCGGCCCGAGGGCAACGGCTTCTCGGTCACCGTCGACGGCGCCCGCACCGGCGAGGACGACTGGTCCCTCGTCCGCGTCGGCCTCGCCACCCGCGCCGCCGACCCGGCAGGCGAACGGCCGCCCGCCGCGCTCACCTTCGTCATCGACGTCTCAGGTTCCATGGAGGAGCCGGGCCGGCTCGACCTCGCCCAGGAGTCCCTCGGCGTGATGACGGACCAACTGGGCGACGACGACTCCGTCGCCCTCGTCACCTTCAGCGACGAGGCCCGGACCGTCCTGCCGATGACCCGGCTCGGCGGTCACCGCGACCGCGTCCACCGGGCGGTCGACGGACTGGAGGCCCAGGAGTCCACCAACCTCGGCGCGGGCCTGCGCACCGGTTACGCCACCGCGGTCGAGGGACTGCGCAAGGGGGCCACCAACCGGGTGGTGCTGATCTCCGACGCGCTCGCCAACAACGGCGACACCGACCCCGACTCCATCCTGGAACGGATCTCCACCGCCCGCCGCGAGCACGGCATCACGCTCTTCGGCGTCGGCGTCGGCAGCGAGTACGGCGACGCCCTGATGGAGAGCCTCGCCGACAAGGGCGACGGTCACACCGCGTACGTCTCGGACGAGGACGACGCCCGCAAGGTGTTCTGCGACCAGCTCCCGCAGAACATCGACCTCACCGCCCGCGACGCCAAGGCCCAGGTCGCCTTCGACCCCCGGACGGTCGCCGCGTTCCGTCTCGTCGGCTACGACGACCGGCGCGTCGCCGACGACGACTTCCGCGACGACCGCGTGGACGGGGGCGAGGTCGGACCCGGCCACACGGTGACCGCGCTGTACGCCGTCCGGCTCAAGCACGGCGCCGGCGGCCACCTCGCCACCGCCACGGTCCGCTGGCTCGACCCCGCCACCCGCGCCCCGCACGAGGAGTCCGGCCAGTTGGAGACCGGCTCCCTCGCCCGCTCGGTGTGGAGCGCGAGCCCCCGCTTCCAGGTGGCCGCGACCGCCGCCTACTTCGCCGACGCGCTCCGGAAGGGGGACGACCACTGGAGCTCGCTGCCCGGCGCCCCGTCCCTCGGCGAGCTGCGCAGGCGCGCCGCCCGGCTGGCGGCGACCACCGAGGACGCCGACGTGCGGCAGCTCGGCGAGAGCATCGCGAGGGCGGCCGGGCTCGACGGATGACACGGGGCACTCCCCGTGGCGCGGTCCGCGGGTCGGCCGCCGGGGCGCATGGACGACAAAGCGGCGGGCCACCGGAGGAACCGGTGACCCGCCGCGCGGAGCCTACGACTCAGTGGTTGCCCATGCCGTTGCCCGACAGGACCGGGATGTCGTCCAGGATGTGCGACAGCGGCTCGTCGCCCTTGGCCTGGGTGGAGTTCTCGACGCACTGCTGGTTCTGCGGGGAGGACAGGACGTTGATGTCCTGGAGCGCGACCGGGATCCCACCGATGAGCGAGCCCACGTTGGCCTTGAGCGGCAGACCGACACAGGGCTTGTTGAGCGAGCCCTGGACGAGCGCGAGCTGCGGGCTCATGTTGCCGAAGGTCGCCGAGTTGCCGAACGCCTGCGAGGCGCCGTTGCCGCTCGCCGAGTGGGTGCCGTCGTTACCGGTGGCCATGGCCTGAGGAGCGGCCGCGGCCGCAACACCGGCAACGGAAGCGGCGACAGCCGCGGTTGCCCACAGCTTCTTCATGATCTTTCCCTTCGAAAGGCGGACTCCAGGGGGAGCTGCGTGATCGTCAACGGGCCGACCGGGCCGCGGGTTGCGATGTGTTACCCGATCGGCCCAGCGCAGTCCGATCAGTTGACGAGCGCCCCCGACCCGCGCTCCGGCGCGCCGAGCGGACGGCCGGGGACGTGAGCGGACATGCGAGAGAGCGGGCCGCCGGGAGTTCGGCGGCCCGCTCTTCGACGCGGAGGAGATCAGTCCCCGGGCTCAGGACGGCAGCCCGGGATCACGCTGTGGGGGCTCAGTGGTTGCCCGTGCCGTTGCCCGCGAGCACCGAGATGTCGTCCAGGATGTGCGACAGCGGCTCGTCGCCCTTGGCCTGGGTGGAGTTCTCGACGCACTGCTGGTTCTGCGGGGAGGACAGGACGTTGAGGTCCTGCACCGAGATCGGGACGACGCCGAGGAGCGAGCCCGCGTTGACCTTGGCCGGCAGGCCGATGCAGGGCTTGTTCAGCGAACCCTGGATGAGGGCCAGCTGCGGGCTCATGTTGCCGTAGGTCGCCGAGTTGCCGAACGCCTGGTAGGCGCCGTTGCCGCTGGCGGACGAGGTGCCGTCGTTGCCGGTGGCCAGTGCCTGCGGCGCGGCGGCGGCGGAGACGCCGACCACGGAAGCGGCGACCGCGGCAGAGGCCAGAACCTTCTTGATCACTTGCTAGTCCCTTCTGAGGAAACGCCCGTCCACCGGAGCGCTGCCCGGCACAACTGGAACCCTCCTGCTTGGTTCTTGGAATTCACTCCAATGGCCTATCACCGGACAGACTTTTCGCTCATTGGGTGAACGCCCGCAACCAATCGCGGTGAATGCGGTTGTTGCGGAGGCAGGAACACACGTCTTGGCCCGAAAGCCAGGAAAGGAAGCAAAATGCTGAAGAAGGCAATGGCTGCGGCGGCGATCGCCGCCTCCGTCGTCGGCGCGTCCGCGGCGGTCGCCCCGCAGGCGCTTGCCACCGGCAACGACGGCACCCACTCCGCCAGCGGCAACCTGGCGGCCTCGCAGTTCGGCAACTCCGTGACCCGGGGCAGCATGAGCCCGCAGGCCACGCTCGTCCAGAGTTCGCTCAACAAGCTCTGCGTCGGTCTGCCGGCCAAGGCCAACGTCGGTCCGGTGCTGGGTGTGCTGCTGCCGATCGCGGCCCAGGACCTCAACGTCCTCTCGGCCCCGCAGAACCAGCAGTGCGCGGAGAACTCCACCCAGGCCAAGGGTGACGAGCCGCTGTCGCACATCGTCGACGACATCCCGGTCCTCGCGCACAACGGCGTGGGCAACCACTGACGTCCGTCCCGGACGGCGCCTGAATCGCCGTCCGGTCCGGGTCCCCCCCACCAAGGTCGCTCGGGCCGTTCCGCTTCGCCTGCGGGCAGCCCGAGCGCTTTCGGTATTCCGGGCTCGTTTCCTGCCGAAACCATTCTCCACCGCTCGGGCGAAGAGTTGCGCTCAGGTGGATGCTGTGCATCGATTATCTGGATGCGTTCGAGTGAATTCCCTGCCGGCCCACGTTCCGTAGTTTCCCTGGCTGTCTATCTCTCGTTTGCAGCCTGCGGGTCATGGTGCGAGCCGCTCCGACTGCGCTCGCTCGGTTTTTCGACCGTCACAGGAACATGACCGCTGAGAAGGGAAACTCCATGAAGAAGACTGCCGCTGTCGTCGCCGGCCTGCTCCTGGCCCTGGGCGGGGCCGCTCCGGCCTTCGCCGACGCGGACGCCGGGGGCATGGCCCTCGGCTCCCCCGGCTTCCTGTCCGGCAACGTGATCGAGATCCCGGTCCACATCCCGCTCAACCTGTGCGGCGACAGCGTCGACGTCATCGGCGTGCTGAACCCGGCCGGCGGCAGCGTCTGCGACAACGACTGACGGTGTAGTCACCTCAGCAACACGGCTGTCTCAAGGCCGGCCCTGGACCAAGGCTCTTCGCCCCGGGGCCGGCCTTTTCCCACTCCGCTTCGAGCAGGAAGACCACGAGATTGCGCCAGTCCCTGAGCAGGGGAATGGTCGCGGCCGCGGCCGCGACGAGCATCCTGTCCCTTTACGGTAGTCCCGCCCTGGCCGACGCGCACGCGGGCGGGTCCGCCTCCGGCTGCCGCGACACGGTCGCGGTCGCGGAGCTCGACCCGGCGTTCGGCGACCTGTGCGCCCACGAGTCGGGCGCACACCAGTCGGAGCCGCGGGACGCGTCCCACGACGACGACTCCGGGTACGGGTCCAAGGAGGACTCCGGGTACGGGTCCCGCAAGGAGGAGTCCGGGTACGGGTCCAAGGAGGACTCCGGGTACGGGTCCCGCGAGGACACCGAGAAGGGGTCTCACAAGGACTTGGGGTACGGGTCCCGCAAGGAGGAGTCCGGGTACGGGTCCAAGGAGGACTCCGGGTACGGGTCCCGCGAGGACACCGAGAAGGGGTCTCACAAGGA
>NZ_JBVJMD010000084.1:0-22877 GCF_055584385.1 Streptomyces sp. NPDC104096
CCAAATCACCCCAACCACAGCCACACTCTTTCCCACCACGCCGCGCTGCCTTTCTGGTTCCCCCCAGTGTTGGCTTGTTGGGGCCCTTGGGCCTGTCGTCGGCATCAAGATCGATCTGATGCCGACGACAGGCCCTAGGCCTGTTCCGAGGGTGTGCTGTGCGACGACGCTCAGCGCGACGGGTCACGGGAGCTGGAGTCGGTCCAGGCCTTTTCCTGCTCCCTCGTTGTTCCTGGATCGCTGTCTTCGAAGGGTTTCTCTGCGCCATGCCACTTGCCTTGCTGGCCCTGGCTGTCGTCGCGTTCGGCATCGGAACGACCGAATTCGCCACGATGGGGCTGCTGCCCCAGATCGCCGACGGCATCGGCGTGTCCGTGCCCCATGCGGGCAACCTCGTGTCCGCCTACGCCCTCGGCGTGGTCGTCGGCGCCCCCGTACTGACGGGCATCTGCGCGCGGGTTCCCCACAAGCGCTTGCTCCTGCTCCTGTCCGGCCTGTTCGTGGTCGGCAACGTCGCGTCCGCGCTCGCTCCGGGCTTCGGTCTGCTGTTCGCCGCGCGTTTCCTCGCGGGTCTGCCGCACGGGGCGCTGTTCGGTGTCGGCGCAGTCGTGGCCTCCCGGCTGGTCGCTCCCGAACGGGCCGCGCGCGCGGTGTCGAAGATGTTCCTGGGACTCACCATCGCGAACATCGTCGGTGTCCCGGCCGGCACGGCCCTCGGACAGCAGTTCGGCTGGCGGGCGGCCTACGCCGCGGTGGGCGTCATCGGCGTCATCGCGCTCGTCGCGCTGGCGCTGTTCGTCCCCGACCAGCCGCGCGGTGCGCAGTCCGGCATCCGGCACGAGCTGCGCGCCATGGGCAACAGGCAGGTGGTGATCGGCCTGGCCACCGCGGTCGTGGGCTTCGGCGGGTTCTTCGCCGTCTACAGCTACCTGGTGCCCATGCTGACGAACCTGACGGGCGTATCCGACTCCTCGACCACCCTGGTCCTCGCGCTCTACGGCGTCGGGATGACCCTCGGCACGCTGGTCGCGGGCCCGCTCACGGACCGCGCCCTGCGCCCCACCCTCTACGCGGGGCTCGCGCTGCTCGCCGCGGCGCTGGTGACGTTCTACTTCACGGTCCACAGCACCGTGCCCGCCCTGGTGACGATCACCTTCATCGGCGCGATGGGCTCCCTGATCACCACGCCCGTCCAGATGCTGCTCATGGCCAAGGCGAAGGACGCTCCCACGATGGCGGCCGCGTCCAACCACTCCGCCTTCAACCTGGCCAACGCCGGCGGCGCCTGGCTGGGCGGCCTGGCCATCTCGGCGGGCTGGGGCTGGGGCTCGCCCAACCTGGTCGGCGCGGCGCTCGCGGTGGCGGGCCTGGGCCTGGCCGTCGTCGGCGGTCTCGTCGACCGCGGCGGCGCCGGCTCCGTCGTGATCACCTCGTCCGGCGCGGACGCCCCGGCGGCCGCCGGGCAGGCCGCGGCGACCCGGAGCCGGGACTGACCCGTCCACTGCCCCCGGCCCCCGGTACCCGGCAGTTGCCGGAGGCCGGGGGCCGAGGCGTATCGGGGACCCTCGAGCGGCCGCTGAAGCGGAGTGGTCCTTCTTAATTGCAGGTTAAACGGGTCTTAAGCTGTCCTGGGCTGGGCAGGCCTTTTCAACTAACCGCAGGTCAGAGGGTTTTGGGGATTCGCGTTCCGGTTGGCGGTAGTGGCGATCGTGCGTATGGTCTGGTCCACCGACGGCGCGCGCCGCGTATGTGAGAGCGCTCTCAGCAGCTCGCCCGCCCGCGCGTCCGGTGTGCACCGTCCGGTGTCCGATCCGGAAGTTCCCCACAGACAAGGTGTGTTCCCGCCATGGCCGCTCACCGCGCCCGTCGATGGTCGTTCGGAGGGCTGGCGTGCCTCGCGGCCGCCGCCCTCACCACCGCCGTCCTCTTCAACACGTCAGGCCCCGCCGCGAACAGCGCCGGCGCGGCCACGGTGCAGACCTGGTCCGACGATTTCGACGGTGCGGCGGGCAGCGCGCCCAACTCCTCGAAGTGGAGCCTGGAGACGGGCGGCAACGGCAACGGCAACCACGAGTTGCAGTACTACACGAACAGCACCTCCAACGCCGCGCTCGACGGCAACGGCAACCTGGTCATCACCGCCCGCAAGAACGGCGACACCGGACTCCAGTGCTGGTACGGAACCTGCCAGTACACGTCGGCGCGGCTGAACACGGCGAAGACGTTCACCCAGGCGTACGGCCACTTCGAGGCCCGCATCAAGGTCCCGCGCGGTCAGGGCGTCTGGCCGGCCTTCTGGATGCTGGGCGACAACCTCGGCAGCGCGGGTTGGCCGAACAGCGGCGAGATCGACATCATGGAGAACATCGGCAAGGAGCCCGGCTCGGTGCACGGCACCATCCACGGTCCGGGCTACTCCGGCGCCGGTGGCATCGGCGCGGCGTACACCCTGCCCAACGGCAAGGCGTTCGCGGACGACTTCCACGTCTTCGCCGTCGACTGGAGCCCCACCGCGATCACCTGGTCGGTGGACGGGCAGAACTACGAGACCCGCACCCCGGCCGACGTGAACGGCAACAAGTGGGTCTACGACCACCCCTTCTTCATCATCCTGAACTTCGCGGTCGGCGGTGACTGGCCCGGCAGCCCCGACTCCGGCACCGCCTTCCCGCAGACCATGACCGTCGACTACGTCCACGTCACCGCCTCGGACACCTCCGGCTCGGGCTCCGGCTCCGGCGGCACGAGCCGCACCGTCGCCATCAAGGGCATCGGCGACATGTGCGTGGACGTCGCGGGCGCCTCCAGTGCCGACGAGACCCCGATCCAGCTGCACAACTGCAACGGCGCCGACGCCCAGAAGTGGACGCTGGGCAGCGACGGGACCGTACGGGCGCTGGGCAAGTGCCTCGACGTCAAGGCCGGTTCGCACGACGACGGCGCCGCCGTCCAGCTCTACACCTGCAACGGGACCAAGGCCCAGCAGTGGACGTACACCGCGGCCCGCGACCTGACCAACACCGGCGCGGACAAGTGCCTGGACGCCAAGGGCAATTCATCCGCCGACGGCACCCGCCTCCAGATCTGGACGTGCTCCGGCAACGCCAACCAGAAGTGGACCGTCGGCTGAGCCGACCCGTCAGGACCCCGCCGGACCGTCGGCCGAGCCGACCGGCCCGCACCCCGCCTCCCCCCTCCCTTTCCCCGAGCGCCCCGGCCTCGGCCGGGGCCGCCACGTAAGGAGCTCCCCCCATGGCACCCCGTCACCAGCGCAACCTGACCCGCCGCAAGATGATGTTCGCCCTCGGCGGCGCGGCCGTGGGCATCCCGGCGATCGCGGCCATCGCCCCCTACGCGCTCGCCGACCAGTCCGCCGGCAGCACCACCGCGGCGACCGGCTCGCTCCCGATGACCATCGTCAACAAGAGCGGCTCGTTCGACAACGCGTCCGTACACCTCTACGTCGTCGGCAACCTGGACGGAAAGCAGGTCCGGCTCACCCCGGACGGCACGGTCGCCCCGATCGCCCTCTCCGACAACGGTGCCGACGGCTTCACCGACTACGCGATACCGCTCGCGGGCAGCGGCGAGACCAAGCTGTCCCTGCCGTTCATGTCCGGCCGCATCTACGTCGCACTCGGCCAGAAGCTCAAGTTCAAGGTCGTGACCGACGGCAACGGCAACGCGGCGCTCCAGTACCCGGCCGGATGGGTCACCTCGGACCCCAACTACGGGGTGCTGCACGACTGCGCCGAGTTCACGCACAACGCGGCCGGCATGTTCTGCAACACCACCATGGTCGACATGTTCAGCATCCCGATGACCATCCGCCTCACCGGGGAGAAGGACCAGACGACGGGCACCCTGCGTGACGGCGGCCGCGCCGCCGCCTTCGCCGCCGTCAGGCAGATCGAGGAGTTCGCGCCGCTGGTCGTGGACGACACCCGCATCATCGCCCCCGGTCACGGCCTGGACGCGGGCATCTTCAAGAAGGACTACTTCGCCCCGTACATCGACACGGTGTGGAGCACGTACACCGGCAAGGACCTCAAGGTCACCACCAACGCCGGCACGTTCACCGGCCGGGTGCGCGCCGACCGGTTCACCTTCGACGGGCCGGCCTCCGTGTCCTTCGCCAAGCCCTCGACCCGGGACGTCCTCTTCTGCGACGGCAACCTCGCCGCGCCCAACGACGGCACCACCGGTCCCGTCGCCGCGGTCCTGGGCGCGGGCTTCAACCGCTCCACGCTGCTCGCCGACATCGCCCAGCCCGCCACCGACCCGGCGGCCTTCTACCAGGGCGGTCTGACCAACCACTACGCGAAGGCGATCCACGCGGCGACCGTGGACGGCAAGGCGTACGGCTTCGCCTTCGACGACGTCGCGGACTTCGCCTCCTACGTCCAGGACACCAGCCCGACCGGCTTCACCCTCACGCTCTCGGCGTTCTGACGAGCGGCTCGTCCGGGCCGGGCCGGCCCTCCAGCGCTCGGCGGCAGTGATGCCGTCGAGCCGTCAGCTTTCCCGGTCCGCCCGGCCGTCGGGCTCCTCCTCGTCCTCCGGTTCCTCCTCGTCCTCCAACTCCTCGTCCTCGTCCGGTTCCTCCTCGTCCTCCAACTCCTCGTCCTCGTCCTCGGGTTCCTCCTCGTCCTCCGGTTCCTCCTCGTCCTCGGGTTCCTCCTCGTCCTCCTCGTATTCGTCGTCCGCGTACTCGTCCTCCCCGTTGTCGGGCGATTCCTCTTCGGCCCCCTCCTCCTCGTTCTCGGCCTCTTCGTTCTCGGCCTCTTCCTCCTCCAGCGCCTCCTCGTGGGTGCGCACCACCTCGCCGTCGCGGATCTCCCCGCGCCAGCCGTCGGGCTCCGTGCTGGTGAGGCTGACGAACCGCTGGAAGTGCTTGGCGTCCAGCCGCAGCCGGCGGCCCTGGGCGCGCCAGATGTTGCCGGTCTTCTCGAACAGGCCGGAGGGGTAGTACTCGACGACCAGAGCGATGTGCGTGAGCGTGGGCGTCACTTCATGGAAGCTGACACAGCCCCGGGTGGTGCCCTTTGCGCCCTCGGAGGTCCACACGATCCGTTCGTCCGGGATCTGCTCCTGGATCGTGGCCTTCCAGGAACGGGTGGAGGGCCCGATCTTCACCTTCCAGTCGCTGGTGGTGTCGTCGTTCCGGGACGCGCTGCGCACACCCTTGGTGAAGTCGCTGAACTTCTCGTACTGGGTCCAGTGGTCGTAGGCGAAGCGCACCGGGACGCCGACGTCGAGGTGTTCGACGATGTTCATGACCTTGGTGGTGCCGCCCTTGCGTCCCTTCCCTTTCCCCTTGCTGCCGAACAGGTTCTTGGCCTTGTCGGTCAGGTTGCTCTTGATGCTCTTGGCCTTCTCGCCGACCAGGGCCTTGACCGGGGAATCGCCTTGGAGGACGCGGGCACCGACCTTGGGAAGAATGCCGCCGTTCTCGGACACCTGCGTCAACTGCTGGGTGAGGTCGCCGAGTTTGTCACCCGCCTTGTCCGCCAGGTTCTCCACCTGGGCGCCCATGAAATCGACGACTTCGTCACGCAACTGCTCGAAGCCGGAAGCCTGGTGGCGCCCGGAGTCCTGTTCCGTCCTGGCCATGACCTACCTCCGCCGTGCCGAGGCCTTCTTGGCCGTCGTCTTCTTCTGGGCAGTCTTCCTGGGTGCGGCCTTTCTGGCCGGTGCCGCGGACTTCTTGGCGGTCTTCTTCGCCGGTGGCGTTGTCTTCTTGGCGGTCTTCTTGGCCGGTGCGGACTTCTTCGCCGGTGCCGCGGACTTCTTGGCGGTCTTCTTCGCCGGTGGCGCGGACTTCTGCGCCGTCTTCTTCGCCGGCGCCTGCTTGGTCCTGCGGGCGGTGCGGTGTCGAAGCCTGGGCGCGGGCCTTGCCGGCTCCTCCTCGTCCTCCTCCTCGTCCTCCTCCTCAGGTTCCTCCTCGTCCTCCTCCTCGTCCTCCTCCTCGTCCTCCTCCTCGTCTTCCTCGTCCTCAGGTTCCTCGTCGTCTTCCGGTTCGTATTCCTCCTCCTCGTCGGGCTCTTGGTCCTCCTTCGCCTCGTTCTCGCCCTCCTTCTCCGGCTCTTCCTCTTCCTCCTCCGTACCGACGCGGACGGTGCGCTTGTGCAGGGCGTCCGCGAGGTCCGCGAACTTGCGGTCGGCCGCGGCCGCGAACGCCTTGCGGCCCGCGTCCTTGAGCTCTCCGCGCACCTGCTCGTTGAGATCGGCGAACTGCGGCAGTTCCTGGACCTTGCGCAGCCCCTCGGTGAGCAACTGCTGCGGTTGCAGGCCGAAACGGCGCCCGGCGAGGTAGGTGGCCACCCCGAAGGCGAGCCGTCCCTTCTTCGCGCGGCCGAGGACATAGCCGCCGGCGACTGCGGCAGCGACGGCGATCTTGGTCGTATCGTTCATCGGTCGTTCCCTTCGGAGGGCTGCTGCCTCCCCGCAGGTGCGCCGCGGTCAGGGGCTCATCGCGGCCAACCTTTACGGGCGTATATGCTTAAAGGGTACGTTTGGACGTCAGGGTGATGCCGCTCCAGTCACGGGACGAACTACATGGTCGCGTCAGAGAAGGACGGCAGCGGGAGCAGGAAGCGTCCCTCCCGCTCGGAAGGTGCCGCAGCGCACTCGGACCGCCGCCGGACCGGGCGGTCCGCCAAGCGCTCGGCGGCCTGGGCCATGCGGTCGGCGGCCGGACAGCTCGCGGAACTCCTCGGACGGGCCCCCGAGTCGGTGTCGGCCGTCAAGCGCACCGGCGACGGGTGGGAAGCCGATGTCGAGGTACTCGAACTGGAGCGTATCCCCGAGACCACCAGCGTCATGGGGACCTACCACGTGTCGCTGGACGAGGAGGGCGACCTGCTGGCGTACGAGCGGACCCGCCGCTACACGCGAGGGCAGATCGACCGGCGCGGCTGAGACATTCCAGGGGCGGTGAAGGGAGACGCCATGACCATGGTGCCGCAGGGCGGAAGCAACGTTGGCAGAGGAAGTTCAGGGACGTTGTACGACGTCCTGGATCTGATCCTCGACCGCGGCCTCGTCATCGACGTCTTCGTCCGGGTCTCTCTCGTGGGCATCGAGATCCTCAAGATCGACGCCCGCATCGTCGTCGCCAGCGTGGACACCTACCTCCGCTTCGCCGAGGCATGCAACCGCTTGGACCTCGAGTCCGGCAGCAAGCAGCCCTCCAAGCTCACCGACCTCGTCGGCGAGGTCACCGAGGGCGGGGCCAGAGGCAAGTCCAAGGGTGCGCTGGGCGGTGTGGTCGATGCGGTCAAGGACGCCTTGCCCAGCGGTCGCCAGGACGAGGAGGACGAGTACGAGGCGGACGGGGAGGGCGAGGAAGCGGAAGTCGAGTACGAGGAGGAGCCCAGGGCGGCACGGCGGTCGTCCAAACGGGCTTCCCGGCGGGACAAGGAGTGACCATGGCCGTCTACGTCTACTCCATCGTCTCGAAGGACCATCCGATACGGCTGGACGACGTCCGTGGCGTCGGCGATCCTCCCGGAGCGCTGCGCACGGTGACGGCCGGTGTGCTGAGCGCGGTCGTCAGCGACGCGCCCGAGGACCTGCGTCCCAGACGCCGGGACGTCCTCGCCCACCAGGGGGTCCAGGAGAGCCTCATGGCCGACGGGGCGGTGCTGCCGCTGCGCTTCGGCCTGACGACCGGGGACGACGAATCCGTGCGCAGGGCGCTCGAGGACCGGGCCGGGGAATACGGGGAACGACTGGAGAGGCTGGAGGGCTGCGCCGAGTACCACCTCAGGGCCTCCTGGGAGGAGGACGCGCTGTTGCGGCGGATCCTCCTGGAGTCGCAGGAAGCCCGCGAACTCAATGAGCAGATCCGCGCCGGCACGGGCACCCAGGACATGTCGATCGCGCTCGGTGAAATCGTCGCGCAGGAGGTCGAGACCCGGCAGCAGGCGCTCGGCGCGGGCATCGTCGAGGCGCTGCGCCCCTATGCGAGGGAGGAGAGCGTGACTCCCGCCGGAGGCCAGGACTTCGTGAACGCCTCCTTCCTCGTCGAGACGTCCCAGGAGGAGATGTTCCTGGCCACCGAGATCAGCGTCGCCAACCAACTGGGCGAGGAGTGCGAGCTCCGGCTGCGCGGACCTCTGCCCCCGTACAGCTTCGTCTGAGAGGTACTGCTCATGGGCCTGATCGGTCAGATCCTCACGCTCCCGCTGGCGCCCGTGCGGGGCGTGGGCTGGGTCGTGGACCGGGTGGTGGAGGCCGCCGAGCAGGAGTACTACGACCCCGAACCGGTGGAACGCGAACTCGCCGCGCTGGAGAAGGAACTGCTCGCAGGACGGATCGACCAGGCGACCTTCGACGCGCGCGAGGACGAACTGCTCGACCGGCTGGAAGAGATCGCCGCCTACCGGCGGGGTGACACCGCGCACTGATCGGGAATCGAGGAGGCCGCGTGACCGATCGCCCTGTCGACCGGCTGAGTTCGTACCCTTCCCGGGCCGCGTCCCCGTACTCCCAGGGAGGGTCGTCCACGAACCTGGCCGACATCCTCGAACGCGTCCTCGACAAAGGGATCGTCATCGCCGGGGACATCCGCATCAACCTGCTCGACATCGAACTCCTCACCGTCAAGCTCCGCCTGATCGTCGCCTCCGTCGACAAGGCCAAGGAGATGGGGATCGACTGGTGGGAGCACGACCCGTCGCTGTCCTCCCGGGCCCACGGCGAGAGTTCGCTGTCCTTGGAGAACAAGCGTCTGCGCGCCGAGATCGAGGCACTGAAGGAGGAGCGGGAGCTGTCGTCCGGCGAGGACGAACCGGAGGAACTGGAGGAACTGGAGGAACCGAACGAACAGGAGGAACCAGAGGAGCTGGAGGAACCAGAGGAGCTGGAGGAACCAGAGGAGCTGGAGGAACCAGAGGAGCTGGAGGAACCGGAGGAACCGGAGGAGCAGGAGGAACCGGCCGCGCGGCGGCGCCGCGCCCCGCGATCGTCCACGAGCCGACGCGGCAAGGACGCGAGCCACCGCGGCAAGGACACGAGCCGACGCGGCAAGGAGGCGCGGGATGAATGACGCCGTCGCCTACGCCTACGCCGTGGTGCGCCACGACGCCGAGGGGCTCGACGCCGCCCTGGCCGGTGTCGTCGGCGTGGCCGGCAGGCCGGTCCACCTCGTGCCGCAGGGGCCCGGGAGCGATCTCGCGGCCGCCGTGAGCACGGTGCCCGCGCAGGACTTCCAGGAGAGCGCCCTGCGTCGCCGTCTGGAGGACCTGGACTGGCTGGAGACGGTGGCCCGCGCCCACCACACCGTGATCGAGATCCTGTCCGCGCACACCACCGTGCTGCCGCTGCGACTGGCCACCGTGTACCTCGACGAGGCCCGGGTGCGCGGCGCCCTGCGGGACGACGCGGAGATGTTCACGCGGGCACTGGAGCGGCTGGCCGGGCACATCGAGTGGGGTGTCAAGATCTACGTCGAACCGCAGGCGGAGACGGTCGGCCCCGTCGATCCCGCCGCGGACGACGGCCTCGGCGTCGGACGGTCCTATCTGCGGGCCCGCCGGGCCCAGCGGCACTCGCGCGACGAGGCCCACCGCGCCGCGCGCCGGGCCGCCGAACGCGTCGAGGAGATAGCCGAAACGGTGGCCGCCGGTCACGCCCGCCACCGCGTGCAGCAGGGCGAACTCGCCTCCGGTCCCGGGGAGAACGTCGTCAACGACGCCTATCTCGTGGCCCGGGAGAGCGCGGAGGCCTTCCGCACGGAGATCCTGCGCGCCGCCGAGGAACTGCCCGGCATCCGCGTCGACGTCACCGGGCCCTGGGCCCCGTACTCCTTCGCCACGCTGCCCGGCGCAGAGCCCCGGGCCCCGGACCGGGCGCCATGAACGGAGCCGACGGGCCGTCCGACATCGAGCCACTGGCACAGCGGCAGGTGGCCCTCATCGACCTGCTCGACCGTCTGCTCAGCGGCGGGGCCGTCCTGACCGGCGACATCGTGCTGTCGATCGCGGACATCGACCTCGTGCGCATCTCCCTGCGGGCGTTGATCGTCTCGGTGAGCGCGCAGAACCCGTCACCGTGGCCGAGGGTCGCAGGGCCCGAGGACGCGTCGTGAGCGGCACGGACGACCGTCCCGCCGACCGCCTGGGCGAGATCGCCGAGGCGGCCACGCGGGCGTTCCGGCTGCTGCCCGCCGTACCGGACGACATCACGCCCACCGGAGGCGATGACCCGCCGCGCCCCGCCCGCCGTATCACCGCCGATCCCGACACCGTGGAACGCGACCTCGTCAGGCTCGTCCTCACCCTGGTCGAACTGCTGCGCCAGCTCATGGAGCGGCAGGCGCTGCACCGCGTCGACCAGGGAGACCTCACCGAGGAGGAGGAAGAGCGACTGGGCGTCACCTTGATGATCCTGCACGACCGCATGACAGAACTCTGCGCGCGCTACGGACTGACCATGGCGGATCTCAACCTCGACCTCGGCCCGCTGGGCACACTGCTCCCGCCCGACCCGTCCGGCTGACCCATGAGGGTTTCGACCGCCCGCGCACGGGCACGCGGCGACTGGAACTCGACGGAGGTCTCGACGGAGGTACTGACATGAGCGCCGGAGAGAAGGCCAAGGCGAAGGCCGAGCAGGTCGTGGGAAAGGCCATTCGAAAGGTGGCTCACGCGGTACACAACGACACCGTCGCGGCCAAGGGCGCCGCCCTCCAGACCCGGGGTGCGATGCGGGGCGCGAAGGAGCGGACCAAGGACTCCTTCAAACACTGACCCGGCCCGCGTCCGGCGCCATCGAAGTGCGGCACCGGCGGTCCCCTCCTAGGGTGGACGGCGGGCACGGCGCGCCGTGTCATCGCCGCACCCGCCGCGGTTGCGTACTTTCGGCGCAATCACCGGCGGGTCGCCCGCCGTTGATGCCCGACGAGACGATCCGCGCTGTGCCTCACCTCCGCTGGAGAGACCCGACATGCTCTCGAACACCGCCAGGCCCGTCGTCACCGCTACCCTTCCGGTCGTCGCCCAGCACATCGGGGACATCACCCAGCGCTTCTACAAGCACATGTTCGCCGAGCACCCGGAACTCCTCGACGGTGTGTTCAACCGGGGCAACCAGGCGCACGGCGCGCAGCAGCAGGCGCTGGCCGGTTCGGTGGCGGCCTTCGCCGGCGGACTGGTGAAGACCCCCGAGCAGTCGCCGGACCACCTGCTGAACCGGATCGCGCACAAGCACGCGTCCCTCGGGATCCGCCCCGACCAGTACCGGATCGTCCACGACAACCTGATGTGGGCCATCGTCGACGTCCTCGGCGACGCCGTCACCCCGGAGGTCGCCGCGGCCTGGGACGAGGTCTACTGGCTGATGGCCAACGCCCTGATCAACCAGGAGCGCGGCCTCTACAGCGCGCGGGGCGTCACACCGGAGACGGTGTGGCGGAAGTGGGAGGTCGAGAAGAAGATCAAGGAGACGGCCGACGTCGTCACCTTCGTGCTCAAGCGGGTGGACGACCGGCTGGTGACGACCTCGCTCCCGGGCCAGTACGTCACCGTGCTGATGACCATGCCCGACGGGGTGCGCCAGCCGCGCCAGTACAGCCTGACCCGCGCCGACGACGGTGAGCACCGCCAGTTCTCGGTCAAGCGGGTCCACGGCGGCGGCGAACCCGACGGCGAGATGTCCAATTTCCTGCACGACTCGGTCGAGGTGGGCGACGTCCTCACGGTGTCGCTGCCCTACGGCGACGTCGTGCTCGACGACTCGGGACGCCCGGTGGTGTTCGCCACCGCGGGCATCGGGATCAGCCCGATGGCCGGGATGCTCTCGCACCTCGTCCAGGCCGAGTCCCGGCTGCCGATCACCATGCTCCACGCCGACGCCGACGAGGCGTCCTTCGCGCTGCGCCGCCAGGTGGTCAGCGACATCCTGGAGCTGCCCAACGCGCAACTGTACGTGTGGTACGACAACGGAGCGGTGACCAACGAGCCGGTGACCGGGGTGTTCCCGGGGCTGATGGACATCGGCCAGGTCGAACTTCCCGACGACGCGGTGTACTACATGTGCGGCCCGCTCGCCTTCATGCAGCCGCTGCGCAGCCGGCTGCTCGAACGCGGTGTCCCGCCCCAGGACATCCAGTACGAGGTGTTCGGCCCCGACCTGTGGCAGGCGGACCTCGACTGACGCGTCGCGTGCCCCGCGCCGGGCGCCGCTACCGGTCGGTCAGGTCGACCAGCAGGTCGCAGTGCGGGTCGTCCGGCGCGGGCCGCGGGTACTGCTCCTGCTCGACGAGGCCGGGCAGCGAGGAGATCAGCGCGGTGACGGGGGTCTCGGTCAGACGGATGTCGACGCCGAGGACGCCGGGACGGCCGGGGCGCTGCACGTACAGACGCAGCAGGCCCTCGCCGTGCATCAAGAAGCCGATCAGAAAGGGGTCCTCGTCGCCGGGGCCCGACAGGGCGCGTACGACGGTGAGCGCCCTGCCCGGTTCGGGCTCCGGGTCCGGGACGATCTCCTGCGGGCGCAGGCGGATGAGGGTCATCCCCATGACCTCGCCGACGTCACTGCTGCTGTAGAGCTGGAGACCGCTCAGGACGGTACGGAGGAGACCGGGGACGCGGTACGGGGCCACCGTGCCGTGGGGGATCTCGTACAGCAGGTCCATGCTGTGCGCGTCGTCCCCGGCGCGGACGGCGACGCGGACGGCGCCGGGCGCGGGCAGGACGCCACGCAGCCGGCAGTACGCGGCGAGCGGCGCGTCGAGGTGGTCGAGCATCCGGCGGGTGACGTCCGCCTGCCGCTCTAGGTCTTCGGGGTCCGTCACGGCTGCATCCCTGCGGGGCACTTGTCGTCTTTCGCCGGTCGAGGGTCCTAGACCCAGGTGTCCAGCCACATCCTCGCCCGCCAGGCGTCGATCGGGATGGTTCGCGCGGTGTACAGGGGCCAGAAGTAGACGAAGTTCCAGGCGATGAGCAGCACGAGGACGCCCGCGGCCACCACGCCTCGGGTGCGGCGCCTGCGGGTCGCTCCCGGCGGCCCCGCCAGCGCGGCCAGCATCGTCGTGACGGCCAGGCACAGGTACGGCACGAGGACGACCGCGTAGAAGGAGAAGATCGTCCGGTCCTGGTACAGGAACCAGGGGAGGTAGCCGGCGCCCACCGCGCACAGCACGGCGCCGCAGCGCCAGTCGCGGCGCAGCGCCCATCGGTGGAGCAGGTACACGAGGGCGCAGCAGGCCGACCACCACAGCAGGGGTGTGCCCAGGGCGAGGATCGTCTGCGCACAGCCGGCCGTGGTCCGGCAGCCGCCCGTCCCGGGGCGCGGTGAGGCGTAGTGGAACAGCACCGGGCGGCCCAGGACCAGCCAGCTCCAGGGATTCGACTCGTACCTGTGGGGAGTGTGCAGCCCCACGTTGAACCGGTAGACGTCGTACTCGTAGTGCCACAGGCTGCGCAGCGGGGCCGGGATCCACGACCAGGTGCCGCCACGGCCGTCCGCCCAGTGGCGCCCGTAGCCGTCGTCGGACCGGAACCAGCCGGTCCAGGTCGCCAGATACGTCACGGCAGCGACCGGGACGAGGGACAGCACCGCCCAGCCGAGATCCCTGCGCAGCACCGCGCGCCACGGCCGGCGCGCGCCGGCCACCCGGCGGGCGCCGACGTCCCACAGCAGGGCGAGGACCACGAAACAGGCGAGGAAGTACAGGCCGTTCCACTTGGTCGAGGCCGCCAGTCCCAGGCAGACGCCGGCCGCGATCCGCCAGGGACGCGCTCCCGTCCCGGCACGGTCACCGGTGGGTCCGTCCGGGCGTACCCGGCCGTCCTCGTCGGCCGGCAGTCGTGCCGCCAGCCGGGACCGCGCGCGGTCCCGGTCGACCAGCAGGCATCCGAACGCCGCCAGCACGAAGAACATGACGACGAGGTCGAGCAGCGCGGTGCGGCTCATCACGAAGTGCAGACCGTCCACCGCCATCAGCGCTCCGGCCAGGCAGCCCAGCGGCGTCGAACGGAACAGACGGCGTCCTGTCCGGCACAGGATCAGCACCGACAGCGTGCCGAGGACCGCGGTCATGAAGCGCCAGGCGAACGGGTCCAGGCCGAACAGCCACTCGCCGAGGGCGATCACCCACTTGCCCGTCGGCGGGTGCGCGACGAAGGCCCCGGTGTCGGAGAGGGGGATGACCTGGGGACGGGCCAGGATCTGCGGGTCGGCGATCGTGCGGTCCGGCCAGCTGCCCTCGTAGCCGAGCCGCAGCAGCGACCAGGCGTCCTTGGCGTAGTACGTCTCGTCGAACACGATCGCCCGCGGGCTGCCCAGCCGCCAGAAGCGCAGCAGCCCGGCGAGCAGCGTCACCAGCAGCGGCCCGCCCCAGCCCGACCGGCGGGCCGCCCGGCCCGCCGCCGCCGGGGACAGCCCGAGCAGGAGCCACGGCCGCGTTCCGGGTTCGGGGAACGGTACGACCAGGCGGTCCCGCACGGACGCGTACGGCCGCTCGACGTACCCGAAGCGGTGCAGGCGCCGCGCCCAGGGGACCGGCCGGCCGGGCGGTGTCTCGTGCGGCTCGGCGACGCGCGCGGGCGCGTTCTCAGGGATCACGCGGGGGGCTTTCTGGCTGGTGACGGGCATGGGCCGGGGGAGCGGGGGTCGGCGGACGACGGTGAGGGCCGGGTGCCAGCGGCCCTCACCGGTCAGGACCGGGTGCCGGCGGCCCTCATCGGTCAGGCCGGGTGGCATCGGATCTCACCGGTCGGGGCCGCTCGCACCTGGCAGGGGAACCACCTCCGTGGTGCTCGGGTACGGCACCGGCCGCCCGGACCGCGAGGGGTGGTAGGGCACGGGCACCCCCTGGGCGGCGGAGGCGGACCGGGCCGTCGACGGCAGCGGGACCGACTCGGCGGACGTCACGGGACGGGGTCGAGGACCGGTGGGCCCGCCCTGGGCGAAGGCGCTCGTCAGGAACACCAGCCCGACGCCGAGCCCTGCCAGGGCCAGCGCGGATCCGGTGGCCAGCCAGGCGGCGCGGGCCCGCCGTCGGGCGCGGACCGCGTCGTGCAGGCGATGCCGGTGCCGGTCCTCGTAGGGCGTGTCCTCCCGGCTGTCACGCATCAGGCGTGCCAGCTCCTGTTCGAAGTGATCCATGGCTCCTTCTTCACTCGACCGGCTCGACCGACGCGGACAGCAGCCCCCGCAACCGGGCGACGCCGCGTGCCGTCAGCGAACGGGCGGTACCCACCGGGCATCCCAGGATCTCCGCGACGTGCCGCTCGGGCAGGTCCTGGTAGTAGCGCAGCACCACCGCGGCCCGCTGCCGCGCCGGAAGCGACGCCAACATGGCCTCCAGCCGGGTCCGTTCGTCCACGGCGGCGACCTCGTCCGCCGGCTCGGGCGGCTCGGGCAGCCGCTCCACGGGGTGCTCACCCCACCAGCGACGCCGGGCCGAGCGGGCCGCCGCACGCGCCAGGACCCTGCGCACATACGCCTCGGGTGCCTGCTCGGCCACCCTCGGCCAGGCGAACCACAGCTTGACCAGCGCCTCCTGGAGCAGATCCTCCGCCCGGTGCCGGTCCCCGCCGGTGAGCAGCCGGGCCAGGTGGAGCAACGCCGACCACCGAGCCGTCACGAACCGGTCGAACTCCTCGGACCGCGACCGCCCCATCAGCGTCACCCCCTTGTCTCCCGCCCGTCGGCCACATCCGCCGCCGCACACCCTCGCACCCTGAAGAAAGACACCGGCCCCCGCTCCGCTATGCACTTGCGTCATGTGGCGTGGAACACACATACCGCTCCGGTGGGGTTCACGACGCGACGCGGCGTCCCGTTCCACCAGGATGGTTGAGTGGGGCCATGGACGGCTTCGAGATCGACAACGGGTTGGTGCGCTCCTTGGTGAGAGAGCAGCATCCCGACCTCGCGGGGTTGGACCTGCATGCGGTGGACGGCGGCTGGGACAACCGACTGTGGCGTCTCGGAGACGAGTTGGCCGTGCGGATGCCGCGCACGGAGCGTGCGCCGTCCCTGCTGCGCAAGGAGCACCGGTGGCTGCCCGCCCTGGCACCGCGCCTTCCGCTGCCGGTCCCGACCCCGATGCGGCCCCCGGTCGGCACGGCCCGCCGGTATGGCTGCACGGCGACCTGCATCCCGCGAACGTCGTGGTGTCGAACGGCACCCTCTCGGGCGTGATCGACTTCGGCGACATGTGCGCGGGTGATCCCGCGGTCGATCTCGCGGCCGCGTGGGTACTCCTTCCCGCGGGCGCGGCAGCACGGTTCTTCGACGCCTACGCGACCGCGGACGGGGCGATGATCCGGCGCGCGCGGGCCCTGGCCGCCGCCAAGGCCCTCTTCCTCCTCCTCATGGGCCAGGCCGGGGACAGGGGCCTTCCCGGTGGCAAGAAGGCCTGGGGCCCCGCGGGCCGGGCAGCGCTCGACCGCGTGCTGGCACCGACTCGGGGGTGACCGCCTGACGTGTTGCATTCAACTACCTTTCTTCTCATGCCTGTTGGCTCTTCCGTGCGGGGCCGTCGAGGCACCGGTCACCGGTCGGTTCGGCGACCGGCATGACGCATCCGTCCACCAGGGGAGAGGGTGAAGCGAGCCGCGGCGCTGACGACGGACGCGGCTCCCGAGCCGGTCGCCGAGGGCGCGAAGCTCACGATCACCGGCGAGCTGACGCGGGCGAACCGGGAGACCCTGAAATACCAGGGACTCGCCGGGCAGGACGTGAAGCTCCAGTACCGGAAGGCCGGCACGGCCCGCTACAGCACGGTCAGGATTGTGAAGACGTCCGGCTCCGGGCAGCTCGGCACCAAGGTGACCGTGACAGCGGCGGGCAGTCGGCGCTGGTACTTCCCCGGCACGACGACAACCGCGAGGGCCGTGTCGGTCGGGGACGCGGTGGCGCTCCGGTGGGCGCCGCACGCGAGGGCCCCGGCCCGTCACCACGGGTGCGACGCGCGGCGGGCCAGGACCTCGACGATCAGGTCGGGTCCTGGCCGTCCGCCGCGTCTCGGACGAGGTGGCGACGGGCGCTTCGCGCACCGGTGACGGCCGACCGGTCGTCGTCGAGGCGGGTGAGGAAGAACTCCCGGACATCCTCGGCGAGCAGTTCCGGCACCTCCATCGCGGCGAAGTGGCCGCCGCGCTCGAACTCCGACCAGTGCCTGATGTCGTACAGTCGCTCGGCCAGCGGCCGCACCGGCAGCGTGATGTCGTGCGCGAACACCGCCACGCCGACCGGCACCGGGCAGGGCGCGGTGCCCCGTGGCGTGTCACGGTGCAGTCGGGCCGAGGAGGCGGCGGTGGCGGTCAGCCAGTACAGCGAGACGTCGGTGAGCATGCGGTCGTCGCCGATCGGCGCGCGCGGGTCGGTCCACTGGGCGAAGCGCTCGGCGATCCAGGCCAGTTGGCCGACCGGCGAGTCGGTCAGCGCGTAGCCGAGGGTCTGCGGGGTGGTGGCCTGGAGGGCCTGGTACGGCGGGCGGTTCGCCATCAGGTGCCTGATCCTGTCGAGCCGGGCCTCGTCCGTCGCGGACAGTTCGATGCCGGCATCCGGGTCCGGGCGGGTCGGCAGGTAGTTGACGTGGACCCCGACGACGTGGTCGGGTGCCACCGCGCCGAGCGCCGTGGAGATGCCCGAGCCGAAGTCGCCGCCCTGCGCGCCGTATCGCTCGTACCCGAGACGGCGCATCAGCTCGGCCCAGGCCCGTGCGACGTGGACGACGTCCCAGCCGCGCTCGTGGGTGGGCCCCGAGAAGCCGTAGCCCGGGATGGACGGGATCACCAGGTGGAAGTCGCGCGCCAGCGGCTCGATCACGTCGAGGAACTCCAGGAACGAACCGGGCCAGCCGTGCGTGAGGACCAGCGCGAGCGCGTCGGGCTTCGCGCACCGGACATGGACGAAGTGGATGTCCTGGCCGTCGATCTCGGTGGTGAAGTGCGCAAGCTTGTTGAGCTCGGCCTCGTGCGCACGCCAGTCGTAGCCGGTGCGCCAGTACTCGGCGAGCTCCTTCAGCCGCGTCAGCGGGAAACCGTAGTCCCAGCCGGCGTCGGCGACCTCGTTGGGCCAGCGGGTCCGGGAGAGGCGGTCGGCCAGGTCGTCGAGGTCGGCCTGGGGGATGTCGATGCGGAACGGCTTGATCATGGCAGTCACTCCAGAGGATTCGTTTGGAGCCCTAACGTTCGTGACACTAACGAATGTAGAATGTTAGTGACACTAACGCAAGAGGTGGAGGACCCCCGTGAGCGCGACCCCAGAACCCGCCCCGGCCCGGCTGCGCGCCATCCCCAGCCGCCTGCTCGCCGGGGTCGCGGCCGTCGCGGACCGGCTCGTCAACGAGCGGCTGGCCGCCGCGGACGCCCGCAAGTGGCACTTCGCCGTGCTCACCGCGCTCGCCGAGGACGGCGCCGCGAGCCAGGCCGAACTCAGTCGCCGTACCGGCATCTACCGCAGTGACATGGTCGCCGTCCTCAACGAACTCGGGGACGCCGCGTACGTCCGACGCGCGCCGGACCCGGCGGACCGCCGCCGCAACGTCATCACCCTCACCGCCGAGGGCCGACGCCGCCGGGAGCACCTCGACGCCCTCGTCACCGACGCCCAGCGCGAACTCCTCGCCCCCCTCGACCCCGGCCAGCAGAGCGAACTCACCCGCCTGCTCACCGTCCTGACCGAGCATCACCGGCCCGGTCACCCCGGCTCCCACGACGCGAAGTGACCCGCTGCTTCCGCGACCGGTACGAGCGCTCCGGCCGGTGTCAGAGGCGTGCGCCATGATGAAGGCCGGGGAGTCCGGACCGGGTCCGGCGGAAGGGGCTGTGCGTGGACATCGACCTGGTACGGGACCTCGCCGTGCCCGAACGGCGTGGGGCGGCGGCGGACGCGTTGGTCGGGCTCGGCGCCGACGGGGTGGCGCGGCTGGTCCGGGAGGTGACGGACACGGAGTCCCCTGTGGACTGGTGGCAGCTGTCCGCCGTACTCGGGCGCCTCGGGCGGACCGGCTTCGACGGCCTGCTCCAAGGGCTGGTCTCCGCGCCCACCGAGCAGGCCCGTAGACGGGTCGGTCTCGTGTTCGGGGACCTCGGCGTGGCCGCCCTGGCCTGGTACACGGGGGCGCTCTCGCATCCCCTGCCGCTGGTACGCGGTGCCGCCGTCCGCGGGATCCAGCGCTGCGGCGAGGGTGCCCGGCCCGCCGCGACCGCCCTGCTGCCGTTGCTCGGCGACCCGGACGAGGAGGTCGGCCGACAGGCGGCGAACGTCCTGGTGCTCCAGGGCGAGCGGATCGTCCCGCTGCTCCGGCGTATCCGGGAGCAGGGTCCGGGACGGCAGCGGGCGCGGGCGCTGACGGTGCTGGCCGAACTGGGCGGCGAACCGGCGCTCTCCGACGCCGACCGGGCCGCGATCGAGCGGCTGGTCCGCGTCAAGCTCCCGGACGACCGGCCCGAGCCGCTGTGGGCCTGCTGGAACCACTGGATCGCCGTGCCGAGCGGGGACCAGGCCGGGATACTGCGGGCCCTGGGCCTGACCGAGCCCAGACCCGTGACGTTCGCGCTCGGCAACGACATCGTCGACGCCGACGGCCATGGGTGCGACACCTCGGAGCACGACGGCAACGAGCGGGTCTTCGTCACCCCGGAGCTCGACGGCTGGACCTTCGTCCTCGGTGCCTGGTGCGATCCGTGCGGCGAGGAGCGCAGCGCGGACGTGCTGGACCTGTGCACCCGGCTCAGCGCCCGCTACGGACGGGCTCAGGCGTACTACTACGGAGGACGGGGCGACGGCTCCGCCTGGCTCGTCGCCGAGCGGGGAACGGTGCTTCGGCGCTACTGCGAGACCGGTGAGGGGGAGGACGAGCTGCTGACGCTCGGTGAGCCCCTGCCGTTGGAGCGGACCCGCCGTGCAGAGCTGGGTCTGAGCCCCGACTGGGACGCCGCACGGGAGAGCCGGGACGACGAGGACGAGTGGCGGGCGGCCGCCCATGACCTGGCGCCGGACATCGCCCGCTCCCTCGGGGTCAGTCCGCTGGACATCGGTGCCGACACCCCGTCGCGGGGCACCGGTGTCGTCGCGCTGACTCCGTACGGCGTCGCCCGCGGCGTACCGACCGGCGCCTGTCGAATCTAGTCGCGGCGTTGCCGACGCGGGTCGTCCCGCCATGGCCCCGGACGCCGGGGCCGGGGAGGGGCGGGCGCGTGCGCGGATCCCGCTCCTCCCCGGCCGGGTGCGGGGTGCCGTGCCGGGTCAGGCCAGGGGCACGGTCACCTCGCCGGTCCCGGTGACGCTCGCGCCGCCCGCGACCTGCACGGTGAACGGTCGGCCGTCGCCCTCCGCGGTGACGCTCAGCGTGTCGCCGTCCCGCCGGACGCGGAAGGTCGCGGCGGTGGTGCCGTCGAGGTCCGGGACGGTCACGGTGCGCGCGTAGCCGGGCTCGGCGGTCGGGTGGACGAGGAGGGTGAGGCCCTCCAGCCAGTCGCCGTCGGGGCGCTGGTCGTCGGCGGACAGCGGCAGGACGGCGCCCTCACGGACGTACAGCGGAAGGCTGTCGTAGCCGTGGCGCTCGGTGCGCCAGACCGGGCCGGTCACGGTCTCGCCGGTGAGCAGGTGCGTCCAGGTGCCCTCGGGCAGGTAGACCTCGACCTCCCCGTCCTCGGCGAAGACGGGGGCGACCAGCAGGTCGGCGCCGAGCAGGTACTGGCGGTCCAGCGGGCGGCAGGCCGGGTCGCCGGGGAACTCCAGCAGCATCGGACGCATCGAGGGCACGCCGGTGCGGTGGGCCTCGACCCCGACGCCGTACAGGTACGGCATCAGCCGGTGCTTGAGCAGCGTGAAGCGGCGGGCGACGTCGACGGCCTCGTCGCCGAACTCCCACGGCACCCGGTAGGAGGAGGAGCCGTGCAGCCGGCTGTGCGAGGAGAGCAGACCGAAGGCCAGCCAGCGCTTGAACACCGAGGCGTCGGGGGTGCCCTCGAAGCCGCCGATGTCGTGGCTCCAGAAGCCGAAGCCGCTCAGCGACAGCGACAGCCCGCCGCGCAGCGACTCGGCCATCGCCTCGAAGGAGGACCAGCAGTCGCCGCCCCAGTGCACCGGGTACTGCTGGCCGCCCGCGGTCGCGGAACGGGCGAACAGCACGGCCTCGCCCTGTCCGCGCTCCTTCTCCAGCAGCTCGAAGACGGTCCTGTTGTAGAGCTCCGTGTAGTAGTTGTGCATCCGCTCGGGGTCCGAGCCGTCGTGCCAGACGACGTCGGTGGGGATGCGCTCGCCGAAGTCGGTCTTGAAGCAGTCGACGCCCTGGTCCAGCAGCGGCTTGAGCTTCGACTGGAACCAGGCGCAGGCCTCGGGGCTGGTGAAGTCGACCAGGCCCATGCCCGCCTGCCACAGGTCCCACTGCCATACGTCGCCGTCGGCGCGGCGCACCAGGTGGCCCAGCTCGGCGGCCTCGTCGAACAGCGGGGACTTCTGGGCGATGTAGGGGTTGATCCAGGCGCTGATCCGCAGGCCCTTGGCCTTGAGCCGGGCCAGCATGCCCGCGGGGTCGGGGAAGACGTCCGGGTCCCACTCGAAGTCGCACCACTGGTACTCGCGCATCCAGAAGCAGTCGAAGTGGAACACCGACAGCGGGATGCCGCGCTCGGACATGCCGTCGACGAACGACATCACCGTCGCCTCGTCGTAGGAGGTGGTGAAGGAGGTGGTCAGCCACAGGCCGAAGGACCAGGCCGGCGGCAGGGCCGGGCGGCCGGTGAGGCCGGTGTAGCGGGCGAGGACGTCCTTCGGGGTGGGACCCGCGACGACGTAGTACTCCAGGGTCTGGTCCTCGACGCTGAACTGGACCTGGCCGACGGACTCCGAGCCGACCTCGAAGGAGACCTTGCCGGGATGGTTGACGAACACGCCGTAGCCGCGTGAGGAGAGGTAGAACGGGATGTTCTTGTAGGCCTGCTCGCTGCTGGTGCCGCCGTCCGCCTGCCACATGTCGATCACCTGGCCGTTCTTGACGAACGGGGTGAAGCGTTCGCCGAGGCCGTAGACCTGCTCGCCGACGCCGAGCGAGAGCTTGCCCACCATGTGGTGCTCGCCCTGGTCGGTGGTGGCGAAGGCGGCGCCCTTGGTGCCCGCCTGGGTCAGTTCGCGGCCGTCGGCGTCGCGGAAGCTCAGCGTGAAGGGGGCGGCGCGGTCCAGGCGCAGGGTGAGGGGACCGCTGATCAGCTCGGTGACGCCGTCGGCGGTGCGTACCTCGCCCGCGCCGCCCTCGACGCCGGCGACGGTGAATTCGGGACCGTTGCGGCGTTTGCCGGAGTGGTGGGTGAGCCGGACGCCGATGACGCCCTCGGCGGGGGAGAAGCACTCGGCCGAGATGAGGGGCGCGTTGAGCGTGTCGCCCCTGCGTGTCACCCGTTGCACGGCCGCATGGGTGGTGAAGCGCTTCGCTTCGGTTCGCACGTCACGTACTTCGGTGGCGTAGGCGATCTGTACGCCATCGCGAATACGCCAGAAGCCATTGGTGAACTTCATGATCTTCCTCAGGGGAGCGGAGGCCGTCGGACTCGGGCACGGGCAGCGTCACGACGAATTTGATCGTACACAAAACAAATCCGGCCCACGAGCCTGTCCCGGCAACTCAATGGCTCTGATCAGGCCTGATTACGCAGACGGGATCGGTCTTCACGTCGAGCCATGGCGAGAGACGTGCCACGTGGGGCTAGCGCGAGAGCATGCTCTTGGCGTATTAGTCATCACATCAAACAAACCCGTCCGGCAGCGTTGCCGGACTGCGCGACAGCAAGGGCCGCCACATGTCGAAGCGCTTCAACGCCACTCCCGAGGACAGGTTCACCTTCGGCCTGTGGACCGTCGGCTGGCAGGGGAGGGACCCGTTCGGTGACGCGACCCGGCGGGCCCTGGACCCG
>NZ_JBVJMD010000085.1:0-21134 GCF_055584385.1 Streptomyces sp. NPDC104096
CCCGACCTGATCACCCGCATCCTCCACCAGCTCCCCACCGGCTACGCGCTGCTGTTCGGCCAGGCCGAACTCACCCCCGCCGCATAGACGGCGAGCCGCACGCTCGGGGCGGACCCGACGACCCCGCATCACTGTCCGCCCCGAACCGCGGGCAGCCGCGAGGCGACCACGGCTGCCCGCCACCGCGGTGGCGCCGGACGGGCGCCATTCGTCACGCGAGCCATGCGGACTCCTTGTGACGTATGCGTGGGGAGACGTCCGAGTGGCCCGCGACAGCTGACGTGCCCGTGGTGCCGGGTACGGCCGAGTGCCCCAGGTGGCGGTGCACAAAGTGGATGGCCATCGCGCCCTCACCGGCCGCGGAGGCCACCCGCTTCACCGAACCGCTACGGACGTCCCCTACCGCGAAGACCCCGGGCAGGCTGGCCTCCAGGGTCATGCACGAGCGTCCGCGACCGTGCCACACCTCGGGGTAGGCACAGGCTTCCCGGGCTTCCGGCCCGGTGAGGACGAAGCCGCGGGAGTCGAGGGCGATCATGCCGGCGAGCCACTCGGTGTGAGGGGCGGCGCCGGTGAAGACGAACAGGCTCCGTACCGCGAGCCGGCGGTGCCCGCCCGTGCGGTTGTCGACCACGTCGAGCTCCTCCAGCACTTCCTGGCCGATGACCTCGGTGATCTCGGTGTGCAGCATGACCTCCACCCGCGGATGGCGCTCGACCTGGTCGACCAGGTAACGGGACATGTTGGCCTCAAGGCTGGCTCCTCGGACCAGCAGGTGCACCTTCGGCGCGTGCCCGGCGAGGAACAGCACCGCCTGGCCCGCCGAGTTGCCTCCGCCGACGACGGCCACCGGGTCGGTGCGGCATTGCTGGGCCTCGTAAAGGGTCGCCGAGTAGTGCACGCTCGTTCCCTCCAGGCGTTCGATGCCGGGCACCTTGAGCCGGCGGTAGCGGGCACCCATGGCCAGGACGACGGCGCGGGCTGCGATCTCGCTGCCGTCGGCGAACGCCACCACGTAGTGGTCCTCGTCCTTGGGATGGAGAGCGGTCGCCTCCAGCGGAAGGCTGATCCTGGCGCCGAACTTGTCGGCCTGGAGCACGGCGCGTTCGGTGAGTTCGGCGCCGGAGATGCCGGACGGGAAGCCGAGCAGATTCTCGATGCGGGACGACGTGCCGGCCTGGCCGCCGGTGGCCATTGCCTCCACCACCATGGTGCTCAGGCCCTCGGAGGCGGCGTACACCGCGGCAGCGAGGCCGGCGGGTCCGGAGCCGACGATGAGGACGTCGCCGTGACGGTTTCCGGCGGGTAGTGACGGCAGGCCGATGAGCCGGGCCAGTTCCGTGTTGCTGGGGTTGCGCAACAGGGTGGTGTCCCGCCAGATGACGAGTGGTGTCTCCTCCGGGCCGACGCCGAAGCGGCGCAGCAGCTCCTCGGCCTCCTCGTCGGTCTCCAGGTCGATCCAGCGGTGCGGCAGCCGGTTGCGGACGGCGAACTCGCGCAGCCGTCTGGTGTCGGGGGAGTAGCGCGAGCCGATGATGCGGAACCCGGCGCCCTGTCCGACGAGCAGCGCGCGACGGCACAGACAGGCACGCAGCACGGTGTCCCCGATGGTGGAGTCCTGGGACACCAGGTGACGCAAGTGGTCCAAGGAGACGACAAGGACCTCGCCCGGCTCCCTGGCGACAGCGGTGTAGAAGGCCACTTGTCCGTAAAGTAGGCCGAGTTCACCGATGAAGCGACCGGGGCCGTGCACGCGCAGCACGCGCTCCTCGGGAGTGCCGTGGCCCTCGACGACGGCGACGGTACCGCTGAGGACGACGAAGAACGTCTCGCAGCGCTCGCCCTCCCGGATCAGCACGTCGTTCGGAGCCATGGTCCGGCGTTGCCCGTGCTCCGCCAGACGTGCTGTCTGCTCCTCCGTGAGGCGCGGATACGCGCCGTAGATGTCCGGGGTCTCCCGGACGGCGGCCTCGTCCGCTTCCTCCGGCACCGGTTCTCCGCCCGGCAGCGACTGGTCGCCGGACATCAGACGAACGCCTCGTCAACGTAGCACCAGCGCCATTCCTCGCCGGGCTGGAACGACTGCACGATCGGATGGGCGACGGCAGCTGCGTGCTTGCGCGCGTGCTTGTTCGGCGAGGAGTCACAGCAGCCGACGTGCCCGCAGGTCAGGCAGAGCCTCAGGTGGACCCACGGGGAGCCGAGCATCAGACACTCCTGACACCCTTCTGGGGTCAGCGGCTCGACCGGCCGGACGAGCGCGAGGTGGGGATCTGCGTGCAGGGTCATCCGGATCACCCTTTCCGGGCGGTGATGGACTGTTCCACCCACTGGCGCAGAGCGGGGGCGGGCGCCGCCCCCGCCTGCCGGGCGACCGTCTCGCCCCGGTCGAGGATCAGCAGTGTCGGTACGGCCTGGACCTCGAAACGCCGCGACAGCCGCGGGTTCTTGTCGACGTCGACCTTGACGAGTTTGATTCGGCCGGCGAGATCGGTGGCGACCTGCTCCAGTGCGGGGCTGACCATGCGGCAGGGGCCGCACCAGGTGGCCCACAGGTCGACCACGACGGGGACGTCGGCCCGCTCGGCGACCTCGGTGAAGTCGTCGTCGCCCGCGTCCACCATCCACGGCAGCGGCTGCTCGCAGTGGCCGCACTTGGGACGGCCCTCCGCGGCCACGGGCACCCGGTTGGTGCGCCCGCAGCGGGGACAACTGACGGTCGTCGCCTGCATCGTGCTCATGCCGCCCGCGCTCCCTTCACGTCGTCGGGCTGGTCGTAGGTGACCACCAGCTCTCCGTGTTCGGCGTCGACACGGATCGTCGCGCCGTCCTGGACGTCACCGCGCAGCAGGGCGCGCCCGACCATCGTCTCGACCTCGTGGGAGATGTAGCGGCGCAGCGGGCGGGCCCCGTACACGGGGTCGTAGCCCTGATGGGAGATCACCTCCCTGGCCGCGTCGGTGAGTTCGACGGTGATGCGGCGTTCGGCGAGCCGACGGCGCAGCTCGTCGAACTGCAGCTCCACGATCCGCTCGATCTGCCGCTCGCCGAGCGGTTTGAACAGCACGATGTCGTCGACGCGGTTGAGGAACTCCGGGCGGAAGTGCCCGCGCAGCTCGCCCATCACCAGGGCGCGGGCGTCCGGCTTGATCTCGCCCTCGGCGGTGGCGCCGTCGAGGAGGTGCTCGGAGCCGATGTTCGACGTCATGATGATCACGGTGTTGCGGAAGTCGACGGTTCGGCCCTGGGAGTCGGTGATGCGGCCGTCGTCGAGGACCTGCAGCAGGGTGTTGAAGACATCGGTGTGCGCCTTCTCGATCTCGTCGAACAGCACGACCGAGTACGGCTTGCGGCGTACGGCCTCGGTGAGCTGGCCGCCTTCCTCGTAGCCGACGTATCCGGGTGGTGCGCCCATGAGCCGGCTGACGGTGTGCCGCTCCTGGTACTCACTCATGTCGAGGCGCACCATGTTCTCCTCGGAGTCGAACAGGGCCGCGGCGAGGGTCTTGGCCAGCTCGGTCTTCCCGACGCCGGTGGGGCCGAGGAAGATGAACGAGCCGATGGGGCGGCGCGGGTCGCGGATGCCGGAGCGGGCGCGGATGATGGCGTCGGCGACGAGCTTGACGGCCTCGTCCTGGCCGATGACCCGCTCGCGCAGGATCTCGTCGAGGCGCAGCAGCTTCTCGCGTTCGCCCTCCTGGAGACGGGCGACGGGGATGCCGGTCCAGGCGGCGACGATGTCGGCGATCTCCTCCTCGGTGACGACCTCCCGCAGCAGCCGGTTCTGCCCTTGTTTGGTGGCCAGTTGCTCCTCCTCCGCGGCGAGCCGGCGCTCCAGGTCCTGAAGGCGGCCGTAGCGCAGTTCGGCGGCCCGGTTGAGGTCGTAGGCGCGTTCGGCCTCCTCCGCTTCGAGGCGGACCTGCTCCAGTTCCTGGCGCAGTTCCTGCACGCGGCGGATGGCCTGCCGTTCGGCCTCCCACTGGGCGTGTTTGGCGTCGGCCTCGCCGCGCAGGTCGGCCAGTTCCCTGCGCAGTTCCTCCAGGCGGGTTCTGCTGGCGGCGTCGGTCTCCTTGGACAGGGCCGCCTCCTCGATCTCCAGGCGGGTGACGCGGCGGGTGATCTCGTCGAGTTCGGCGGGCATCGAGTCGATCTCGGTGCGCAGCCGGGCGCACGCCTCGTCGACGAGGTCGATGGCCTTGTCCGGCAGGAACCGGTCGGTGATGTAGCGGTGGCTGAGGGTGGCCGCGGAGACCAGTGCGGTGTCCTGGATCTTCACGCCGTGGAAGACCTCGAGGCGTTCGCGCAGTCCGCGCAGGATGGAAATGGTGTCCTCCACGCTCGGCTCGTCGACCAGGACCTGCTGGAAGCGGCGTTCGAGGGCGGCGTCCTTCTCGATGTGCTTGCGGTACTCGTCGAGGGTGGTGGCGCCGATCATGTGGAGTTCGCCGCGGGCGAGCATCGGCTTGAGCATGTTGCCCGCGTCCATGGCCCCTTCGGCGGCGCCCGCGCCGACGACGGTGTGGAGTTCGTCGACGAAGAGCAGGATGCGTCCCTGGGCGGCCTTCACCTCGGACAGCACGGCCTTGAGGCGTTCCTCGAACTCGCCGCGGTACTTGGCGCCGGCGACCAGGGAGCCCATGTCGAGAGCGAACACCGTCTTGTCGCGCAGGCCCTCGGGGACGTCGCCGCGAACGATGCGCTGGGCCAGGCCCTCGACGATGGCGGTCTTGCCGACGCCGGGGTCGCCGATGAGGACGGGGTTGTTCTTGGTCTTGCGGCTGAGGATCTGGGTGACGCGGCGGATCTCCGCGTCCCGGCCGATGACCGGGTCCAGCCGCCCGGACCGAGCCTCGAGGACCAGGTCGCGGCCGTACTTCTCCAGAGCCTCATAGGCCACTTCGGGGTTGGCGGAGGTGACCCGCTGGTTGCCGCGGACCTGGGTGAGCGCGCTCAGGAACGAGTCCCGGGTCACGCCGTGCTCCTTGAGCAGGCGTCCGGCGGCGGTCGCCGAGCCCTCCTCGGCCAGGGCGAGCAGGAGGTGCTCCACGGAGACGTACTCGTCCTTGAGGCGTTTGGCCTCCCGCTCGGCGGCATCGAGCAGGCGGGACAGGCGCTGGGTGACGAAGACCTGGCCGGGTGCCGCGCCGGGACCGGTGACCTTCGGGCGGCGGGAGAGTTCCTCGCGCACGGCCGCGCGCAGTTCCTGCGGCTCGGTGCCGGCCTGTTGCAGCAACCGTGGGATCAGACCGTCCTCCTGATCGAGAAGCGCGAGCAGCAGGTGTTCCCCGTCGACCTCGGTGTGCCCCATGCCGACGGCCGCGCTCTGGGCCTCCTGGAGGGCTTCCTGGGACTTCTGGGTGAGACGGTTCATGTCCATGGGGGTGTTTCACTCCTCGTGCCGCGGCCGCGCAGGGCGGCTTCGAGCAGGCTGATGCGGTCGAGCAGGTCGAGCACCAGGCCGATGGATGCGTAGTTGAGGCAGAGTCCGGTGCGCAGCCGCTGGATACGGGCGAGAACCGCCGGGGCCGTGGGGTCGAACACCAGTCGCCCCGCGGAGTCGCGCTCGGCGTCGACCAGGCCGAGGGCGACGAACCGGCGGATCAGATCGGGGTGGAGTCCCGAGCGAAGGGCCACGGCGGCCAGGGAGAGCCTGGGGACGGGGACGAGCGCGTACCGGACGGCCGTCGAGGCAGTGATGTCGGCGCCTGTTCGTACCGGACGGGAGCCCACGCCGGCCCGGCCGATGTCTCCCGCTCCCGCGGGTCGGTCGTTCATCGCGTCCTCCTGGGGTCGAACGAGGAAGTGGCGGCGAGCTCCTCGAACAGTTCGCGCTCCCGGTCGCCGAGGGCGGGAGGCACCATGATGCGGAGTTCGGCGTACAGGTCGCCGTTCGCGCCCCGCGGGTTCGGCATGCCCTCGCCGCGCAGCCGCAGCCGCCGGCCGCTGGAAGATCCCGCGGGCACCGTGACCTTCGCCGTGCCGCCGCCGGGCGTGGGCACCGGTACGGTCGCACCCAGGGCCGCCTCCCACGGGGCGACCGGGACCTGGACGTGCACGTCACGGCCGTCCAGCCGGAACCGGGGGTGGGGCTGGATACGCACCCGCAGGTACAGGTCGCCCGCGGCCGCGTCACCACTGCCCTGACCTCCCTCACCCGCCAGCCGGATGCGCTGCCCGTCGGTGATGCCCGGCGGCACGTCGACCTCGTACCGCCGCGGCTGCCCGGTGGGGCCGGCGAGTGTGACGGTGCGACGGCCGCCGCGGTACGCCTCCTCGACGGTGAGCGGCAGTTCGGCCTCCTGGTCCGCTCCGGGGACGCCGCCTCGGGCGGCGCCGGCTCCGAACATGGAGCCGAGCAGGTCCTCGATGTCGATGCCCTCCGCGCCGAGGTCGTCGCCGAAGCCGGTGGCGTACCGGACGCGAGGGCCGCCCGCGCCTGCGGTCCTCCGGGCGCGGAAGCCGCCGCCCGCTCCGGCCGCGACCCGTTCGTCGAAGTCCTCGGGGATCTTGCGGAAGTCCTCGCCGAAGCGGTCGTAGCGGGCTCGGGTCCTGGGGTCGGACAGGACGCTGTATGCCTCGTTGAGGTCCTTGAAGCGTTCCTCCGCCCCGGGGTCCTTGTTGACGTCGGGGTGGTGCTTGCGGGCGAGTTTGCGATAAGCCTGCTGGATCTCGTCCTGGCTCGCGGTCCGCGACACGCCCAGCACCTCGTAGAAGTCCCGTGCCATGACCGGTCACTCCCGCTTCGCGACCGTCACGGCGGCGGGCCTGAGTTGCCGTTCGCCGTCCCCGTAGCCGGGGCGCAGCACCTCGATGACGGTGCCCGGTGGGGCGTCGGAGTCCTGGACGACACCGACCACCTCGTGCCGGGCCGGGTCGAAGGTGACGCCGGTCTCCGCGTGCCGCGGGTAGCCGAGCAGTTCGAGGACGTTCACCGCCTGGTCGCGTACGGCTCGGATGCCCTCCACGATCGCGCCCGGATCGGCGCCGGCGTGAGTCAGGGCGAGTTCGAGGTTGTCGAGGACGGGCAGGAAGGCGGCCGCCGTGCGGGACCGCTCCACCGCCCGTTCGCGCTCCAGTTCCCTGGCGTGACGCTTGCGAAGGTTGTCGAGGTCGGCGAGTGCGCGCCGCCAGCGGTCCTCCAGCTCCTGGATCGCGGTCGTGTACTCGTCCTCGGCGGGCGCGGGGCCGGCGGCATCGGGCCCCGGTTCGCCGTTCGCCCCTTCGGGCCGGGGCGGCCCCGGTTGGGGCAGATCCCCGCGAGGAGCAGGTCCGGCGCCTTCCGGGACCCGTACGCCCGGATCCGACGCGGCCCGGTCGGGTTCCTGGGGGTGGGTGGGCATGGCGCGCCTCAGCTCTTGTCGAACTCGGCGTCGATGACATCATCGTCACCGCCACCGCCACTCGTGGGACCGCCGGTGGCGGCGTCCTGGCCGGGACCGCCGTCCGCGGCGGAGGCGCCCTGATGGGCCGCCAGCCCGGCGAGCACCTGCTGGAGTTCGGAGGTCAGAGGCCGCACGCGCTCCACGCCCGCCTCCTCCTTGACCGCCGCCCGGGCGTCGGACACGAGCATCTCGGCGCGTGCCTTCTCGTGCGCGGGCGCTGCGTCGCCCAGTTCTGCGAGGCGCTTCTCGACCTGGTACGCGACGGCGTCGAGTTCGTTGCGTGCGTCGACGGCCTCGCGGAGTGCCTGGTCCTGGCCCCGGTTGCTTTCGGCCTCCTGGACCATGCGTTCGACCTCGCTGCGGTCCAGGTTGGAGCTCTCGCTGATGGTGATGCCCTGTTCCTTGCCGGTGTCCTGGTCGCGGGCCTTGACGTTGAGGATGCCGTTGGCGTCGATGTCGAAGATGACCTCGATCTGTGGTTCGCCCCGCGGCGCCGGCCGGATGTCGGTGAGCTGGAACCGGCCCAGCACCCGGTTGTCGGCGGCCAGCTCGCGCTCGCCCTGGAGGACGACGATGTCGACGGCCGGCTGGTTGTCCTCGGCGGTGGAGAAGGTCTCGCTGCGGCGCACGGGGATGGTGGTGTTCCGCTCGATGATCTTCGTCATCACTCCGCCGCGCGTCTCCACTCCCAGCGACAGCGGGGTGACGTCGAGCAGCAGGACGTCCTTGACCTCGCCCTTGAGCACCCCGGCCTGGATCGCGGCACCCAGGGCCACGACCTCGTCGGGGTTGACGCTCATGTTGGGTTCCTTGCCGCCGGTCAGCCGGCGGACCAGAGTCTGGACGGCGGGGATGCGGGTGGAACCGCCGACGAGGATGACCTCGTCGATGTCGCTCTCGCCGACCTTTGCGTCGGCCATCGCCTGCTGCACCGGTCCCAGACAACGCTCCACCAGGTCGCCGGTGATCTGCTCGAAAGTGGACCGCATGATCGAGTCGGTGAGGTGCTTGGGGCCCGAGGCGTCGGCGGTGATGAACGGCAGGCTGACCTGCGTCTGCGTCACAGAACTGAGCTCGGTCTTGGCCTTCTCCGCCGCCTCGAACAGTCGTTGCAGCGCCTGCGGGTCCTTGCGCAGGTCGATGCCGTTCTCCTTCTGGAAGTCGTCCGCGAGGTAGTCCACCAGGCGCCGGTCGAAGTCGTCGCCGCCCAGGTGGCTGTCACCGGCGGTGGAGCGCACCTCCACCACGCCGTCGCCGACGTCGAGGATGCTCACGTCGAAGGTGCCGCCGCCCAGGTCGAAGACGAGGACGGTCTCGTGCTCCTTCTTGTCCATGCCGTACGCGAGGGCGGCCGCCGTCGGCTCGTTGATGATGCGCAGCACCTCCAGCCCGGCGATCCGTCCGGCGTCCTTGGTGGCGGTGCGCTGGGCGTCGTTGAAGTAGGCGGGCACCGTGATGACCGCCTCCGTGACCCGTTCCCCCAGCTGCTTGGACGCGTCGTCGGCGAGTTTGCGCAGCACCTGTGCGCTGATCTCCTCAGGCGCGTACAGCTTGTCGCGCACCTTGAAGCGGGCCGCCCCGCCGTCGCCCTCGACGACGTCGTACGCCACCGCCCTGGCCTCCTCGGAGATCTCGTCGAAGTGCCGGCCGATGAACCGCTTGGCCGAGTAGATGGTGCCCTTCGGGTTGAGGATCGACTGGCGCCGGGCCAACTGGCCCACCAGACGTTCCCCGGTGTCGGTGAAGGCCACCACGGACGGCGTCGTGCGGTTGCCCTCGCTGTTGGGCACGACGGACGGCTCGCCGCCCTCCCACGCGGCGATCACCGAGTTGGTGGTGCCCAGGTCGATGCCCACTGCCTTGGCCATGAGGAACTCCTCCCGGTGCAGCGCCTGCGTCGACTCTCCGGATCGCGCTCGTTCAGGTAGAGGTGGGATCTCGCCGGTTTCCCACCGGTGCGCACGGAAAGTCTCGAGCACTGCCCAGGGTGACGAACCGGGTGGCTCCACGCCTGCACCTGGCGAGTCAGGAACGCACGGGTCCGGTCGCCCCACGAGTACGAGAGAAAGAACCCACACATCTCGGATAGCCGGCCCGGGACCGGGTACGCGAAAGCCGCTCACCTACGAATGACGGAGTGATCCCATGGTCGGCAGTCGGGCGGACAGCCCGCACCACCGCTACTCCGGCCGGAAGGGCAGCCTCCCCCGGGGCAGCGCCGGGCGTCCCCCCACGGCCGCGCCCAGAGGGTCCCGCCTGCCCGCTCGCACCCCAGCCGCCCATGCCCTCCTCGAACTGGCCGCGCTCTCCCGCGCCCAGTTCGACGCTCCGGACGAAGGCGCGATCCTGCGCCTGGCCATGGACCACATAGCCGTCGCGGGGCCATACAGCGCCGAGGCCGGATACCTCAAGGTGGGCGGCGACCTGGTCCCCAGCCCGAGGAACGGGCGAACGCATGCCCTGGCCGTGGGCCGAAGGGTGCGGGAGCTGGCCGGGCAGGACGGCGACGTGAGCGTAGCCAGCAGGCCCTGGTGCCGGGCCCTGGGGCTACGCGGACCTGGGGCGCTCCACGGCTACCTCGTGGTCACGTCCCGCTCCCGGCCCACCGAGGCCGAGCGATTCCTGCTCTCCATGCTCGTCCGGCACACCGCTGCTGCAATGTCGGTCGCCTTCGCGCACCGCCGCCAACGCGAGGACGCGCTGGAGCTGCACCGGCTGCGGGAGGAACGCACAGCCCTCCAGCGGCAGCTGATCTCTGTGGTGGCCGAGCTGGGCTACGAGCGAGCCGTTCACGCTCTCATGGCCGGTGTCGCCGCCTCGGGTGGCGGTGAGGAAGCTGTCACCCGCGCACTGCACGGGCTCACCGGACTTCCCGCGCTGCTCGAGGACCGCTTCGGTCGGCTGAGGTCCTGGAGCGGTCCCGACCGCCCCGTCCCCTATCCCGAACCGGACCCCGTGCGCCAGAACGAAATGCTGCACGCCGTCGCCAAAGAGGCCGGGCCGGTGCGGATAAGGGACCGGCTGATCACCCTGATCCGCCCGCACGGCGAGATCCTGGGCGTGCTGGCGCTGGTCGATGCCCGGGACGAGGCCGACGAGCACACCGTACTCGCGCTTGGACGCGCCGCCGCGTCGCTCGCTCTGGAGCTGACGCACCTGCGCAATCTGGCCGAAGTGGAGCTGAGGCTGCACCGCGAGCTGGCCGACGACCTCCTGGCAGGGGCGGACGAGCCGAGCGCCTACGCCCGGTCCGAGGCAGTCGGACACGACCTGCACGGCAGTCACTACGTCGTCGTGGTGCAGTGGTCGAACCGGACCGCCGACGATTCCTTCGCGCAGACCGTGAGTCGGGCGGCCGTTGCGGTGGGCATGCGCTCGCTGCTGACCCGCGGCTCCGACCACGTCGTCCTCATCACTGGCGACAGGCCGCACGCCCGCGCGTTGTACGAAGCGCTCGCCCGGGAGACCGGTACGCGGTCCGGGACGATCGGGGTGAGCGCCCCTTGCGACGCCGTGGACGACATCCCCCACCACTACCAGGAGGCGCAGCGCGCCCTGGACGTGCGCCGCCACTCACGCGAGCGCTACGGCGCGACGTTCTTCGACGAGCTCGGCCTCTACCGCATCCTGGGACCCGGCAGCGATTACCGGGAACTGGAGACGTTCGTCCACGAGTGGCTCGGGCAGCTCATCGACTACGACTCCCGGCACCACGGGGCCATGGTGGAGACCCTGTCCCGGTACTTCGACTGCGGTGGCAACTACGACGAGACCGCCGACTCCCTCGCGATCCACCGCAGCACGCTGCGCTATCGGCTCCAGCGCATCCGCGACATCAGCGGCTACGACCTCGCGAACGTCGAGGACCGGCTGAACCTCCAGGTGGCGACCCGAGTGTGGAAGATCGTGCTGGGCGGACCGGGCTGATGCCTCCCTGGAGCTTTTGCGCGAGCGGTGTCAGTAGCCGACGCCGCCTGTGGACCACGGCAGCGGGAGCATCAGAGGCTGCTGCGGTAGATGTCGCGGCCGGAGCGAGACGAACGCAGGGGGCCGGACACCACCGACAGGTGACGTCCGAACCCCGGCCCGGGCATCACAGGGCGATGACGTGGAGGTCGACCAGGTCGAGCAGCGCCCGCAGAGCCGAGCTGGGCCGCCGGGTCGACGACGTGCCTAGATGCATGGCCCAGCGGAGCGTGGTGTCGTGGACGTCCAGGACGTGCAGCCCGGGGGTGCGGGCAACGGCGAACGCGGGCAGGAAGGCGATGCCCAGACCGTGCCGGACCAGAGCCGCCCCCATGTCGATGTCGGGCACTTCCAGTGCCACCCTGCGTACGACGCCCGCCGCCGCGAACGCCCGGTCGACCACCTCGCGGTTGCCGTAACCCGGCGGGAAGTCCACGAAGGGCTCCCCCGCGAGGTCCGCAAGTGCCACCTTTCCCCGCTGCGCGAGCGGATGGGCGGCGCTCACCACCATGACGAGCGGCACGGTGGCCAGCTCCCGTGCGTCGATCCCGGCGGGCTTGCGTTCGGGCAGCGACAGGAAGGCCACGTCGAGGTCCCCGCTGAGCAGCGCGTGCGCCAGTCCCGCCGACCCGGCCGTCGCCAGCCGCAGCCGGACGTCGATCGCCGGATGCCGCGCGTGCAGCTGCCCGAGGAGCGCAGGCAGGTCCACCACCTCGACCGAGGCCATGGCGCCCACGTTCACCGTGCCGCGCAGCGTGTCCTGCGCGGCGCCCACGGCGTCCTGTGCGGCCTGGGCGGCGTTCAGGGTGGCCCGAGCCTCCGGCAGCAGCGCGGCGCCCGCCCCGGTGAGCCGGACCTGCTGCGACGTGCGCTCGAACAGCGCGCAGCCGAGCTCGCGCTCCAGTGAGCGGATCGCGGCGGACACCCCTGACTGCACCACGTGCAGCCGACGGGCGGCACGCGTGAAACTCAGCTCCTCGGCGACCGCGATGAAGTGCTCCAGCTGACGTAGCTCCACGCGTGAAGTATCACTCGCATTGCTGGAGCCCAGCAAAAACATTCGTTGGCACTGATTCTGGCTGGTGAGGAGGATGGAAAGCGCCATCCGCTTCCGCCCGAGGAGGGGTACCCCTGCCTGCCGTTCCGACGCCGCTGAGCCGTCCCACAGCCGACGCTCCCGACGACCCGCCCCACCGGATCCCAGCACCCGCTCCCGCCGACCCGCCGCCCCGCGCCCCCGCCCGGCGCCGTGCCTCGCACACGACCGGCTTCTGGTTCGTGGCGGTGGCCTTCACCGTGCTGATGGCCTTCGGCACCGCGCCGACTCCGCTGTGGCCGCTGTACGAGGCCCGGGACCACTTCGGCGCGACCACGGTCACGGTGGCGTACGCCTCGATGGTCGTGGGCGCAGCGGCCGCCTTCCTCGGGCTGGGACACCTGTCGGACCGGCTCGGCCGGCGGCGCATCATCGTCCCGGCGCTGCTGGTCGGCATCGTCGCGTCGGTCGTGCTGATCGTGTGGCGGGACCTGCCGGGGCTGATCGCGGGCAGGATCCTGAACGGTGTCGGACTGGGGCTGATGGCCTCGACCGCGACGACGTACCTGCACGACCTCCACCACGAGGTCCGTCCGGAACGGACGGGTTCGGTGCTGCCCGGCATCGTGGCCACCGCCGCCAACCTCGGCGGCCTGGCCTCGGGGCCCCTGGTCGCCGGAGCCGCCGCCGAGTGGCTTCCCATGCCCCTGATCACGGCCCAGGCGATCTTCACGCTCGCCATGGCAGTGTGCCTGGCGCTGGTGCTGCGCACCCCGGAGACCGTCGACCTGGAGCTGCCCGCGGCCCAACCGCGCAGCAGGTTCGTCCTGCGCCCCGGCGGCCGGCGGGCGTTCGGCGCGGCCGGCGCGCTGGGCGCCTTCGCCTTCGCGATCCTCGGCCTGATCTCCTCCCTCGGGGCGAGCGTGCTCCACGGCACCCTGCACACCGACTCGCACCTCGTGGTCGGCCTGGCGGCCTTCCTCATGTTCGGTTCCGCGGCGGCCGCCCAGCTGGTGCTGGGCCGCCTCCCACTGCCCCGGCTCCTGATTGTGGGGGCAGCGGTCTTTCCGGTCGGCCTGGTCCTGTGCGCCGTCGCCCTCAACCACCCCGCCCTCTGGCTCTACCTGGTCGCCGTGTCCCTGTCGGGAGCCGGCTCCGGGCTGCTGTTCAAGGGAGGAGTCGAACGTGCCGGTTCAGTGGCCGAGCCCGCCTCACGCGCGGGAGTCCTCGCCGTGTTCTTCGTCGTCGCGTACCTGGGAATGGGCCTGCCCTCCGTCCTGTTCAGCATCGCCCTGCGGCACTTCGCCGTGCAGACCGCGATGACCGGCTTCGCGACGGTCCTCTCCTGCGGCGCCGTTGTGTCGGTGGTCGTCGCGTTGCGGGAACGCGCACCCGGTCCCGGCGAGCTCTCGGCTCAGTCCGCTCGCCCCTCCTGACTTTCCTGCGGCGCATGCGACACGGCTGTCCGGGAGGCGCGGACCCGGGCACCCGGTGCGGGTTCGCGTGACACGCATCCGCGGCGGACGGGAGGCCCGAGATGTCTGCGGAATCGGCCAGAACGATTGCGCTCCCCTCCGGTGAGGAGATCGCGGCGCTCGGGCAGGCCACCTGGTACCTGGGCGGGGACCCGGCCCGGCGTGAACAGGAGATCGCCGCGCTGCGGCTGGGCGTAGACCTGGGCGTGACCGTCGTCGACACGGCGGAGACGTACGGCGACGGTGCAGCCGAAGAGCTCGTCGGGGAGGCCCTCCGGGGACGCCGGGAGGAGGTCTTCCTCGTCAGCAAGGTGCTGCCCGGCCACTCCGACCGGAAAGGCACCGTCGCCGCCTGCGAGGGCAGCCTGCGGCGGCTCCGTACGGAACGGCTGGACCTCTACCTGCTGCACTGGCGGGGACGGTGGCCACTCGAGGAGACCCGTGCGGGATTCACCGACCTGATGGAGGCGGAGAAGATCCGTTACTGGGGCGTGAGCAATCTGGACGTCGCCGACATGGCCGAACTGACCACCCTCCCCAATGGGGACGCCGCGGCCGTCGACCAGGTGCTGTACAACCTCTCCCGGCGCGGCATCGAGTGGGATCTGCTCCCCTGGTGCCGCGACGCCGGGACGACGGTCATGGCCTACTCCCCGATCGAGCAGGGGCGGCTGCTGAAGGGCGACGCTTTGGGTGCCGTGGCCCGGGCCCTCGGAGCCACGCCGGCCCAGGTGGCACTCGCCTGGGTGCTGGAACAGGGGGTGGCCGCGATCCCGCGTCCCGGATCACCCGACCACGTTCGGGAGAACCGCGGCGCGGTGGACCTCCACCTTCCTGCCGGTGCGCTCGACGCTCTCGACGAGGCGTTCCCGCCGCCCGACGGGCCCACGCCCCTGGAGATGCTCTGAGGGCGTTGACAGGATGGCACGCCCTGCTCAGCCCGACCCCTGCACCGGGCCCGGGCCCTGTCCCCGTCTCGGCGGGGTGTCCCAGTACAGTCCCGCTTCCCCGAGCTGGTCGTGTCGTCCTGTCAGCAATTCTCGTTCGAGGCGTTGCAACGCCGTGCAGCCTCCCGTGGACGGACGGACGGACGGACGGACGTACGTACGGGCGTACGGCCGGCCAAGGGGTGCCCGCGCACTTCATGCTGCTCTGCCAGGGGAAGAGGGGGTGGCCTTTTTCGGCCTGGGATGCGGAGGCGCTCAGCAGGGGGCTCTGCGAATCTCGACCGGGTAACAGCCGATGGAGGCGCGGGCGGGAGGGAACGACGCCGCCCGTTCCCGGTGAGGAGGCGAGAGGCATGACCGTGATGGGTGTGCCGAAGTTTGAGAGGTTCTTTCGCGCCGCCGCAAGCCTCGACGTGGACAAGAACGACCTGAAGCGGTACGGCGAGTTCGTCGACGCCAAGCTCTACGACCTCCTGGTCGTCGGCCAGGCGTCGGCCAAGGCCAACGGCAGGGACACCGTCGAACCGTGGGACCTACCGATCACCAAGGGCCTCCAGGAGAGCATCCACCGGTTCCGGCGGCTCGACGAGGAGGTCGAGCTGAAGCCGATCCTGGAACAGCTCGCCGCGCACCCCACCCTCGACAGGACACCCACCCAGGAGACCGAAGAGCGCTACCCCGAGATCATCGGCGGTCTCAGCGTCGCCCTCGCCGAGACGTTCAAAATCATGTACCCGGACCTCAAGAACCCGCAGACCAGTCACTGGGAGGGCGTGACCGCGGTGTTCGACCGGCTGCTGTAGCAGTCGCACCCCGGTGCGTGTCACCGGACCCGTCTCAGGCCGGGAAGGCCGAGCCGCCCCGGATCGTCTCCAACGAACTCGTCCTCACTCGGACGGCGGGAATGCGGACAGGCCCTGCGGGTCTCCCGACCGCTCGCGGCCTACAACCAGCGTCTCGTTGAGGGAGCCCAACCATGACACAGGAACTCCAGGGGATGCGGGTGGGGATTCTGGCCACCGACGGCGTCGAGCGCGTGGAACTCGACCAGCCGCGCGGTGCGCTGCAGGGCGCAGGGGCGAAGACCGAGATCATCTCGCTCCACCCCGGCGAGATCCAGGCCCGCCAGTTCGACCTCGACGCGGCCGGAACCTTCCCCGTGGACCGCCTGGTCGCCGACGCCTCCGTCGACGAGTACCACGCACTGCTCCTGCCCGGCGGCACCATGAACCCCGACCAGCTGCGCATGGACCGCGACGCGGTGCAGTTCGTCAAGGACTTCATGGCCAGCGGGAAACCGGTCGCATCGATCTGCCACGGCCCGTGGACCCTGGCGGAAGCCGACACCGTGCGCGGCCGCCGCCTGACGTCCTGGCCCAGCATCCGCACCGACCTGCGAAACGCCGGAGCGGAGGTGGTCGACCAGGAGGTGGTGGTCGACGGGCAGCTGGTCACCAGCCGCAGCCCGGCCGACCTGCCCGCCTTCTGCGCCGCCGTCGTGGAACAGTTCGCCGGGGCGCACCACCCCGTGCCCGGCTGACCCGGCGGAAGGGGCTCAGACGGGGCGTCTCGCGAGCGATATCCGCCACAAGCCGGAACGCGGCACGGCGACGCGCGCGACCCTGCGCCCCGAAGCCGGCTACCGCCGCTCAGCCCCTCGTGCTGCCCTCAGGAGCGCGCGAGCCGGGCCGTGAGATAGGGCGCGGTGGCGCTGCGGCGGGCGCTCGCCACTTTGGCAGGTGGGCCCGCCGCGACCACCCGCCCGCCCGCGTCGCCGCCGCCCGGACCGAGGTCGATGACCCAGTCGGCGGTGGCGATCGTGTCCAGGTCGTGCTCGACGAGGACGACCGTGTTGCCGGCGTCGACGAGCCGGTGCAGCTGTCGCAGCAGCAGCGCGATGTCCGAGGGGTGCAGCCCCGCCGTCGGCTCGTCGAGCAGGTAGAGCGCGTGCCCGCGGCGGGCCCGCTGCAGTTCGGTGGCCAGTTTGATGCGTTGCGCCTCACCGCCGCTGAGTTCCGTCGCGGGCTGGCCCAGCCGCAGGTAGCCCAGTCCCACCTCGCGCAACGTCTCCAGACTGCGGGAGGCCGCCGGGACGGCGGACAGGAACTCGGCGGCGGCGTCGACGGACAGCGCCAGTACGTCCGCGATGTTCTTGCCGCGGTAGGTGACTTCCAGCGTCTCGGCGTTGTACCGGGCGCCTTCGCAGGCCGGGCACGGGGCGTAGGTGCCGGGCAGGAACAGCAGTTCCACCGCGACGAATCCCTCGCCCTGACAGGTCTCGCACCGGCCTTCGGGCACGTTGAAGGAGAACCGCCCGGCCGAGTAGCCGCGCGCCCTGGCTTCGTCCGTCGCCGCGTACAGCTTGCGCACCGCGTCGAACATCCCGGTGTACGTGGCCAGGTTGGACCGGGGAGTCCGGCCGATGGGCCGTTGGTCGACCCGGACCAGCCGGTCGAACGACTCGACCCCCGACGCGTCCTGGACGTCGACCTCCAGCCGCGCCTCGTCGGGTTCCTCGGGTACGAGTCCGAGGTGGCCGCGGACGACCTCGGCGAGCACCTGCGTCACCAGCGTCGATTTTCCGGAACCGGACACGCCCGTCACCGCCGTCAGTACGCAGAGCGGTACGTCGACGGACACGTCGTGCAGATTGTGGCGGGAGACGCCGCGCAGGCGCAGCCAGCCGTGCGGTGTGCGCGGGCGGTGCTCGAGCGGCTGGGCGCGCCCGAACAGGTACTGGCTCGTGGCCGACTCCCCGACCCGCTCAAGACCGGCGACCGGGCCGCTGTACAGCACGCGCCCGCCGCCCTCGCCCGCACCGGGGCCGATGTCGACCACCCAGTCCGCCCGCCGTACGACGTCCATGTCGTGCTCCACGACGAACAGCGAGTTGCCCGCCGCCTTGAGGCGGTCCAGCACGTCCAGCAGCGGTTCCGCGTCAGCCGGGTGCAGGCCCGCGGAGGGTTCGTCGAGGACGTAGACGACGCCGAACAGCCCCGAGCGAAGCTGGGTGGCGATCCGCAGGCGCTGCGCCTCGCCGGGCGACAGGGTCGTCGAGCGGCGCCCGAGGCTGAGATATCCGAGGCCCAGGTCGAGCAGTACGTCGACGCGCGCGACCAGATCGCCGCAGATCCGGACCGCGACCTCGGTCGTCTCCCCGGATCGCGCGGTCGACGTGGTGGCGTCGGCCTCGGACCGCCCCGCCACGGGCCGCAGCAGCGCCACGACCTCGGTGAGCGGCATCGCGTTGATCTCGGCGATGGAACGTCCGGCGAAGGTCACGGCGAGCGCCTCGGGCCGCAGTCCGCTGCCGTGACAGGCGGGGCAGGGCACACTCCTGACGAACCGGAGCGCCCGTTCGCGCATCTTCTCGCTCTTGGAGTCGGCGAGGACGTGCATGACGTGCTTGCGGGCGCTCCAGAACTTGCCCTGGTAGCCGTAGTCGACGCGGTCCTCCTCCGGCTCGATGTACACGGAGGGCTGCTCGTCCGTGTACAGCAGCCAGTCCCGGTCCTTCTTCCTGAGCCTGCGCCACGGACGGTCGATGTCGATGCCCAGGCCGTTCACGACACTGCGCAGGTTGGCGCCCTGCCAGGCGCCCGGCCAGGCGGCGATCGCCCCCTCGCGGATGCTCAGCGAGGGGTCCGGGACGAGCAGGTCCTCGGCGACGTCGTGCACGACGCCCAGTCCGTGGCACTCCGGGCAGGCGCCGGCCGCGGTGTTGGGTGAGAACGACTCGGCTTCCAGCCGTGCGGCCCGGTGCGGATAGGTGCCGGCGCGGGAGTACAGCATGCGCAGCAGATTGGACAGCGTGGTGATGGTGCCGACCGTCGAGCGCGAGCTGGGCGACCCGCGTCGTTGCTGCAGGGCCACGGCCGGTGGCAGTCCGGTGATTTCCTGCACGTGCGGTGCGCCGACCTGTTGCAACAGCCTTCGGGCGTACGGTGCTACGGACTCGAAGTAGCGCCGCTGGGCCTCCGCGTAGAGCGTGCCGAACGCGAGTGAGGACTTGCCCGAACCGGAGACGCCGGTGAAGGCGACCATCGCGTCCCGCGGAACGTCGACATCGACGTTCCGCAGGTTGTTCTCACCGGCGCCCCGGACATGCACGAAGGGGTCGGTCGCGTCCTTGTCCACCGTTCCTGATTACCTGATCGCGCCGGGAACCGCGCGACAGGCGCCGCCCCCGGGCCCCGCCTCCAGGGAACATTCGAGAGTGCTTCACCGCTGATCCGTAGGGGGCGTGAAGAGAACTGTGTCCCCGGGTCTCACCCCCTGCCCATGAGGACGATCGTTCGGCTGAAGCCCATGGAGCCCCGCCGCGAGGCGACCGCCCTTCGCGCCCACTCTCGGTCCGCCCCGGCTGGGCCCCCGAACCAGTCGGGACCTTCGCCTACCCCCTGCCCTGCGCACTTCCGGGCAGGACACCGAAGCGGGGTGTCCGGTGACGCGACGTGCGGAGCCGCCCGGGGTGGCGCGGAGCCGGTGCCCGTGGTGGCGCACGCAACAGTGTGGCCCGGTGGCGGGACAGGTCCTGCACGAGGGAGCACGAGGAGCTGCGAGCGTACCGCCTGCACCTGTCGGCAGGGGCCAGCGTGTCACGCGGCGTCGGCGTTACCTCGGGGGCATCCTGTGGCCATGTGCGATCGCGGGGGCAGCCGACGATAAGGAGTCATGCGGGTGTCGTCCCAGGACGTTACGGTCGTGGCTCTTCTGGCGGATCCGGATGCGCCGACGGAGATCGCGCAGCGCATGGCCCGGATGCTTCCTGATCGGCTCGCCGACAGGTCAGGCCAGCAACGACGGTTCGACGTCGAGGTGGTCAGCGAGCCCTTCACAGCAGGGACCGAGGACCTGTCCACATTGACGCGCCGGATCATGGACCGCGGAAGTGAGGGGGACTGGGACATCGTCGTGGCCCTCACCGACCTTCCGCTGCACTCGCATGGGCGCAAGCTCGTGGTGGATCTGAGTCACGAACACGGCTTGGCGCTGCTGTCCCTTCCCACGCTGGGGGGCTTCCGGCTGCAGACCAGGGCCCGGCAGGCCGTGGAAGAAGCCGTGCTCAGCCTGGCGGGCCTGCAGGCCACTGGGCCTGAGGGGCCTCCGGGAAGTCAGCCGCTGCGGGGGCCCTTCATCGGTCGTCTCGCGCCCATCCATCCGGGACAGGTCGGTGAGGAGGAGATCGCCGATCTGCGGTACGTCGTCAGTGGGCCGCGCGGTTACCTGCGGGTGCTCGGCGGTATGGTCCGCGCCAACCGGCCGTGGCGCTTGGTGCCGGGCTTGTCGAAAGCCCTGGCGGCCGCACTGGCCACGGGAGCAGTCGCCACCGTGAACTCCACCATCTGGAGCCTGGCCACCTTCCTGAGTACGCCACGTCTGGTGATCGCCATGGCCGGGTCTGTCGCTCTCATGATCGGCTGGCTGATCGTGGACGCGAACCTGTGGCATCGAACGGATGAGGTTTCGCCGGAGGCGAGGAAGAGGGCGGCTCTCTACAACGCCTCGACGGTCGTGACCGTGGGTATCGGGGTGATCGTCTGCTACGCGGGGTTGGTGGTCATCAACCTGATGTGTGCGCTGTTCCTCCTCAACGACCGGCTGTTCGCTTCCACGACACGAACGCCGCTGCACGTCACGGAGTACTGGACGCTGTCTTGGTTCGTCGCCTCGGTCGCCACGGTGGGCGGCGCGCTGGGATCGGGCCTGGAGAGCGACGAGGCGATCCGGGCAGCCGCCTACTCCAAGCGCGAACAGGAGCGTCGCAGCGTGCTGCAGGACGACCACGGTGACTAGTGCCGCATCAAGCAACGTCGGCCCTGTTCACGACCTCGCGGAGGCGTTCGCCGGCGGCGTGCTTGTTCCGCCAGATGACGTAGCGGCGGATCATGCTGCCCTGCTCTTTGTGGCTGGCGTGGTCGGTGCCGTCGAGGGTGAAGTGGCGCAGGACGGTGAACTGGGCCTCGATGCGGTTGAACCAGGAACTATTGGTCGAGGTGTAGGCGATCTCCACGTTGTCGGCCGTCGCCCAGGTCCCGACCCGCCGGCACCGCTTCGTCGTCAGATGCGGGGAGTAGTTGTCGCATACGATCGCGATGCGCTTCTCGGCCGGGTGCAGGGAGCGCAGGTAGCGGCAGAACTCCAGGAACTTCGAGTGGTTGTTGGTCTTCTTGATGTGGCCGTAGAGCTGGTCTTTGCCCAGGCCGTAGGCGGCGAACAGGTGTCGGACGCCGTGGGGGCGGGTGTAGGTCGCCCGCCGTCTCGGCCTGGGCTCGCGGTCGGGGTCCTTGTGCCTACCGCCGCGTTCGGCCCATGGGCGGCCGGGGTG
>NZ_JBVJMD010000086.1:0-21026 GCF_055584385.1 Streptomyces sp. NPDC104096
GTGGGGCAGGGGTTGGGTCGCCCCGGCCCCGGGGCCCCCCCTGCCCGCCCGGGGACCGCCGTGCCCTCGACGCCTCCTACCGCGTCGATCCGGTCACCGGTGCCGACGCCGGCACCGGCGCGTACCCGGTGGGCCTCGCCGTGAAGGTGCCGCGGCCCTGGGTCCGGCTGCGCAGCCGGGTCGCGTAGCCGAACAGTTCGGCCAGCGGCACGGTGGCGCCGACGACCGCCGAACCGGCCCGTACGGTCGAGCCCGTGACCCGGCCGCGGCGCGCCGCCAGGTCGCCGAGCACGGAGCCGACCGCGTCCTCGGGCACGGTGACGGTGACCTCGGCCACCGGCTCCAGCAGGACCAGCTCGCAGGCGCGCAGGGCCTCGCGGAGCGCGAGCCGGCCGGCGGTGCGGAACGCCGTGTCGGAGGAGTCCTTCACATGCGTCGCCCCGTCGGTCAGCGTCACCCGCAGGCCGGTCACCGGATGCCCGCCGAGCGGACCGTCGGCCAGGGCGTCCCGGCACCCGGCCTCGACCGCGCGGACGTACTCCCTCGGCACCCGGCCGCCGACCACGGCCGACCGGAACTCGAAGCCCCCGCCACCACCGCTTCCGACGGGGTCCACCGGTTCCACGTCGAGGACGACATGGGCGAACTGCCCGGCGCCGCCGTCCTGTTTGACGTGGCGGAAGACCAGCCCGGAGACCCCGCGGACGACGGTCTCGCGGTGGGCCACCCTCGGACGGCCCACGTTGACGTCGAGGCCGTGGGCACGCCGGAGCGTCTCCACCGCCACCTCCAGGTGCAGTTCGCCCATGCCGGACAGCACCGTCTGGCCCGTCTCGGGGTCGGTACGGACGACCAGCGACGGGTCCTCCTCGGCCAGCCGGCCGAGCGCGGAGGCCAACCGGTCGGTGTCGGTACCCCTGCGGGCCTCGACCGCCACGGAGACGACCGGGTCGGCGACGCCCGGCGGTTCGAGCACGAGAGGCGCCTCGGGAGCGCACAGCGTCGAGCCCGCGCGGGCCGACTTCAGGCCGACCACGGCGACGATGTCACCCGCCACCGCCCGCTCCAGCGGGGTCCGGCGGTCCGCCTGCACCCGCAGGATGCGGCCGATGCGCTCGGTGCGCCGCGCGCCCGCGTCCATCACCGCGTCCCCCTTCCCGATCGTTCCCGAGTACACCCGCAGATACGTCAGCCGCCCCGTCGGGGTGGCGTTCACCTTGAACACCAGGGCCGCCAGCGGCGCCGCCGGGTCCGCGGGCCGCTCCTGGGGCACGCCGTCGTGCGTACCCCGTACGGCGGGTACGTCCAGCGGCGACGGCAGATAGGCCACGACGGCGTCGAGCAGCGGTTCGATGCCGCGGTTGCGGTAGGCCGAGCCGCACAGCACGACCACGCCGTCGCCGCTGTGCGTCAGGTCGCGCAGTGCGGCGGCCAGCGTCGCCGCCGACAGCGCCGAGCGTGCGCAGAACTCGTCCAGCGCGCCCGGGTGCAGTTCGGCCACCGCTTCCTCCAGGGCCCGCCGCCGCCGGTCCGCCTCCTCGCGCAGGTCCGCCGGCACCGGCCCTTCCTGGGCCGTGTCGTCGCCGTCGGCCCAGATCAGTGCCCGCATGCGCAGCAGGTCCACGACGCCGGTGAAGCCGTCCTCCGTGCCGATCGGCAGCTGTACGACCAGCGGAGCCGGGTGCAGTCGCGCCCGGATCGAGGCGACGGCCGTGTCCAGGTCGGCGCCCGCCCGGTCCAGCTTGTTGACGAACGCGATCCTCGGCACGGCGTGCCGGTCGGCCTGCCGCCACACGGACTCGCTCTGCGGCTCCACTCCCGCGACGGCGTCGAACACCGCGACGGCGCCGTCGAGGACGCGCAGCGAACGCTCCACCTCGTCGGCGAAGTCGACGTGCCCCGGGGTGTCGATCAGGTTGATCCGACGGCCGTCCCACGCGCAGCTGACGGCCGCGGCGAAGATGGTGATCCCGCGGTCGCGTTCCTGGGGGTCGAAGTCGGTGACGGTCGTGCCGTCGTGGACCTCACCGCGCTTGTGGGTGCTGCCGGTCGCGTAGAGCATCCGCTCGGTGAGGGTGGTCTTGCCCGCGTCCACATGGGCGAGGATGCCCAGGTTGCGGACGAAGGCGAGCGGGTCGGTGAGGTGAGGGTTGAGGTGGGTACGCACGGCCCATGGCCTTTCGGGGCGACGGTGAGAAGGGCGGCGCGATAGCCGGACGGGGACGTCGGTGTGCCTGCGGCCGGGCGGACCGGCGGGCTCCGTGGCTCGGAGAGCCGACGGGCCCGGCGAACCGCCGGGCGCGGTGAAGCCGTCAGGTTCGGTGAAACCGCCAAGCGCGGTGGAACCGTCAGGTCCGAACGAGCGGGCGGGCTCGGCGAAGCCGTCGGGCTCCGCGAAGCCGGCAAGCTCCGCGGGTCAGGCCGACGGGCAGGGCTCCTGGGGACGTCGTCTCGTCACGGCATCCGGTGCCGGCCGCGCAGCGGGCACCGGGCGGCCGGAGACACGAGGATCACCTCGTACCGGGAACGGGAAGCGACGACAGCGATGCGGACACGCACGGCCGGGCTCCCCTCACTCGTCACGACGACGCGCCGCCGTACCGTCGGTCGGCGCGTGATGTGGTGAGTGTAGGAAGAGCCACGGCGTCGGGTCACGCGAATTTCCGGGCCGCCGACGGGACTTGCCGTCGGCCCTCAGAGGACGGGTCGGCCGCCCTCGAGCGGCTCGTCGCCCGTCGTGCGGGGCGCGGTCGCCCAGAACTGCCTCCGCACCCGCCGCAGCCAGGCTTCGGCCGCCGTCTCGTCCGGCCGCTCCGGCAGCACGCTGCGCGTCTCCTCGAAGGCCTCCTCGAACCCGCGCAGCAGGGGCAGCGCGGCCTCGGGGTCGGCCGCGACCTGCTCGCCGAAGCGGTGGTAGGCCTCCGGGTCGTCGACCCTGATGGTCAGGCGGCCCGTCGCGTAGAGCTCGTACCCCTGTGTGCAGAGCCGCTTGAGGTGGCGGGCGTGCTTGGCGGTGCGCTTGCGGACCTCGTCGGAGAGCGGTCCCGCGCTGCGGTTCTGGAGTTTCCTGAACTGCTGGGTCGCGTAGCCGAGATAGGCGGCGCGGACCCTCGGTGCGCTCAGGAACGACGGCCGGATGCCGATGAGCTCGTCGCCCAGCGGGGTGCGGACCTCGTACAGCTCGTCCGGGAGCCAGACGAGTTCCATCACCGTCGGGTTGCCGCCCAGCGCCAGCCTGCACCACTTCGCGGCCTCGTGCAGGGTGCGGTCCGGTGCCGTGCTGACATGGGACTCCTTCGGGCCGTGCAGGCCGTGCAGGTCCTCGGTGGGCGCCGCGAACAGGCCGAGCCGGTCCACGTCGGAGCCCGCGCGGGCGAGTCCGTACGCCGTCGAGCCGACGACGCCGGACAGCAGGATGTTGGTCACGGTCACAGGGGCCCCCGATGGTGGTCGTCTCACCGGCGCGGGCCGATGCGTGCGGCCACGGGCGCCGTCCCCGGACCGCCCCCTCACGGGTGGCGGCGGGACAGCCATGATGCCCGGCCACGGCCGCTGTCACCTCGTATTTTCCGTGGCCGTCCGGCGGCCCGCCGACGCGGGGTACGGACCGGTCCGCGTTCACCCTTTCGGCTCCGTGCGCTGGTCGGGCGCCGGAGCCGGTGGTGCCGTGGGAGGGAAAAGGGAGCCCAGCACCTCGGGGAAACGTCCTCGTCCTCAGGAGGCATCCGTGATGACCCCTCGCCCGTCCCGACCCGCCCGTGTCCTCGCCTCGGCCCTGGCGGTGGGCACGCTGCTGGCCACGGCCGCCTGCTCGGACGGTGGATCGGAGGGCTCGGGCGCCACGACCTCGCCTGCGGCGACCGGGAAGACCTCCGCCAGCCCGACGGCCACGACCGCCGCCGTCACCCAGGACCAGGCACAGGCCGCGCTGATCACCGCGGCCGATGTGGAGGACGCCTGGACCCAGGCGCAGGACCCCAAATCCTGGCACGACGCCCTGTTGACCGGCACGGTCGACGCCTCCCAGTTCGTCACCGACAAGTCGGCCGCCGCCGACTGCCAGCGCCTGATCGACGGGCTCTACCGCGAGGACCTCCTGGGCAAGCCGTCCGGCGCCTCGGCGCTCGTCGGGTTCACCCAGGACAACTCCCGGCTGCTCCAGCAGACCGCGGCCTACGACAAGGCCGAACTCGACAAGTCGCTGAGCTGGCTGGCGGGTCTGGCCGACAAGTGCGCCCAGTTCACCGTGAAGGGCTCCGGCGGCGACCGGACCGTACAGGTCGTGGAAGCGGCCCTGCCGAAGGCGGGCGACGCCCGGCAGGGCCTGACGGTGTCGGTGAAGGGCACCTCGAACGGCGCGCCCGTCACCCTCACCCTGGACGTCGCCGCGTCGCAGGTGGGCCCCAACGCGGTCACGGTCACCAACGGCGGCACGGAGGGCGTCAGCCACGACAGCACCGCGGACGCGATCACCTTCGGCACCCAGCATCTTCAGGACGTGCTGGCCGGAAAGACTCCCGCGCCCGCGCCCAGCGAGTTGGAGTGACACCGCTTGCTCCCCGGGTTGTCCGGGGAGCGCCCGGGATCTCGCCGCGGGCGCGCGCAATCCGACCGGATACGCTCGCTTGCCGCCGCTCCGTGTTCGGTGATGCCCCGCGAAGGGCATCGTGCATACAAGGCGGTGCGGCGCCGAGGCCGTCCCGTGCGACCACGCGGGCCAGGGGGGATGTCAACTACCGTACGTGAGGCTTGTGTCGTGCTTCCGTGCGGTATCTCGGCCCCCTAGCATTCACCTGCCCCACGACGAGGCTCGCGCGGCGGCCGACGGTGGCGTGCGCGCGGTGCGTCCTCGGCCGTGCCGACACCGTGCGGGCGCGGAACGGAGGGGGGACGAGCCATGACGACGACGGGGCGTGCCCGTTGGCGTCGGCGGCCGGAGTCGGTTCCCGTCGTCGCGGTGGGCGCGGCGGGCACGCTGGTGGCGGGCGTGGTGATCGGGCTCCTGGTGGACGCCTCGGCCCTGGTCGACTCGGGTGGATACCTGTTCGGCGCGAGCCTGTTGCTCGCCGTCGGCCTGTACGGGAGCACGTACGGGATCGACCTCCACGCGCTGCGGGCCGATCTGGCCGGGGTGCTGGCCGCCGTGACCGTGGGGGTGCTGCTGAAGGCGGCCCTGATCGCCGGGACGATGCTGCTGGTGTTCCACCGGCCCCAGGCGCTGGTGCTGGGCATCGCGGTGGCGCAGATCGACCCGTTGTCCGTCGCCGCGCTCGGCCGCGACGGGCGGATGTCGCCGCGGGCCCGGTCCTTGTTGACGGCGTGGGCGTCCTTCGACGATCCGATGACCGTGCTGCTGACCCTCTATCTCGCGGGATACGCGTACACGGCGGCGGGGCACACGGGCGCGCCCGAGGTGTCGGGCGACGGCGGGGGCGGCTATCTGACCGGACTCGGTCTCAACGCCGCGCTGCTGGCCGGGGTGTTGATGCTGTGGTGGGCCGGGCGGCGGGTGACGGCCGTGGTGCGCGACGCCGGGTCCCTGCGACGGCCCGGGTCCCTGCGACGGCTCGGAGCCGCCGCGACGGTCCTGCTCGTGGTGGCGATGCTGGTGCTCGCGGCGGCGCGGCAACTGATGCTCGCGGTGGCCCTGGCCGGGCTGGTGGTCCGGTCCGGCGTCCTGACGAAGGGGTTGGCGCGTGCGGTGGGCGGCGCGTTCCTCGCCGCGTTCCTGGCGCTCGGGCTGCTGCTCGCCCACGGGGTGGCGTGGTGGCCGGGATTCGTCCTGGGCGTGGCGGCCTTCGGGGCGCAGGCGGTGGTGGCGCTCGGGGTGATGCCCCTGTTCGTACGGGATCTGGAGCGCGGCGACCGGATCGCGCTCGGTCTCGGACAGCAGAACGGGATCACGGCCGTGCTGATCGCGTTGACCCTGGAGCGTGACTTCCCGGGTACGGCGGCCACGGTGGGTCCCGCCGTCATCACGGTGAACGTGCTGCACGGCGTCGCGCAGGCGTTGCTGGCCCGTTCGGCCCCCGCCCCCCGGCCTGTCGTCGGCGGGGAACTCCAGCCGGCCGACGCACGTCGAGTCGTGCACGAGCGCGAGACGGTCGACAAGAAGCCGGTGGTGTAGCCACGGCACGGGAGGAGTCGTACGGAGGCGGCGGCGAGAACGGCAAGGGTGGCGGGAGCGGGAGGCGGCGACATCGGCGGGCCGGACAGGACCGCCGGGGCGGCGCGACCGGCAGGATCAGCAGGACATGCGGAGCACCGGTGCTACCGAGCGACGGAGCGGCCGGGACGGGGAGAGGCGTATGAGGCAGGGGACGGGACACGGCCGGCGGGGGGCGCCGAGGGGTGGCCGTCCGCCCGGCGTCCGGCCGACGGAACGGGCCACCGCTCCGCCGCGCGGCCCACGATCCCCCGTGCGCGGAGCTCACCGGTTCACGGCCTACGCGGCGGCGGTCCACGGCGCGGCGGTCTGCGGTACGGCGCTGCTGCTGGCGGCCGGCGCCGCTCCGGCGTCCGCCGCGCCGTCGGCGTCCGACGAGCGGGACGTGCAGCTGGTGTACTGCCTGTCGGACGCGCACCGCGACGACCTCGTCGCGGCCGCCGTGGCGCTGGGGCTGCTGGCGCCTGGCGGTGCCGCGGGACAGGACTCCGTAGAGCCCGTACGGCCGGTGGGGTCCACGGGGCCGTCGGGGGCCACGAGTTCCGTCGGGTCGACGGCGTCGGCGGGCGTCGCGGGGTCTGCGGGGTCCGTCGGGTCGACGGCGTCGGCGGGCGTCGCGGGGGCCGGTGGGCGGATGACGCTCCAGCAGTGGGCGGATCGGCGTACGGACGACTTCGCGCGGGCCTGTTCCGCGCTGATGGCGGCCGAGGCCGACTCCGGCGGGCCGGCCGCGCAGGGATCCGGCGCCGAGGACGGCTGGTTCGAGACGTTCCTGAAGGGGCTGCCCGCGCTGGCGGCGGGTGCGCTGCTCACCCTGGGTGGCCAGTTCTCCGAGCGGGTCTCGTCCGAACGGCGCCTGTCGAGGCAGCGGTTGCGGACCGACGAGGCGGCGTTCCGGGGCGCGGCGCGCGCGTATCTGGCCGCCTACGAGAGTGACCCGGAGGCGGATCACACCGCCGTACGGTCGACGCGTGAGGCGCTGGCCGGGACGCTGTTCCAGATACCGGGTCCGGCGGCGCGCCGACGGGCCGCCGCACGCGCCGTCGAGCGCCTGCCGCTGGCCGGACCGCTGCCCGCCTCGCGCGAGGGCGTGGTGCTCGGCCCGGAGGGCCGGGCCGATGAGGCGCGCGGGGCGGGGGAGGCCGTGGATCTCGTGCTGCGCACGGTGTCGGACCTCGACCGCGGCGCCGTGCACTGGGCCGCGCGCACCGTGCTCGAATGGCGGGTCGGCCGTACGGCGCCAGGAGCGGCCGTATGACCGGGCCGGTGCATAACGATCCCCACGGCGTCCAGGACAACCCGTACGGCGTCTACGTGCCGGGCAGCAGGGACAGTCTGCCGTGGCTGCCTCCCCCGCTGCTGGACGACCATCCGCTGGTGCCGTGGGTGGAGGAGAGCCACGCCGGACAGTGGGTGGACGTCGATCACGCCCTGGAGCAGGTGACACAGTTCGAGCAGTGCCTGAGAAGGCTGCCGGAGATGATCCTGCCGAAGGTGGACACGGGCCATCTGGTCGTGGTCACGGGCCCGGTCGGCATGGGCAAGACGACGCTGATCCACCGGTGTGTGCACCTGGCCCACCAGTACCTGGACCACTTCAAGCAGCAGCCCCGGCCGAGCGCCGGCCGCTCGGGAGTCATCCAGCCGCCGACGCCCTACGTGGCGATGACCGGCGGCTACGACAATCGCGCGAACGGCATCAGCACAGACGCGCGGGGGCAGTTCGCGTCGACGCAGGACATCAACACCGCCCTGCGCAACAAGATCGTCGACGAGCTGGGCGACCTGATCCCCGAGAAGTCGCTGCAACGGGTACGCGCCGAGGCGGAAGTCCACGAGGCGTTCAAGCTGCTCAGCAGACTGCTCGCACAGCAGGACGCGCTGCTGCTGGTGCTGGTGCCGCACATGGACTGGCGGGACGACATGGGTTCGGTGCGCACGGACTTCCTGCGGACCTGTCTGAAACATGCGCGCAGCAGGATCGTACTGTTCGTCGAGGTGTGCCACCACGATCCCGAACGGGCGCACGAGGTGGTCGCGGAGATCTGGCCCAACAGCGCGCTCACCCATCTGAAACTCGGCAGCCTCACCTCGGAGGACACCGTGAAGTTCAGTCAGGCCGCCCGCGGGGACCATCCCGATCCCGACGCGCCGGTCCACTCCGGGGCCTGGCTCAGGTCCGACGTACGGCAGTTGCGCAAGCGGTACTTCAGCATCGCCGAGGAGCGCAGACGCACCGGCGGCGAGGTCCGGGTCGCCGCGGCCGACCTCGGCGCCCCCGTCCTCGACGTGACGGCCATGGCCCGCAACCCGTCGGCCGGTGCCGGGCCGGTCCCCAGACAGCCTCCTCCCCCGCCGGGCACCTGAACCCCGGCCCGGCGGCCGCCCGGCCCCGTACCCATCCGATCCTCCGCGGCACCCACCCGCAGTGATCCCCGCACCCGCCCGCCGCTCGGAAGCCGAAACCGGACACACGAGGAGTGCCATCGTGGCCCCAGACAGTGGAGACATCTGGCACGAGAACCCCTTCCCGCTGATCCCGGTCGTGCGCCTCGGTCCGGCGTCCGACCTGGGAGATCCATCGGTCCGAGGGGCCGACTCGGGCAACGCGCACATCACCACCCCGCTGGTGCAGGACCTCCGGGCGCTCGTCGACGACTACTTCGCGCCGCCCGCCGCCCCCGGCCGGCGCGGCCGGGCCATCGCCCTGGTGGGCGGGTTCGGCCTCGGCAAGAGCCATGCGCTGCGGCGTACGTACCAGGCGGTGCGGGAGCGGCACTCCGAGGCGGCGATGTGGATCGTGGACGAGCCGGCGCAGGACATGGGCCGGCTCTACCGCGACCGGCTGCGCGGTCCCGGCGACTCGGTGCAGGGCCGTCAGGCCTTCGAGGAGCTGGTGCGGGACTACTACGCCTACGTGACGGCGGGCTGGGTGGGCGCGCAGGAGGACGATCCGCGCCGGGACACCCTCCAGGAGATCGCGACCGGACTGCGGGAACGCGCGCTCGATCCGGACAAGGTGGTGGCGGCGCTGCGCTACGACCCCGAGGTGATCCACGCCGATCTGCGGGGCACGCTCGGCGAGGTCACGGAGCACCGCAGGTTCGCGACCGCGCTGGCGCTGCTGCTGGAGCCGCCGTTCAAACGGATGGTGTGGAGCTGGCTCGGCGGCGAGGAACCGGCCGAGCCGCTGCGCGAGCGGGGCATCACGGAGGCGATCGGTCCGTCCGGCAGCGGGGCCGCCACCACGGCCGGGATCGACCGGGTGTTCGACGCGCTGGCGGTGCAGGGCTTCCTGCACGGCCGGGTCGGCGACGCGTACGTGCTGCTGCTCGACTCCCTGGAGAAGGTGCTGGACTGGCCGGAGGAGAACCGGCGCACCTTCATGGACGCCTTCGAGCGTCTCGTCAACATCTACACGAGCCATGGCGGTCTGCTCGTGTTCTGCACCTCGCCGGAGGGACTGCGGGCGCTGCGGGCCGGCATGCACGAGCGGGTGGTGCAGCTGTGGCCGACGGGGCTGAGCGACGAGCACACCCGGGAGCTGGTCGCCAAGTACCTCGCGGCGAGCGGTGGGCGCGCCGCGACGGGAGCGGGCCCGCGGGCGGGCACGGCGGCGGGGCCGGAGGCAGTGGAGGGGGCGGGGCCGGCCGCCGGGACGGCACCGGACACGGGGCCGTTCGAGGAGGAGGCGCTGCGGCTGCTGCACGAGCTGACCGAGGGCGTGCCGCGCGAGGTGCTCAAGGTGTGCCGGCAGGCCTGGCAGCTCAGCGAGGAGGACGCGGAGTCCGCGGAGAACGGGTCCCCGTCCGGTTCCGGTTCCGAGTCCGGTTCCGAAGGGGGAATCGAGGATCACGGCGGCCGTCGGCCGCTGGTGGTGCGCCGGGTGACCGGGGCCACGGTGCTGAAGGCGGTACGGGAACTGCACGAGCGGGTGTCGTACCGCAAGGTCCTCGACGACGTGCACGACGCGCTGGACCTCGGGCAGTGGCGGATCGCCTCGCGTGATCCGGTGCCGGCCCGGCTGTCGCGTTCACCGGGCGGCCGGGACGAGGTGGTGCACTGGCTGTCCCCCGCCCCCAACGCCTACCTGGCGGTGATCCACACCCGTTCGGTGCTGCTCGCCGACGACGCCGAACGCGTCGCGGCCCATGTGCACGGGCTGCGCAGCGCGGTGCGCCCGGGACGGTTCGAGGCGCTCCTTGTGGTCAACGGGCTGGTGTCGCAAGTGATGCAGGACCGGCTCGGGCGGTCGATCGGTTCCCGGCCGCTGGTGTACCGGCAGGGCGGGTTCGCGCAGACCCTGCACGAGGCGCTGCTGCAACTGGAACGCCGTCTGGTCGAGGAGCAGCGGGAGGGCGACCTCGCCGAGCTGGGCGAGCGGATGCGGCGCGATCTGGAGCAGCAACAGACGGCCCAGCTGGAGGAGTTGCGCCGCGCGGTCGCGGCGCTGGCACTGGAGAACGTGCCGAGAGGGACCGTTCCGGCGACCGCCCGCCCCGGAGGCGAACCCGAGCCGGAGGCGGCCGAGTTGCCGGTTCCGGTACGACGCAGGTTCCGCGACGCGCTGGCGATGCTGGAGACGGTGACGCGGCGGGTGGCGGGCCGGGCGGTGAACCGGCGGGTCGCGGCGACGCCCGCCGATCTCAGTGTCCTGGGCTGCGCCACCCTGGTGCGGGAACTGACCGAGGACTTCCGGGGCTCGGTCGCGGCGTGGGCGCGCGGTGCGCTGCCGGGTGCGCCGACCGAGCTCCAGCTCGGCGAACTGCGCCGGATCTGCCGGGAGTACGAGTGTGCCGTCGAGGTGCTGCCGGTGCATCTGCTGGGCGGCGCCGAGCCGCAGCATCCGCTGACGCCCGCGCGCACCGTGGAGGTGCTCGCCGAGGAGGTCTGGGGATCCCTGAGCACGGTGTCCTGAACCGGGCGGGGAACAGGCACGCGGAAGCGGTCCGGTACCGGGCGGGGAGCCGGGCGGGCGACGGGTCCGGGACCCCGTCGCGGGGCGACGCGACGGGGGCGTCGGTCACCGCGGCGGCGGGACGATGCCGCCGACCGCGCGCGCCAGTGCCTGCAACCCGCGTTCGGCGTGGTCGACCTGGCGCTGGTCGAGGGTGACGCCCAGGAGGAACGCGCCCACCGAGGTCCAGTGCACGTACACGGCGCCCTCCTGTACGTCGAGGACGAGCCGGTCCACGGGGGCGCGGCCGTGCTCGGGCGGGGCGACCAGGGCGAGGGCGTCGGTGAGCCGGACGAGGTGGCCGCGCAGGCTGCGGGAGAGGTCCCGGTAGGCGGTGCGCCGGGTGCGGACGCTGACGTCGATGAAACGCGGCCCGATTTCATGGGCGTCGAACACGTCGCCGACGCAGACCAGCGCCCAGTCGCGGTAGTAGCCCGCGTACTGGAGGTCGGTGGTGTTCACGTGCGCGTGCCACAGGCCGCGCAGCCGCTCCTCGTACCCGACGTCGGGTTCGGCGGCCGTACCGAAGTCGACGTGCGGGCCGTCCGGTTCGGCCGTGGTGCGCCGGTGCGCCTTCGCGTCGGGGTCGCCGCCGGGCAACTCGTCGGGCAGCGAGTGCACTTCGGTCCGGATCCGGGTGACGAGCCGGTTCATGGCGGCGTCCATGGCGGGGACGCCGTCGGGCAGGTCCGTCACCGCGGCCAGGAACTCACCGGGGCGGGCCCGCCCGCCCCACAGGCCGCCGCGCGTGTTGGCGACGACCGTGCGCATCAACTCGCCTGTTCCCAGGGGCCGCAGGACCGCGCCGAGATCCTGCGCGCACAACAGCAGCCGACTGCCGGGCAGCGCCTCGCTCTCGTCCTCGTCGCCCAGCTCGGTGACCAGGCTGCTGAGCGGGGCGCGCGGGACGCGGAAGACGGTGAAGTCCAGGATGCCGTTGCTGTAGTGGGACAGGGAACGGATCTGGGGCGTACGCGCGACCTCCTCCTCGCACAGGGCGGTGATCCGGCCGTGACGCTTGTCGGCCCAGTGGGACTCCTTCAGGGTGTCGGTGCGTCGGTGTGCGGGAGCTGCCACGGGTGCTCGCCTTTCGGTGGGTGAGTGCGGGCTGCTTGCGGCCGGCCGGTACCGGCTTCCGGCTCCGGTACCGGCTTCCGGCTCCGGCTCCGGCTCCGGTACCGGCTCCGGCTCCGGTACCGGCTCCGGCTCCGGCTCCGGCTCCGGCTCCGGCTCCGGCTCCGGCTCCGGCTCCGGCTCCGGTGGTGCACTACACGTCGGGCAGCTCCAGGTCGATGTCGTAGCCCGAGGGGGGCGCCGGGCGGGCGGATCCGGTCGCGGTGAGCCGGTCGAGGTGCTGCCTCACCCGGCGCCCGTCGGGGCGGTGCGCGACACCGAGGTCGCGCAGCCGGGTCAGCGCGGCCCCGGCCAGCTCGGCCGCCTCGTCGGTCCGTCCGGCGGCGGCCAGCGTGGCGGCCAGGGAGTTCTCCGCGGCGGCGACCCAGGGGTGGGCCTGGCCCAGCTTGTGGCCGAGGAGGTTCAGGGCGCCGCGGCCCACCTCCTCGGCCAGCCGTGTCTCGCCCGTGGCGCGCAGGTAGACGCCGTGGCGCACCTGGCACAGGGCGGTGTACGGGTGGCCCGCGCCGAACCGGCGGGCGAGGGTGTCCCCGCACTGCCGGGCCTGCGTCTCGGCCTCGTCCGCCTTGCCGAGGGCGTGCAGGTCGGCGGCGTAACTGAACTGGCAGCGCAGGGTGTCGAACCGGTCGGGGCCGAAGCGGCCGATGTAGATGCGCAGCGCCCGCTGGTCGCGCTCGTGGGCGAGTTCGTAGCCGTAGCGGGGGTCCTTCACGGCCGGGAAGCCGTCGGCGAGCCGGCGCTCGCTGACGGCCAGGCCCACCTCGGTGCCCAGCCGTTCGCCGTCCCAGACGTCGCCGTGGCGGCGCAGTCGCTGGCGCAGCAGGTCGTGCGCCTCGCCGGTGCGCCCGGCCGAGCGGTAGAGGTAGGCGAGCAGGTCGGCGCTGTCCCAGGCGACCTCGTCGTCCGTGCCGCCGACCGCCTGCCGGTAGCGGAAGCGTTCCTGGAGGCGGGTGAGGGCACGGGCGACCCGTCCGGTCAGCGCCTCGGTGAGGGCCACGTTGTGCTCGACCTGGAGGGTGGCGGGATGCTTCCAGCCGAGCAGCAGTTCCAGTTGCTCCAGCGCGGGGCGCAGTTGGAGCAGGGCGTCGTCGAACCGGCCGACGGCGCGCAGGGTCGCGGCGTAGGAGTCGGCGGACAGCAGGGTGCGGGGGTGGGTGGTGCCCAGCAGCCTGCGGTGTCCCCCGAGCGCCTCCTGGGCGAGGCGGCGGGAGGTGTCGTAGTCGCCGCGCAGGCGGTGGGCGCGGGCGGTGAAGTTGAGCAGCCGCAGGTACTCGGGGGACTGTTCGTCGTCGTCGGCGCGCCAGCATTCGCGGGCCAGTCCGGCGATCTCCAGGAGCCGGTCCAGGTCGGCGGACTCGGCGCGCCGGCTGAGCGCGCCGAGGTGGCGCAGCAGCGAGCGGCGCACCCGGGGCCGGGGGTCCTCCCACAGGCGCAGCGAGTAGACCTCGCGGGCCCAGTCGGCGGGCAGGTCCTGGAGCTCCTGCGGGGCGTACTCGGCGAGGATGCCCCGCAGCACCGACTCGATGTGGCGCCGGTCGGCGTCGGCCATGCCGGCCCTGATCAGGTCGCGCAGTCCGTGGTGCTGGGCGAGGGGCTGTTCGGCGCGGTCGAAGTCGACGTCGAGGAGGCCGACCCGGGCGAGTGCCCACAGGGCGACGCTCACCATGTGCTCGTCGGGCAGTTGTACGTCGTCGGGGTGGCGGGGGCTCGCGGCGGCGGCCGACCCGTCGGCGTCGTCGTCGCGGGCCAGTTCGGACAGGATGCGGCGCGAGCGCAGCAGTTCCAGACCCATGCCGCGGCCGGTGAGCAGCGACGCGGCGTCCAACAGCCAGCCGAGGGCGTCGCGTTCGGGGCTCTCGGCGCGCCAGGCGGCGGCCCCCGGGGTGGACTGCGCGACGCGCCGGGCGACGCGGACCATCACCGCGACCGGGGCCACGCCCTCGGTGTGGCGCAGCAGTTCGGTCTTGCCCGCGCGGTACTCGGCCAGCACGTCGCCGACGGCGGCGCGCAGCGCGGCGTCCGGGTTCATGTGGTCCTCGCGGCGGTGGGCCGCGGCGCGCTCGGCCAGGCAGTGGGCGGCCAGACGCAGGGCGTGCGGCACGAAGTCCACGACGTTGCCGAGCTGTCCGGCCTGCTGCTCGGTGATCTCCGGAACCCGGTCGGCGAGCAGCGCGCGGCTCTCCTCCGGGGTCATCGGGGGGATGGCCAGGGGGGTGAGGTGCGGGGGACGGGGTTCGGGGCCGGTGAGGGTGCGGGGGGTCGCGACGGACGGATCCGTCGGAGTCCCGTGCGGCGGGTCGGCCGGGTGCTCGGCGCCCGGGGCGGGGGCCGCAGCCTCCGCGCCCGGCTCGGGCCGCGGTGGCAGCCGGCTGGTGATCAGGACGTGTCCGCGCTCGTGCGGTACGGGCAGCAGCCCGTGCAGGGTGGCGGGGTCGGTGACACCGTCGTAGACGAGCAGCCAGCTGCCCAGGTCGTCGTCGGGGCGCGACAGGCGGGTCAGCAGACGGGAGACCCCGGCGTCGTCGCCGCCGGTGGCGAGCCGGTCCTCGGGGCGGCCCAGCCGGACGGCCAGCCGTGCGAGGGCGCGCTCGACGCGCTGCCGCTCCCAGGAGCGCACCCACCACACCACGTCGTAGCCGGCGCCGTAGCGGTGGCACAGTTCGTGCGCGGCCTCGCTCTTGCCCCAGCCGCTGGGCCCGTGCAGCACGAGACAGGCACCGTCGCCGCCCGCGTCGCGCAGCGACTCGTCGATCCGGGCGAGGAGTTCGCCGCGGTCGACGAAGCCGCCGCCGCGCGGGGCGACGTTCGTGGTCTCGGGCAGGCGTGGGAAACGCGCCATGGCGCGGGGGGCGGTGTGCTCGGCGACACCGAGTCCGAGACCGGTGTGGAGCAGTCGCAGCGCCTCGTCCTCGGTGGTGCCGCGCAGGTCGATCCGCTCGTGGTGGGCGGCCTCGGTGTGCGGGAACGGCTCGTCCACCAGCACGATGCGCACGTCCGTGTGGGAGAGCGCCCCGATCTGGGCGAGGAGCGTGTCGTCGGCGTCGTCGGGGGACACGAACAGCAGGGCGCCGCCGGGGTCGGGACGTTCACCCGTGTAGGTGTCGGCGCGCCGCAGTTCGGTGCGCACCCCCTGCACGGCGAGCCGGTCGCGCAGCCAGGCGGCCCAGGGCGCGTGCCGGGTGGAATGCACGACGGTGACATCGGTCAGCCGTGCGGTGCGGCGGTCGCGCAGCCACTCGGCGAGCCGCTCGTAGTACGGGCGCAGCCCGGTGACGGTCCCGGCCTCCTCGGCCTCGACGGCGAGGCTGAGGCTGTCCTGGTACATCGGGTTGTACGGGATCTCCAGGAAGGGGATGTCGCCGTCGCCGAGGGTACGGGCGATCGGGCCGAACTTGCGGCGCACCCGCTCGCGGGCGTTGCGCAGCCGGTCGTGGACGGCGACGTCGCTCTTGAGGCCGAGGGTGAGCAGTCGTGCGGCGCGGCCGCCGGTCCGGCGCACCGTCAGGACCTCGGCGAGGGCGGCGGCTCCGTCGATGGACCAGGCGGTCATCGCGAAGCAGATGACGAGCGCGTCGGCGTACGCGGCCACCCGGGTCGCCTCCACCGCCTCCGGCGTGTCGGGGACCGGCGCCTCGATCAGGACGTGGTCGTAGGACACGGCGACGGGGTCGGCGGCGAGGGCCGCGAGCGCGGGGCCGCCGATCGTGACCGTACGGACCTCGCCCGGTTCGGGCGGGAGCAGCGCGACGGCGGGACCGTCGGCGGTGCGGCGGCCGTTGACCAGCAGGACGCTGCGGTTGGCCTCGGCAAGGATGTCGGCGGCGTTGCGCAGGGTGGTGCTCAGACCGAGGTTCTCCGAGGTCGCGAGGAAGACGGCGAAAGGACCTGGGCGGTCGAGGGGGTTGACGTCTGGCATGACCTCTCCGCTCGGCGCGGCGCTACTAGGGACGACAGGAACGACGGATACGGCAGGTGCGACGGCGGAAGCGACCGGTGAGACGGCGGATGCAACAGCGGGGACGGTGACCGAAGCGGAGGGAACCAATCAGAAATGCCAACAAAACGGACATGCGTGAGTGTCAGGGTACAGGGCCGCTCCGCACACCGGGCGGTCACGCGCTTTCTTTGTGACCGGTGACGAACGGATCGCCCTCCGCGCAGCCCGCGTACACCCGGCGCACCACCGCGCCGAGCACGGAGTCCGGCAGGGCGGCGAGGTCGTCGGGCGCGAGCGCGGCCAGGTCCAGAACGGCGGACTCCACGTCGGGCACCGGCTCGGCGCCCCCGCCGGCCCGGGCCTCACCCGGGGTGACGCCTTCGGCTGCTGCCATGGTGTCCACTCCACGAGGTCTCGTGGGCCGCCGCAGCGGCCCTCCGGGCGCCGGCCGGTCCGGCAGGTTACGGGAACGCCTTTTCAGCGTAACGCGGAGGCCCGCTCCGACGGCAGCGGGCGGAGCGTACCGGACTGCGGCAACTGCCCTTCGCGGGAGTCCCGTTGACTCATTCGTGATGTTGACGCTGACCGCACCGCGAACGAATACTGGTCGAACAGAGTGCGCCGCCGACCGTGCCGGGCCCGGTCCGCTGCGTACGTCCTCGGGGGGAAGCGGATGAGTCGACCGCCACTGCTCCATGCCGAGCCGCCCTGGCCGAGGGACGCCGACGTGGCGGCCTCGCGGGCCGCGGGCTGGGTGCCGTACCCGTTCCACTCCTTCGTCCTGAAGGTGCACAGCCGCTGCGACCTCGCCTGCGACTACTGCTACATGTACCGTTCCCACGACCAGAGTTGGCGCGCCCAGCCACGCAACATGACCCCTGCGACGCTGGCCCGCACCGCCGAACGCATCGCCGCCCACCTGACCGCGCACGGCACGACGGAGGCGGGCGTGGTGCTCCACGGCGGCGAGCCACTGCTGGTCGGGGACGTCGAACTCGCCCGTACCGTAAGAGTGTTGCGCGAGACGCTCGGTGAGGGAATACGCCTGCACCTGTCGTTGCAGACGAACGGGATCCGACTCACCCGGCAACGCCTCGACCTGTGCGGCGAGTTGGGGCTGCGCATCGGCGTGAGCACCGACGGGGGGCGGACCGCGCACGACCGGCACCGGCGCGGCGCGGACGGCCGCGGCAGCCACGGCCGGGTGCGGACGGCGCTGCGCCTGCTCGCCGAGGACACCTACCGTCCGCTGTTCGGCGCGCTGTTGTGCACGATCGACCTGCGCAACGACCCGGTGCGCTGCTACGAGGACCTCCTCGCCCACCGGCCGCCGACCGTCGACTTCCTTCTCCCGCTGGGCAACTGGCACACCCCGCCGCCGGGACTGGACCCCGCCGGGCGACGCACCCCGTACGCGGACTGGCTGTGGGCCGTCTTCGAGCGCTGGTACGGCGCCCCGGCCGCGGAGACCCGGGTACGGCTCCTGGACGACCTGCTCGCACTGCTGCTCGGCGCCACCCCGCAGACGGAGTCGCTCGGCCTGTCCCCCGTGCGCTACGCGGTGGTGGAGACGGACGGCTCCCTCGCCCAGGACGACACCCTGCGCACCGCGTACTCGGGCGCCACCCGCACCGGGCTCGACGTCCGGAACCACTCCTTCGACGACCTCCTTCGCCATCCGGGAATCGCGGCGCGCCAGTGGGGGGCCGCCGGTCTGTGCGCCCGGTGCCGGGCCTGCCCGCTGCACCGCGTGTGCGGCGGCGGCCACTACGCGACGCGTTACCGGCGCGACACGGGGTTCGCCAACCCGAGCGTGTACTGCGCCGAACTCACCGAACTGATCGGCCGCGTGCGGCACCGGCTGCGGACCGACCTGACGGCCACCGGCTCCACGGGGGCCGACCCGGCAGGGGGCGGCGCGGTGGCCGGGACGGTCGCAGCGGCCGAGGCGGGCACGCCGGGCACCTCGTGCGCGTCGGGCGCGGGAGTGGCATGACGCCGTCGCCGCACCGGATGCCGGGCGCGCTGTTCGACGCGGTCGCCGCGGGCGCCGGCGGAGCCGAGGCCCTGCGGTTCCTGGCCCGCGCCGAGCACGGTCGCCGCCTGGCCGGCGCGTACGCCGTCACGGCCGCGGCCCGGGAGGCCGGGGGCCCGGTGGCCGAGGAGGCGGCACGCGCCTGGGAGTTGTTCGCCGCCGCCACCCGCGCCGACCCCGGGGCGACGGCGGCCGTGCTGACCCACCCGGCGGCCGGACCCGCCCTGTTCGGGCTGCTCACGCGGCTCACCCGGCGACAGGAGCAGGACCGGCCGTCCCTCCGGGTGCCGATGGGCCGGTACACGGCGCTGGCCGCGGCCGCGACGGTGCGCGCGGGGCTGGCCGCGCGGGTGGAGTGGCCGGTGGAGGGAGCCTGGGCGGCCCTGCCGTCGCTCGGCCGGGCCCACTTCCCGGCGGCCGCCCATCGTGGCGGGCAGGCCGCGGTACGCGTCGACACGGCCGGCCGGGCCCTGGTCACCCTGACCGGCCGCTCCCCCGGCGGCCCCGCGGTGCCGGTACCGGCGTCCCCCTACCGCAGCGAGGGCCGCTGGCACGGCGCGTACCCGCTGGAGACCCTGGCCCCGGGCGCCCCGCTGCTGCTGGACTTCCTCGACCAGCCCGGTTTCCCGAACGCGGTGCGCCGCCCCGACGGCCTGGACGCCGACGAGATCCACCGCTGGGTGACGGCGGCCCGGGAGGCCTGCGCGCTGCTCCGGGCGGACCATCCGGACCTGTACGAGGAACTGGCCGCGGGACCCCGCCAGTTGGTGCCGCTGACCGGTACGGGCCAGGGAACCGTCAGCGGCAGCAGCGCGGAGACGTTCGGGTGCGTGGCGATGTCCCGGCCGACGACGGCGACGGGGTTCGCGGTGACGATGACGCACGAGATGCAGCACAACAAGTTCGCCGCCCTGCTGCACCTGTTCGACCTGCTGGAGCCCGGCCCGGAACGCTTCTACGCCCCCTGGCGCCCGGACCCGCGCCCGCTGCTCGGCCTGTTCCACGGGGCTTACGCCCATCTGGGCGTGGCCCGCTTCTGGGCCCGGCGGGGCGAGACGGAACCGGACCCGGGGCTGCGCACGGAGGCCCATGTGCAGTTCGCGCGCTGGCGGTTGGCGGCCCGGGAGGCGACGCTGGTGACCCTGGGCTCGGGCCGGCTCACCCCCCTGGGCCGGCGCTTCGCCGACCACATGCTCCACACCCTGGACGGCCTGTGCCGTCTGCCGGTCCCCGACGCCGCCCGCCGCCGCGCCGAGGCGACGGCCCGCGCGCACCTCGCCGCCTGGCGGGAGCGGAACGGGAACCCGGAGCGGACGCTGTCGGCCTGAGGCGTACGGCCCGGGAAGAACGACGTACGCCGGGGAGGCGGGCCGGGGCGGCCCGCCTCGGCGGAGGTCAGCTGTTGGCGTTGAGGACGGGGTAGTAGCCGCTGGAGTGACCGGCGGCGGTGGGGTGGTAGGACTCCCAGCTCGGCGAGACCACCAGGGAGTGCAGCCAGTCGTCGCCGGAGCACAGTTCATGGCTGTTGAAGGTGGTGCGGACGTCGCCGAAGACGAAGCCGTGGGCGGCGGCCCGGGCGGCGATGACGGTGTCGAGGACGTCCGCGGCCTCGTTTATCTTGCGGTGCTTGGTGGCGCTGAGGCCGACGCAGAGGACGTCGAGCTTGTACATCCGCGGGTAGCCCAGCACGACCACCTTGGCGTTGGGCGCCTTGGCGCGGATCGCGTCGTAGGTGGCGTCCAGGCGGGCGGGGAGGGTGTTCTGCGCGTAGGTCTCGGCCTGGGCGACCCGGTTGACACAGGTGGTGTCCGAACCGGTCACGCAGGTGGTCATGACGTCGGCGAAGCCCGCGTCATTGCCGCCGACGGTGAGGGAGACGAGTCCGGTGGAGGAGTTCAGCGGGCCGAGCTGACTGTTCGTCACGTCCGTGGTGACCGCACCGGAGCAGGAGGTGTCGGCGAACGAGGACGGTGCGTGGGCGTTCTTCCACAGATAGGGGTAGGCGCTGAGACTGCGGTGGCAGTCTCCGCTCGAACTGTCGTAGTTCCCTGCGCCGTTGCCGGCCGAATAGGAGTCGCCCAGTGCGACGTAGGCCGGTCCGGCAGCCTGTGCCGAACCGGTCAGCACCAGGCTGAACATGATCGCGAGGGCGAGTGTGGCCAGGACGGAAAGCGATCTGACGCGTCTCACGAAACCTCCCTGAGCGGGAAAGCTGGCCCTCATTTGGTACAGCAGGCAACCAACTCAGGGAAGTGTCCATGACAAAACTAGTTGCCTCTTTAACATCACGTTTCGCGCCACGAGGAGGCGGGCAACCGCGTCGAAACAAGGAGGGTGCGGCCGCGGCGACGGATGCGCGTGGCCGGAAAGCCACGCGAACGCGACGAGGACCACGACCGTCAGGTCGTGGTCCTCGTCGGTGTGTCGATCGCGTGATCAGCGGGCATGCTCGGGGCTGTTCCGCGGGCCGATGCAGTTGTCGGGGTGTGCGTTGTCGCTCCGTTCCCGCTTCCGGTGAGCACCCTCCTTTGACCGCGCAGATCGCGCGGGCCGGCAACCCGGGCGGTACGACGGCGATATGGGTGCGGGACCGCCTCGACGGGCTGTGGTGCGACGAGGACTTCGCCGACTGCTACCCGCGCCGCGGACGCCCCGGCAGCCGAGCCCGACCATCCAAGATCCCCGACAGAGCCGGGCTAGTGTTCCGAGTCGGGAATTCTGTTCAGATATGAGGCGAGGCGTTCGAGGATCTCGTCCGCGGTCTTCGTCCAGACGTAGGGCTTGGGGTCGGTGTTCC
>NZ_JBVJMD010000087.1:0-20815 GCF_055584385.1 Streptomyces sp. NPDC104096
TGTTTCGAAAGTCCCGTCTGCCCGGCGGCGTCTGGCACGCACTCCCCCAGAGGGGGCACCCCCAGCCGCGTTGTCGGGATCACCCCGATACAACCAGTATCGGGGCGACCCTCCGCCTTGCGAGCGCACGCACCAGACGTCGCCGGGCCCGCCCTTCGGGCGGACGACGCTACTTTCGAAACACGCCCTAGCCGAAGCGGCCCGAGATGTAGTCCTCGGTCGCCTGGCGCGACGGGTTGGAGAAGATCCGCTCCGTGTCGTCGATCTCGATGAGCTTGCCGGGCTGGCCGACCGCCGCGAGGTTGAAGAACGCCGTGCGGTCGGAGACACGCGCGGCCTGCTGCATGTTGTGCGTCACGATGACGATCGTGAAGCGCTCCTTCAGCTCGCCGATCAGGTCCTCGATGGCGAGGGTGGAGATCGGGTCGAGGGCCGAGCAGGGCTCGTCCATGAGCAGGACCTTCGGCTCGACCGCGATCGCGCGGGCGATGCACAGTCGCTGCTGCTGGCCACCGGACAGACCCGAGCCGGGCTTGTTCAGGCGGTCCTTGACCTCGTTCCAGAGGTTCGCGCCCTTGAGCGACCGCTCGACGATGTCGTTCAGCTCGCTCTTCTTGTACTTGCCGTTCAGGCGCAGACCCGCCGCCACGTTGTCGAAGATCGACATCGTGGGGAAGGGGTTCGGGCGCTGGAAGACCATGCCGACCTCGCGGCGCACCGACACCGGGTCGATGGCCGGGCCGTAGAGGTCCTCGTCGTCCAGGAGCACCTTGCCCTCGACGCGGCCGCCCGTGGTGACCTCGTGCATACGGTTCAGGGTGCGCAGGAACGTCGACTTGCCGCAGCCCGAGGGGCCGATGAAGGCCGTCACCGAGCGGGGCTCGACCGTCATCGAGATGTCTTCGATCGCCTTGTGGGAGCCGTAGTAGGCGGTGAGTCCGCTTACGTCGATTCGCTTGGCCATGACTACTTCACTTCCAGGTTCTTCAGTCGCCGATGGCCCCGCACGGCGGAGCCGTAGATCGTCGCTTTAGCGACCGGTCTTCGGGGCCTTCCAGCGGGCGATGCCGCGGGCCACCAGGTTCAGGATCATCACGAAGGCGATCAGCGTCAGCGACGCCGCCCAGGCCCTGTCGTACGCCGCGGTCGAACCAGCGCTCTGCGAGTACTGCTGGTAGATGTACAGCGGCAGGGAGGCCTGCGCACCCTCGAAGGGGTTGGCGTTGATGAACGGGTTGCCGAACACCAGCAGCAGGACCGGCGCGGTCTCGCCCGCGATACGGGCCACCGACAGCATGATGCCGGTCGTGATGCCGCCGATGGAGGTCGGCAGGACCACCTTCAGGATCGTGCGCCACTTCGGGATGCCGAGCGCCAGGGACGCCTCGCGCAGCTCGTTCGGTACGAGCTTGAGCATCTCCTCGGTGGAGCGGACGACCACCGGCATCATCAGGATCGCCAGCGCGAGCGAGCCGGCGAAGCCGAAGGGCTGCATGTCGAACATCAGCATGAGGCTGAGGATGAACAGACCCGCGACGATCGACGGGATGCCCGTCATGACGTCCACGAAGAAGGTGACGGCCTTGGCGAGGCTGCCGCGCCCGTACTCGACCAGGTAGATCGCGGTGAGCACACCGATCGGCGCACCGATCACGGTGGCGAGCCCGACCTGCTCCAGGCTGCCGAGGATGGCGTGGTAGATGCCACCGCCCGGCTCGGAGTCGGCGACCACACCCATGGAGTGGGTCAGGAAGTAGGGGTCGAGGACCTTCACACCGCGCTGCACGGTCACCCAGATCAGGGAGACCAGCGGGATCACGGCGAGCACGAAGGCGACCCAGACCAGCGAGGTCGCGATGCGGTCCTTGGCCTGTCGGCGTCCCTCGACGCGCGCGGCGATGACGTAGGTGCCGACGAGGAACAGGATTGCGGCGATCAGACCCCACTGGATGTGGCTCTGGAGGTCGGCGGCGAGGCCGATCCCGGCCGCGACGGCGAGGGAGCCCGCGGCGATGGCCCACGGCGACCAGTTCGGGAGGGTGGCTCCGCGAAGGGTGCTGGGCCGCTTGGCGGCGACGGCTGCGTGGCTCATGCGTTGGCCCCCGAGTACTCCTTGCGGCGGGCGATGATCATGCGGGCCGCGCCGTTGACCAGCAGGGTGATGACGAACAGGACCAGACCGGAGGCGATGAGCGCGTCCCGGCCGAACTCCGTCGCCTCGCTGAACTTGCTGGCGATGTTCTGGGCGAAGGTTCCGCCGCCCGGGTTGAGCAGGCTGGCCTGGATGTCGAAGCTCGGGGAGAGCACGGTGGCGACGGCCATCGTCTCGCCGAGCGCGCGGCCGAGGCCGAGCATCGAGGCGGAGATGACGCCGGAGCGGCCGAACGGCAGCACGGACATGCGAATGACCTCCCAGCGCGTGGCGCCGAGAGCGAGAGCCGCTTCCTCGTGCATCTGCGGCACCTGGCGGAAGACCTCACGGCTCACGTTGGTGATGATCGGAAGGATCATGATCGCGAGCAGGATGCCGACGGTGAGCATCGCGCGGGGCGCGCCCTCTTCCCAGGAGAAGATCCCGGTCCAGCCGAGGTAGTCGTTGAGCCAGCCGTACAGGCCGTTCATGTGCGGTACGAGGATCAGGGCGCCCCACAGGCCGTACACGATGGACGGCACGGCGGCGAGCAGGTCGATCACGTACGCGATGGTGCCGCCGAGCTTGCGCGGGGCGTAGTGCGTGATGAACAGCGCGATGGAGACCGCGATCGGGACCGCGATGACCATGGCGATGATCGAGGAGACCACCGTGCCGAAGGCCAGCACCGCGACACCGAAGACCGGCGGCTGAAGGCCGGTGTTCCACTCGAAGGTGGTGAGGAAGTTGCCCTCGTCCTTGCTGATCGCGAGGGACGCGCGGTAGGCGAGGAAGACCGCGATCGCGGCCATGATCACCAGCAGCAGGATGCCCGACCCGCGGGAGAGACCGAGGAAGACCTGGTCACCGCGACGGGTGGCGCCGCCGGCACGCTTGCGATCGCCCCCGGAGCGCTGGGGCGTCGGGGGTGGGACGTGAGTGTTCTGTGTCGATATATCCATCTGGTTCTCCGGTCTGCGGAGCCGCTCGGATCGGAGCGGCTCGGCGGAGCCGCCCTCGCGGTACGGCTCATGGCGGCGGTGCACCGGACGGTGCGGCCCGGCCCCGGGTCGATTACCGGGGCCGGACCTCACCTGTGGATCAGCTCAGGCCCGCGATGGTGGTGCGGACCTTGGCGATGATGTCGGCGGGGACGGGGGCGTAGTCGATGCCCGAGAGGATGCCCTGGCCCTCCTCGCTGGCGATGTAGGTGAGGAACGCCTTCGTGGCGGCCAGGGTCTCGGCCTTGTTGCCCTTGTCGCAGGCGATCTCGTAGGTGACCAGGGTGATCGGGTAGGCGCCGTCGGCCGTGGTCGTGTAGTTCATCTTGAGCGCCAGGTCACTGCCGGTGCCGACGACCTTGGCGTCCGCGATGGCCTTGGTGGCGCCGTCGGAGGAGGCCTTCACCGGGGCGGAGGCGCCGGTGTCGATGGCGACCGTGCCCAGACCGTCCTTGGCGTACGACAGCTCCATGTAGCCGATGGCGCCGTTGGTCTGCTTGACGCCCGCGGCGACACCGGAGGAGCCGGAGGCCGACTGGCCGCCCTTGGCCTGCCAGGCCTTGCCGCCGGAGTACTTCCAGTTGGTCGGCGTGGTGGCGATCAGGTACTTGGTGAAGTTGTCCGTGGTGCCGGACTCGTCCGAGCGGTGGAACGCCTGGATCTTCAGGTCGGGCAGGGTGACACCCGGGTTCAGCTTCTTGATCGCGGCGTCGTTCCACTTGGCGATCTTGCCGTCGAAGATCTTGGCGAGGGTGGGGGCGTCCAGGACCAGGTTGTCCACACCGTCGAGCTTGTACGCGATGGCGATCGGGCCGCCGACCATCGGGAGGTCGATGCCCTGGCCGCCCTTGCAGACCGACTTGGAGGCGGTGACCTCTTCGGGCTTCAGCGCGGAGTCGGAACCGGCGAAGGCGACCTGACCCTGGGTGAACGCGGTGACACCGGCGCCGGAGCCGGAGCCCTTGTAGTTGATCTGCACCGTCTTGCAGGCGGCGGTGAACTGCTTGACCCAGGCGTCGATCGCGTTCTTCTGCGCGGACGAGCCGTCCGCCAGCAGCTGACCCTTGGCGTCGTCACACTTGACGTTGCCGGTGTTCGCGCTGGCCGACGAGGACCCGCCGGCCGTGGTGCCCGTGTCGTCGGAGCCGCACGCCGTGAGGGCCAGGGCGCCGGAGACGGCGAGAGCGCCGAGAGCGAGAGCCCGCCGGTTCTTGCGCTGAAGCTTCACTGAGGAAATTCCTTCCAGGAGCCGCCGTCCTGTCCGGCGGCGTGCGGAGACTGACTCGAGGCGGACGCATATAAGAAGTGCGCTCCGCATCGGGTAAGGCCGAAATTAGGCAGAACAGGTGACGCGACCTACGGCCGCAGGTGAACGGCGGGTGAACCCCTGAAGGCGGTGCGGTTAGGTCACGGAACGCTCACGGGGAGAACACGTGGAGGTCCCGACGTCATACCCGTCCAGCAAACCACCTGGAGTCCTACATCACCTTTCGGGCGCCCCTGCCGGGCCCCCTGCCGACGTACCCTCGCTCCCCCGGGAACCCTCCGGCCGAAAGGCTCGTCTGGTTCCACAGGATCGGGCAGGAGGCACCATGGAACGGCGTGCGTTCATCACAGGCGGCGCGGCCGCGGCGGCGGCGGTCGTGATCGGCGGCTGCGACAGCGGCAAGAACGGCCCGGGCGGCGCGGCGCGCGGCACCGGCCGGCCGGCCACGGCGGACGCCACCGCCTCCGCCACCACCTCCCTGCGCACCACCGCCGGCGCGGCCCCCGCGAACTGGACCGCGCTCGCCCACGACCTGGACGGCGTCCTGGTCCGCCCCGGCGACGCCGGCTGGCAGTCGGCCCGTCAGCTCTACAACACCCGCTTCGACGGCCTGAAGCCGGCCGCGGTCGCCTACGTCGCGCACGCGGACGACATCCGTACGACCCTCGCGTACGCCCGCGCCCACCACATCCAGGTGTCGATCCGCAACGGCGGCCACTCCTACGCGGGCTGGTCCTCGGGCAACGGCCGTCTGGTCCTCGACGTCTCCAAGCTCAACCGGGTCCGCAGCAGCGGCGGCTCCGCGGTCGTCGGCGCCGGGGCCAAGCTGATCGACGTCTACCGCGCGCTCGCGGCGAAGGGCGTGACGATCCCCGCGGGCTCCTGTCCGACCGTGGGCGTCTCCGGTCTGGTGCTGGGCGGCGGCCACGGGGTGGCCTCCCGCGCGTACGGACTGACCTGCGACAGCCTCACCCAGGCGACCCTGATCACGGCGGACGGCCGGGAACTGACCGCCAACGCCACCGAGAACAAGGAGCTCTTCTGGGCCCTGCGCGGCGCGGGCAACGGCAACTTCGGGGTCGTCACCGAACTGCGCTTCCGCACCCACGCCGCCCCGCAGGCCGTCACCGCGTACCTGACCTGGCCGTGGGCGAAGGCGGCCGCGGTGGTGAAGGCCTGGCAGGAGTGGGGCCCGTCCCAGCCGGACGAGATCTGGTCCTCGCTGCACCTGGAGAGCTCCGGCGGTACGCCCACGGTCTCCGTGGCGGCGTTCTCCCTCGGCACGTACGGCGAACTCCAGAACGCCGTCGACCGCCTCGCCGACCGGATCGGCGCCCCGGCCCGCAGCGTCTCGCTGCGCCGCCGCGGTTACGAGGAGGCGATGGAGATCTACGCGGGCTGCTCCTCCTTCTCCGCCGACGCCCAGTGCCATCTGCCGGGTTCGACCCCGGGGCGCTCCGCACAGGGCGCGCTGGGCCGGGAGACGTACGCGGCGCGCTCGGACTTCTTCGACCGCTCCCTGTCCGCGGCCGGCGTCCAGACCCTGCTCGACCGGATCGCCTCGACGCGCGGCGGCGCGGGCAGCATCGCCCTGACGGCCCTCGGCGGCGCGGTCAACCGGGTCTCCCCCACGGCGACGGCCTTCGTGCACCGGCGCTCCCGCATGCTGGCGCAGTACATAGTGTCCTGGCGGGCCGGGACTTCGGGCACCACGGCCCAGTCCTGGCTGAACTCGGCCCACGACGCGATGAAGCCGTTCGCCTCGGGCGCCGCCTACCAGAACTACACGGACCCGGCCCTGACGAACTGGCGGCAGGCGTACTACGGCGCCGCGGCGACGCGGCTGGCCCAGGTGAAGAAGACCTACGACCCGAACCGCTTCTTCACCTACCCGCAGGCCCTGTAGCCGGATCCGGGAAAGGAGCGGCCCGGCGCTCAGCGCTCGGACGCTCGGCGCCCGGCTCAGGCCGCGAGGTCGCGCTCCGCCTCCGACGACGACGCACCGCGCGCCTCCGGGACCACCGCGTCCCGGCCGTCCCCGGCCGGCCGGCGCCGGATCAGCGCTCCGGCCCTCGGCGACCGCTCCACGGCCTTCATCAGCGGCGTGAGCATCAGCATGGCCGGCGGCGACAGCAGCAGGGCCACGGCCGTGCCGAGCGCGAACCCGCCGACCACGTCGGTCGGATAGTGCACGCCCATGTAGACGCGGCAGAAGCCTTCCAGCATCGCCAGGGCGATCCCCAGCAGACCGAACCTGCGGTTCGTGACGAACAGTCCGACGCCGATCGCCATGGTGATGGTGGCGTGGTCGCTCACGAACGAGTAGTCGGTCTTGCCGGAGACGAGGACGTCGAGTCCCTGGTGATCGAGGAAGGGCCGGGGCCGCTGCACGAACCCGCGGATCGGCACGTTCACCAGGACCGCGATGCCGGCCGCCAGCGGCGCCCACACCAGCCCGGCCACGGCGGAGGCGGCTTCGTCCCCGCCCCGCCGTCGCACGCTCGACCAGCACCAGAGCACCACCAGCACCATGGCGAGCAGCAGTCCGTACTCGCCGACGAACGCGACGCCGCGGTCGAACCAGTGCGGCGTGCTCCCGGCGAGACCGTTGATGTCGTAGAGCAGGTCGACGTCGGGGTTCGACCCGGATTCAGCGAGTCCAGCCATGGCGCTGCGGCCCCTTCGTCGTTCCCCCGGACGCACCGCTCGTGCGCCCGCTCCTGCCCACCCCCGTGGCCCGTAGATCCGCTTCCGCTCGCCGTACGCCCGTCCGCGCATCCGGCATGTGCCGACCCGCCGACCGTCGGCTGCCGTCCACCGCCCACCGGACTACGTCAACAGGAACGCACGGCCCTGGTGAATACGTTCCACACTCCACCGAATGATCACGCAGACGTTATCGAAGAGAGACACGTCATCGCAGCTCAGGGGGTGGGTTCACACTCGGTTCACACCTTGGTGGGCAGCGCTTTCGCGCCATCTTCGGTGACCCGGGTGGCCCCGAAGTACTCGGAGTTGTCGATCGGGTCGAACCGGATCACGGCGCCCGTCCGGGGCGCGTCGATCATGTACCCGCCGCCCACGTAGATTCCCACGTGGTGGATGGCCCGCGAGTCGCTGAGGTCGTGGGAGAAGAACACCAGGTCCCCGGGCAGCAGTTCGTTCCGCGCGGGGTGCGGTCCGGCGTTGTACTGGTCGTTGGCCACCCGCGGCAGGGTGATCCCGACACTGGCGTACGAGGCCTTGGTCAGCCCCGAGCAGTCGAAGCGTCCGCCCTGGTCGGCGGTGCCGTTGCCGCCCCAGAGATAGGGCGTGCCGAGCTTCTTCTGCGCGTAGTAGATCGCCCCGGCGGCCTGCCTCGACGGATCGACCCGGGTGACGGGCGCGGCGAAGGACTCCTCCAGGGTCGTGATCGTCTTCACGTAGTTGCGGGTCTCCGAGTACGGCGGCACGCCCCCGTACCTGATGACCGCGTAGGCCCCCGCGTTGTAGGCGGCGAGCATGTTGTCCGTGACGTTCCCCGGCACGTCCTTCACGTAGGAGGCGAGCTGGCAGTCGTACGAGGCGGCCGACGGGATCGCGTCGCTCGGGTCCCAGACGTCACGGTCCCCGTCCCCGTCCCCGTCGATGCCGTGGGTGGCCCAGGTCCCCGGGATGAACTGCGCTATCCCCTGCGCGGCCGCCTGGCTCCTGGCGTTCGGGTTGAACCCGCTCTCCTGGTACAACTGGGCGGCGAGCAGGGCCGGGTTGAGGGCGGGGCAGAGATTGCCCCATTTCTGAACGAGTGTCTGGTACGCCGCGGGCACGGCCCCCTTGGCCAGCGCCCGGGTCCCGCCGGCCGCCTGGCCGGCGATGTTCCCGGCGACGACGTACACCCCGACGACGAGCAGCATCACGAAGGCGAGCCCGGCACCGGCGACAGCGGTCACCACGACCCACGTCCTACGCACCGTCAACCGCCCCTCGCCGACCGGGAGTCCGCCGCGGTCAGTCTAGGGGCGGCTCCCGCGGAGCGGGGTGATCATGGGGAAGGTCGACGCGTATGTGCGCGTCGATGGCTGTTTGCCGCTGGTCGGACACCAGGGACCGGCCCCGCCGGGCTCAGGGACCGACCCGGCCAGGGCGTCCGGATCCGGCGCCCGTCGGGACGGACCAGGGGGTGGTGCCGGCGGGTGGTGTCAGGGCGTGGTGCCGGGAGGTGGTGTCAGGAGGTGCCGGTCGCGTCCCGGTAGAGCTCCGCGGCCTCGTCGGCGAACACCACGCTGTAGGAGATGTCGTCGGTGTCCCCGCCCTGCTCGTGCCCGCCGAGCACGCCGACGATCTGCCCGTCGCCGTTCACCCAGGGGCTGCCGCTGGTGCCGCCGCTGAAGGCGGGGCAGTCGACGCGCTGCTGGGTGGGGCTGTGCGCGACGGGCTTGTTGGTGCAGCTGACCGGCACCTCACGGGAGTCCGGGTAGCCGGTGACGGTCACCGCGGTCGCGCCGGTGGCCAGGCCGGCGGCGAACCGGTTCGCGCCGACCACGTCCTCGACGGCCTTGCCGCCCTGCGGATCGACGAGGGCGAAGGCGAGGTCGCTGTCCTCGTCCTTGCCCGCGGCCCATCCGTCGGGCAGGAACCGGCGGCGGACCGTCCACACCCCGTGCGCGGCCGTGCCGTCCCGGTACCCCGGTACGAAGAGGAGCGTGTCGCCCTGGCCGTCGAGGCAGTGCGCCGCGGTGGCGATGAGGTCGTGGTGCGGGCTGTGCACGACGGAGGCGGTGCAGAAGTGGCTGCCGGTGAGACGGGAGGCCCGGTCGGCGGGGAACAGCGCACCCACCCGGGCGGCGGACGCCGTCCGGGCGGCCACGGCGGTCATGCCGAGCGGCCCGGTGCCGTCGTCCGTGGTGGAGGCCGAGGCGGATGCGGACGCGGCGGCCAGCAGCACCAGCGCGCCGAAGAGGGCGCGCTTGCGGGGGCGCGGTGCGCGCGGTGTGCGGCGAGGGCGTGGAGTGCGCTTCATCGAGGCCCACCTGTCCCGTGCAGACGAGGGGAAACGTCTCCGTCCTTCCGGCTCCGGCCGGGCATTCCATCCACCGTACTGGGTGCCCCACGGATCCGCCTCCGCTGCCCGCGGCACTCGGCCCCCAGCCGTTTCCCTCCTGGGACGCACCAGCCCCCGCGGCACCGGAAGGCCGCTCGGCCGTACGCGGACCCGCCCGCCTCCGCTCCCCCTCGAAGGCGCAGTATGGCTGCCACGAAGTCGTCCAGGCCGTCCGAGGAACCCACCGTGCCCGAACTCGTCGCCACCCTGACCGCCCCCCTGCCCGCATCCGAGGCGGACGCCCCGCAACTGGTGCGCCTGCGCGGGCACACGGCGCTGCTCCAGCGCGGTGACGGGGAACTGGTGGTGCAGCTGCTGGACGACGCCCTCGGCGTCACGCGGACGCTCCGGTTCCCGGCGCCGTGGCCCCGGCGGTCCGGGTCGCACGCGGTGGCGCCCGACGCGGACCTGGCCGTCTTCACGGGCCGGGACGCCGTACGCGCGGTGGACGCCGAGGGAGCCGTGCGGTGGGAGGTGCGGCACGGCGGCTGGCCGCACCGGGACCGGGGCTCCGCCGCCTTCTCCCCGGACGGGCGGCTGGTGTGGGCGCATGTGCGCGGCCCGCTGCTCGACGCGGGCGAGTCGGATCCGGACGCCGTGGACGAGTGGCTGGTACTCGACGCCTCGGACGGTCGCGTGCTCGCGCGGGCGGACGCGCGGGCCGCGGCGGCGGGCAGCGAGCACGTGCCGCATCCCGATCCCGCCCGGATGGGCCTGAGCATCGGGGAGGGACAGGACGGGGCACCGCTGAGGTGGGGCCACTGGGACGGCGAACGCCTGGCCGTCGCGTACTTCGAGGGACAGGACCTGGTCCTGCTGGACGTGAACCCGTCCGGCAGCCGCTTCCTGACCGTCGACCACGACCAGAACACGCTCGCCGTGCACGAGACGGCGAGCGGCGCCGTCGTGGCGCGGTGGGACGCCGGGTCGTCCGCGCCCCGGCACCCGGACGCGGAGCCGGACGACGACGAGGCCGAGCCCTACTGGGACTGGGCGGGAGCCTTCGTCGACGACACCACCGTGCTGGCTTCCACCGTCGAGAGCGACGAGGAGTGGGGCGAGGGCAGGCACTGGCTGGTCGGAACCGCGCCACAGGGCCCCTCGGAGCCCGAGCCGGTCGACTACCCCCTCCCGGTGACCGGTCCGCCCGCGCCGCTCGGCGCCGGACGCTGGTACACGTACGGGAACGCGTACGACACCCTGCACGTGTGGGCCGCCCACGGCTGAGCCGGGCGCGTCGTGCGGGGCCGGCCCACTTTCGCGGCCGGGCCGCCCCAACCCTCCTGCCGGTCAAGGGCTTTGATGTGTGCCCAACACCGCCCCGAACAACCGCGGGAGCCTGTACGAGCCCTGTGCGCGGGATCCTGTGCACACCCTGTGCGCAAGGTCAAGACCCCGCCATCGCCCGTCCATCCACCCGCCATCGAGCGGTAAGCCCCACCCCTCGTCCGTAAGGCGGAAGTCAGGATTCCGAGACCCGCCTTGTTGTCGCGTACTCAACAAGTCACAGTCGTCGGCGGGCCGCCGCCCGCTGCCGGGGACCACGTACCGGTGGCATCACGACCACCCGCACCGCCCCTGTCAACCACTTCCAGGAGGCAGTCCGTTGCGTATGTCACCCCCCAGCAGGTCCGCCGTGCAAGGCAGATGGCGCCGCATCGGCTCCGCGGCCCTCGGCACCGCGGCACTCGTGCTCGCCGGACTCGGCACCGCGGCCCACGCCGGAGCCGCCCCCATGGCCACCGCGAAACCCGCCCTGTCCCAAGCGACTTGGACCGCGACCCCCTGCGCCACGCCCCGCAAGGCGGGCGAACTGGCCTGCAACTCCTTCCGGGTCACCGGCGGCCTCACCGCGTTCCAGAAACACCAGGCCCAGGTCACCGGCGTCACACCGAAGTCCGCGGACGCCTCAGCTCCTTCCGGCTACGGCCCGAGCAACCTCCAGTCCGCCTACGGACTGACCTCCGCCGCCGCCTCCAACGGCTCCGGCGAGACCATCGCGATCGTCGACGCGTACGACGACCCGAACGCCGCGGCCGACCTCGCGACCTACCGCTCGTACTACGGCCTGTCCGCCTGCACGGTCGCCAACGGCTGCTTCAAGAAGGTCAGTCAGACCGGCTCCACGACCTCGCTGCCCTCCGCCGACGCCGGCTGGGCCGAGGAGATCTCCCTGGACCTCGACATGGCCGGCGCGATCTGCCCGAAGTGCAACATCCTGCTGGTCGAGGCCAAGTCCGCCACCATGGCCAACCTCGGCACCGCGGTGAACGAGGCGGTCGCCCTGGGCGCGAAGTACGTCTCCAACAGCTACGGCGGCTCGGAGTCCTCCTCCGACACCGGCTACGACTCCTCGTACTTCAACCACACCGGCGTCGCCATCACCGTCAGCGCGGGCGACTCCGGCTACGGCGCCGAGTACCCGGCGGCCTCCAAGTACGTCACCGCGGTCGGCGGCACCGCCCTGTCCACCTCCTCCACCACCCGCGGCTGGACCGAGACCGTCTGGAACACCAGCAGTTCCGAGGGCACCGGCTCCGGCTGCTCCTCCTACGACGCCAAGCCGACCTGGCAGACCGACACCGGCTGCACCAGGCGCACCATCGCCGACGTCTCGGCCGTGGCCGACCCGGCGACCGGCGTCTCCGTCTACGACTCCTACGGCATCACCGCCGGCTGGTACACCTTCGGCGGGACCAGCGCCTCGGCCCCGATCATCGCGGGCGTCTACGCCCTCGGCGGCACCCCCTCCAGCGGCTCGTACCCGGCGAAGTTCCCGTACAACGCGGCCGGCACCTCCGCCCTGAACGACGTCACCGGCGGCAGCAACGGAAGCTGCTCCTCCAGCTACCTGTGCACCGCCAAGTCCGGCTACGACGGCCCCACCGGCTGGGGCACTCCGCAAGGCGTGGCCGCCTTCACCGGCTGACGAACGGTCGGCACAGCGCGCCGCCTTGGGCCGTGGGGGCCAGGTGGCAAGGGGCGAACGGGCCGCGGCACCCAGCCGCGGCCCGTTCGCCGTTGCCGATAACCTTCACCCCGGGAACATCGACGCGAAAAAGGGTCAACGACGGAACCACACCACAGGTTCCGGTCTGACTTCATTGCCCGGCGTGACCTGCCGTGATACACAGAGTCACCAAACGATCCCCAGCCAGGCGTTCGCGCGAAACCCGCCAACCAATGACGCCAAGTCGACATACGAAGGCGCCGTTGTCAGCGACAATGAGGGCTGACCTCTGCACACCGCAGGGGCCTTGGAACTACCCACCAGGGGCGGTGACTTACATGCTCTTTGCGGCCGACAAGGGAGACATCAACACCATCATCGGCGGGATCGCTCCGGACTGGGGCCCCTTCGGCAGCCTGGGCAACGAGGCCAAGGTGATGATCGAGGTGGTGATGGCGGTCGCCATCCTGCTCTGCCTCGGCATCGCGGTCTGGGGCGCCGCCAAGCAGCGCATCGGCGCCACCGCGCTGCGTGACACGTTCAGCGCGGAACAGGGCAAGGGCCTCATCATCGCGGGCCTCACCGGCGTCTTCATCATCGGCTCGCTCGGCACCCTGTTCACCATCGTGTACGGCATGGCCGTCTAGCCCCGGCCCGCCCGGGCGCGCCCGGCTCCACTCCTCTCCCCACCCGCCCGTCGTGCCCACCGGCTGAGGTTGCGTTTCCCTGATGTCGAGTCACCACACCGCGCCCGCGCGGGAACCAGCACGGCTACCGTCGTACTTCTACGCTTTTCGGTACGAGGTCGAGGGGGCGTACGCGAGATGAGCCTCGGGGACGATCAGAGCTACGGCGACACCGCGCGCGGCGGCGACGGCTACGGCGGCACCGGCCAGACCCGCACCCGCCTGCCCGACGGCGACCCCTACGGGGGCGCCCGACGCGGCGGCCGCTCGTCCACGCGGAGCCTGGTCACGGTGGTCGGCGTGGTCGTCCTGCTCATCGCGGCGATCGCCTTCGCCAACCGTGGAGGAGACGATTCCGCATCCGCGGACGGCACCAGATCCACGGACACGGGCGGAAACAAGCCGAAGACGTCGACCACCGCGGCCAGCGGGACGAAACCGGTGGAGACGAAGACGAACGGGATCCCGAACGGATTCGAGCACAACGCGCAGGGAGCACAGAGCGCTGCGGCGAACTATTCGGTAGCCCTGGGCTCGACCGACATGTTCGCCACGGCCAAACGCCACGACATCGTCAACACCGTCTACGCCCCCGATGTCGCCGCCGCGCGCCAGACGGACCTGGACAACGCGTACTCGAACGAGGGCTTCCTGGCGAACATCGGGCTCGGCAAGGACGGCACCGCGCCAAGCGGTCAGACCTTCGTCTCCCGGATCATCCCGGTGGGCACCAAAGTGACGGCGTCCGCCCCGGACAGCGCCACCGTCGAGGTCTGGTACACGTCCCTCTTCGGCCTCTCCGGCGAAGGCTCGACCAACCCCGTGTCCGAGAGCTGGTACACCACCACGTACGCGCTCAAGTGGGTCGACGCCGACTGGAAGATCACAGACTTTCAGCAGAAGGACGGCCCCGTCCCGGTCGGTCGCGACCAGAAGGCCTCCACCGCTGACGACATGACGAAGGCCGTCGAGGAGTACGGAGGGTTCACCTATGCGCGCTAACCACCGCTTCCTCAAGGTCACCACCGCTGTCGCCGCCGCGCAGGCGACCGCAGTGCTGCTGGCCACCCGCGCCTTCGCCGCGCCGACCCCCAGTCCGTCACCCAGCGCGTCGCCCGATCCGTCGTCGTCACCGTCGACCAGCGGCCAGTGCGATCTCATCCGAGGCCCGGCGAAGGACTACTGCGAACGCGGCAACGCCCCCTCCGGCACCACCACCCCCAGCACCACCGACACCCTCGACCCCCTCTCCTCCCTCGCCAAGGGCTGCGCCGACGCCGCGTCCTGGACCGTCGACAAGCTCAGCGAGGCCGTGCAGGACACCGCGAACGTCGACTTCACCAACCCCAAGTTCCTCCAGCAGTACGCCGTCGTCTTCGCGGCCTCGACCGTGCTGACGCTGCTGCTGTGGCTGCTGGCGGTCGCCAAGCGGGCGGTACGCGGGGTCCCGCTGACCACCGCCGTCTCCGAGGCCGTCGGCTTCCTCTGGCTCACCGTGCTGGCCTCCGCCTTCACCCCGCTGATCCTCTACACGGTCGTCTCCGCGACCGACGGCATCACCGACGTCCTGGCGAAGACCACCGGGAACCAGACCGACACGTTCTTCGGCAACTTCTCCGGCGCCCTCGCCAAGGGCGACAACATCGGCGGCGGCCCGATCATGCTGATCGTGGTCTCGCTGGTCTCCATCCTCGCCGCCGGCGTCCTGTGGCTGGAGCTGGTCATCCGGGCCGCGCTCCTCTACGTGGGCGCCCTGCTCGGCACCGTCGTCTACGCCGGCATGGTCGACAAGAACCTGTGGGGCCACGTGCGCCGCTGGGCCGGAATCATGATCGCCGTGATCCTGGTCAAACCGGTCATCGTCATCGTGCTCGGCCTGGCCGGAGCCCTGTCCACCGACGACGGCCCGGGCGCCTTCTCCGCCGTGGTCTCCGGACTCGCGATCATCCTGCTCGCCATCTTCGCCAGCGCGATGATCTACCGCTTCGTCCCCGGCTTCGGCGACGAGATCGCGAACTCCCGCAACAACCGCATCATGCAGGGCGCCGAGGGCAAGGCCGCCGCCGTCATCAGCTCCCCGGCGACCCTGGTCGCCCAGGGCATCAAGACGCACAGCACCCGCGCCGACAACAACGGCGGCGGCCAGTCCGGCTCCGCCGGCCCCCGCCCGGCCAACCCCGCCTCGGGCGGAGTGGCGGCGCACAGCGCACGCACCCCGGGCGGATCCGTCCCCACCGCCGCACCCGCGCCCCGCGCACCCAGCGCGGTCAACACCCCGCACGCCGGCAACACACGCAACAACCGCACGGGAGGTGAAGGGCGTTGACGACCGAGACCCACCTGTCCCATCCGGTCACGCCCCGCCGTTCATATCTGATCGGCCGCGCCCGGCCGAACGCGATCGTCGGCCGCAACCGCGAGTCCGGCGAGATCGCGCTCATCGTCGTCGGCGCGTTCCTCGGCATGATGTGCGGGCTCCTCGTCCCCCTGCTGGCCCTGCGCATCGTGCTGCTGTCCGGCTTCCCCATGCTCGCGCTGGCCGCGGTCTACGTGCCGTACAAGCAGCGCACCTTCTACAAGTGGTTCGAGGTGAACCGCAGTTACAAGCGGACCCTGCGCCGGGGCACCGCCTACCGCTCCGCCGTCATGGAGGCCGGCACCCGGGCCGACGGGCGGGAGATCGAGATCGGCCCGCCGCCCGGCATCGGCCGCATCAGCTGGCTGGCCGCGCCCTTCGGCCCCGACGAGATCGCCGTACTCCTGCACGCCGACCGCCGTACGGTCACCGCGGCGATCGAGATCGAGGGCCCCGGCGTCGGCCTGCGCGACAGCGAGGACCAGGAAGCCCTCGTCGACCGCTTCGGCACCCTCCTGAAGCACGTGGCGAACGGCGACGGCTTCGTCACCCGCCTGCAGATGCTCGCCCGCACCCTCCCCGCCGACCCCGACGCCCACGCCAAGGACGTGGCCGTACGCGGCGACGAGCGGGCACCGGGCTGGCTGGCCCAGTCGTACGACCAACTCCAGTCGATGGTGTCCACCAGCAGCGAGCAGCACCGCGCCTACCTCGTCGCCTGCATGCACTACACCCGTGAACTGGCCGCCGAGGCACAGGCCATGGCGCGCGCCGCCCGCCCCGCGGCCGGCCGCAAGCTGGACCGGGACGCCGGACTCGCCGTCGTCATGGCCCGCGAGCTCACCGACATCTGCTCCCGTCTCCAGGAAGCCGACATCCGGGTCCGCCAGCCGCTGGGCCAGGGCCGCCTCGCGTCCCTGATCCACTCCATGTACGACCCGGACCACCCGATCGACCACATCCAGGCGATGACCAAGCGCAACGCCTGGCCGGCCGAGCTGGACGCCATGGAGCCCCAGTACCTCCAGGCGAAGACCCGCGAGTCCTCCACCCGCGCCCCCTGGTGCCACGCCACCGCCTGGGTCAAGGAGTGGCCGATGACCCCGGTCGGCGTCAACTTCCTGGCCCCGCTCCTGGTCCACACCCCGGACGTCATCCGCACGGTCGCCGTCACGATGGACCTCGAACCCACCGAGGTCGCCATCGAGCGCATGCTGACGGAGAAGACGAACGACGAGGCGGAAGCCTCCCGCGCCGCGAAGATGAACCGCACCGTCGACCCGCGCGACGTGGCCGCCCACGGCCGCCTCGACCAGCGCGGGGAGGACCTCGCCAGCGGCGCGGCCGGCGTCAACCTGGTCGGCTACATCACCGTCTCCTCCCGCAACCCCGAAGCGCTGGCCCGCGACAAGCGGACCATCAGGGCCTCGGCCGGAAAGTCGTACCTGAAACTGGAGTGGTGCGACCGCGAGCACCACCGCGCCTTCGTGAACACCCTTCCTTTCGCCACCGGCATTCGGAGGTAGGACCTGATGCGGGATCCGCTGTCCGTCCTCACCGACGCCTTCACCTCCTTCCTCTTCGGGAAGGTGGAGACGACCCGGCTCCCGGTGCGCACCTCGACAGGCCAGGCCCAGGCGGTCTACCTGCCCACCGCCGCCCCCGGCCTCGGTGACTCCGGCGTCATCATCGGCCGCGAGGTCTACTCCGGGAAGGGCTACATCTACGACCCCTTCCAGCTCTACGGCCAGCAGCTGCCGGCCCCGCACTGGCTCGTCCTCGGCGAGTCCGGCAACGGCAAGTCGGCCCTGGAGAAGACGTACGTCCTACGACAACTGCGCTTCCGCGACCGGCAGGTCGTCGTCCTGGACGCGCAGGGCGAGGACGGCTTCGGCGAATGGAACCTCATCGCCCAGCAGTTGGGAATAACCCCCATCCGCCTGGACCCGATGGCCGCCCTGGACCACGGCATCCGCCTCAACCCGCTCGACCCCTCGATCACCACCACGGGCCAACTGGCGCTGCTGCGCACCATCATCGAGGTCGCGATGGGCCACGGCCTCGACGAACGCTCCGGCTTCGCCCTCAAGGTCGCCCACTCCTACGTCAACGAGACGATCCTCGACCGCCAGCCGGTCCTGACCGACATCGTGGAGCAACTGCGCCACCCCGAACCGGAGTCGGCCGAGGCGATGAACGTCGCCACGGACGACGTACGGGCGTGGGGCCTGGACGTCGCCCTGGTCCTGGACCGCCTGGTCGACGGCGACCTGCGCGGCATGTTCGACGGCCCGACCACCGTGGGCATCGACCTGGACGCACCGCTGATCGTCTTCGACCTCTCCCACATCGACCGCAACTCCATCGCGATGCCGATCCTGATGGCGATCGTCGGCGTCTGGCTGGAGCACACCTGGATCCGCCCCGACCGCAAGAAGCGCATCTTCCTGGTCGAGGAGGCGTGGCACATCATCAACAGCCCCTTCGTGGCCCAGCTGTTCCAGCGGCTGCTGAAGTTCGGGCGCCGGCTCGGCCTGTCCTTCGTCGCGGTCGTCCACCATCTCTCCGACGTGGTGGACGGGGCGGCCGCCAAGGAGGCCGCGGCCATCCTCAAGATGGCCTCGACCAGGACGATCTACGCGCAGAAGGCCGACGAGGCACGGGCCACCGGCCGGGTGCTCGGCCTGCCGCGCTGGGCCGTCGAGATCATCCCCACCCTCACCCCCGGCATCGCCGTCTGGGACGTCAACGGCAATGTCCAGGTGGTCAAACACCTGGTCACCGAGACGGAACGCCCCCTGGTCTTCACCGACCGCGCGATGACCGAGTCGTCCAGCGACCTGGCCCCGGACGACGACGTGCTGCGCGCCGCCGAACTGGAGGCGGAGGAAAGGGCGGCCGCCTTCATGGAACAGCATCTGGGCGATCTGGACGGCTCGTCCGAGTCGACGGTGGCGTAGAAGGGGTGTCCCTGGCATGAGACCGGACGAACGCCGGCCCGGCGCGGGCGGCATCCCCGACGGCCTGCTGGTAGGCATACTCGCTTTCCTGCTCGGCATGACCCTGCTGGTATGGACGGCCACGGGCCTCGCCGGACTGTTCGCGCACGGCTCCTGGCCGTCCGGCGTCACCTTCACCCGCACCCCCGTGGCCATGCGTCGGCTGATCGCCCAGCCGCACGACATCCCCGGCGCATGGCCGGACGCCCCACCGGCCGGGCTCTCCGGTTACGGCCTGTTCTGGGGCCTGTTCATCGGCCAGCTGATGGTCCTGTTCGTCCTGACCGTGTTCGTGATGGGGACGCTGGCCCGCTGGAGAGCGGGCCGGGCCAGAAGTCGCGCGGCGGCCGCGGGCACCCCGGACCACCACGAGGTGCCGGTGCCGAGAAGCCCGTCACCGACCCCCGAGCCCAGTCACCGACCGTCCGCACCCACGCCCGCGTCCGCACCCGCACCCGCGCCCGCGCCCGCGCCCGCGCCCGCGCCCGCGCCCGCGCCCGCGCATACGAACGAACCGGTACCCGCACCGGCACGCGAATCCGGACCGGCGAACGAACCACGGCCGACGGACGGACCACTGCGGACCACGCTCACACCGTCGCCCGAGCCCTTGCCCGGATCGGCCGCGCAGCGCCAGGAGCCCGTCACCGCCCTCTTCCCCGTCGAGCGCACCTCCGGGTGGGAGCCGTCCCGCCCGGAGGGCACGGTCGTCTACGCCGCTCCCGAAGCGCGTCGGGCCGCCGCGGCCCAGGCCGTGCGCGACGCGGAGGGCGCGGCCCTCGTCGTCACCTCGGATCCCGCCCTCTGGAGCGACACCAAGGACGCCCGCGCCAAACTGGGCCCCGTCCACCTCTACGACCCCACGCATCTGTGCGACACCCCGGCCCGGCTGCACTGGTCGCCGACCACCGGCTGCGAGGACAAGCAGACCGCGGTACACAGGGCAGCGGCCCTGCTCGCCCCCGTCCGGCCCACCGCCAAGATCGACCAGGCCGTCGGCGACACCGCCGAAACGCTCCTGCGCAGCTATCTGCACGCCGCCGCCATCGACGGCCGCACCGTCCGCCATGTCCACCGCTGGTCCCAGGGCACCCAGATCCAGGACGCGGTGCGCATCCTCCGCACCAACCCCAAGGCGGCCCCCGGCGCCGCGGGCGAGCTGGAGGCCGCTCTCACCTCACACCCCGAACGCCGTGACATCGCCCAGGAGCTGACCAGCCGTGCGCTCTCCGCGCTGTCCACGGTCAACATCCGCGAGGCCTGCGCCCCGAACCGAAGCGATGCGCTCGCCCTGGATTCCTTCGTCGACGAAGGGGGCACGCTTTATGTGGTCGGTGAATCCATCGAGGACCCCAGGACGCACCCCGGTGCGATGCCGCTCCTGACGGCCCTTGTCTCCAGCGTGGTCGAGCGTGGCCGGCGCATGGCCGAACGGTCATCCTCCGGTCGCCTCGACCCACCACTGACGCTCGTCCTGGACGACGTCGCCGCCGTGGCTCCGCTTCCCCAGCTGCCGGAGCTGCTGGCCACCGGAGCGGACCGGGGACTGCCCGCCCTGGCCCTGCTCCGGTCCCGGGAACAGGCCCGCTCCCGCTGGCCGCACCAAGAACTCCCGGCGTAGACGTCAGTCGCGTTCGAGGACGAATTCCAGCTCGGTCTCGTCGGACCCCGGCTGCAACGGCACGACGACCCCGCTCGGCACGAACCCGACCCTGCGGTAGAACCGCTGCGCCCGCTGGTTGTCCGGGTGCACGATCAGCCGTATCCGCTCGGCCCCGATGCCCGACGCCCACTCCAGTCCGGCATCGAAGAGCACCTCGGTGAGCCCGATCCCACGGAAGTCGTCCCGTACGAACACGGCGACCAGGTGCGCCTGCTTCCGTTCGACCGGAAATCCCGCCCAGTCCTTCGAGCCCGCCTCCTCCACCAGCACGGTCAGGGTGCCGACCCACTCGCCGTCCGGGCCTTCGGCGATGATCTGCTGAGCTTCGCTCGCGCCCTCCGCGGCTCGCTCGGTCCGCTGCTGCCAGAAGGAATCCGGCTCCCGGACGGCCTCCTCGTAGGTCTGGAGGAAGGCGAGGTGCGCGATCGGGTCCTGGAGCGCGAGCAGCCGCAGCGCCTTGGCGGCCGGCCACTCATCAGCGCGTATGGATCGGATGACGTAGTTCATGCGCCACACCGTATCCGGAACGCAGAAAAGGCCCCCACCGATTTAACGGTGGAGGCCTTCTCCAAAATTTGTTCGGCGGTGTCCTACTCTCCCACAGGGTCCCCCCTGCAGTACCATCGGCGCTGTGAGGCTTAGCTTCCGGGTTCGGAATGTAACCGGGCGTTTCCCTCACGCT
>NZ_JBVJMD010000088.1:0-20608 GCF_055584385.1 Streptomyces sp. NPDC104096
GGACCGCCCGCGCTCAGCATCCGATCCCTCCACACCCCGCCTACAGGCCCTAGGCCCCCATCAAGCCAACAGTGGCGGAAACCCGCACATTCCAAGATCCCGCCGACCGTCGAGTGACCTGTGTCACGCCTGGCGGGTGGGAGCCGTCCGGGCGCCTGGCCGGTGCCCGGACGGACCGCGCGGCCGGGTCAGTGCAGCGCGAACTTCTGGGCCGCGGAGCCGTTGCAGTCCCAGATCCGCAGGCGGGTGCCGTTCGCCGTCGCGCCGTCGGGCGAGTCGAGGCAGCGCCCCGACTGCGGGTTGAGCAGTGAGCCGTCGGCCTGCTGCACCCACTTCTGGCCGCCCACCCCGTTGCAGTCCCACAGCTCGACCTCGGCACCGTTCGCGGTGCCGTTGCCGACGATGTCCAGACACCGCCCGAGCGTGGCCAGCGAGGTGTCCGTGCGGCGCGCCCAGTGCTGGTCCACCGCCCAGGCCTGGCAGTCCCACAGCTGGACGGCCGTACCGTTGCCGCCGGTGTCGTCCGCGGCGACGTCGACGCACTTGCTCCCCGGACCGGTGACCGCGGCTCCGCCGTTGACAGCGAACTTCTGGGCCGCGGAGCCGTTGCAGTCCCAGATCTGCAGGCGGGTGCCGTTGGCGGTGGCGCCGCTGGGCGAGTCGAGGCAGCGTCCCGACTGGGGGTTGAGCAGTGAGCCGTCGGCCTGTTGCACCCACTTCTGGCCGCCGACGCCGTTGCAGTCCCACAGTTCGACCTGGGTGCCGTTGGCGGTGCCGTTGCCATTGACGTCCAGGCACCGTCCGATGGTGGCCAGCGAGCCGTCCGCCTGATGGGTCCAGTGCTGGTCCTCGGCGTAGGTCTGGCAGTCCCACAGCTGGACGGCCGCGCCGTTGCCGCCGGTGTCGTCCGCGGCGACGTCGACGCACTTGCCGCCGGGACCGGCGATCGTCCCCTGCGGACCGTTGGGCACGTCCGTCCGACCGGAGTATCCGACGGAGACGATGTTCGCCTGGACCGCGTTCTCCGCGGCGTCGGTCGGGTAGCCGGCGACCATGACGCCCTCGAAGAACGTGCCCCGGTTGCGGTTGCTGTTGTCCCCGCCGATGCCGAGGATGATGCCGCCCTCCTGCTGCATCGGCCGGTAGCCGCCGCGGGTGGGCAGACCTCCGTCCCACCATGTCGTCAGGGCACCCGACTGGGAGTTTCCGCCCTTGAGGGCGTATTTCGTCTGCCCGTCGTTCTTCAGCACGGCCGTGACGAACGCGCTGTTGTTGCCGCGGTTGGCGGTGTTGGAGCCGTTGTCGCCCTGGAACATGCCGTTCTCCAGGTCGGCCTCGACCCACGGTCCCGAACCGGTGCACGGTGCGAAGTAGCACGTGGTCGCGATGCTGACGGCGTCCATGTGCCCGTTGCCGGTGTCGGCCGGGGTGCTCTCGGCGTTGCCGTAGTCGAAGCAGCAGTCGGAGCCGACGTGCGTACCGCTGGCCACCATGTAGACGCCCTCGGGCCGGCCGTTGACGGCGACCCCCGACGCCACTCCCGTGTAGCGGTACCCGACGCCGGGTGAGATCCAGATGCCGTACGCCTTGTGACCGCCCGCGGTCACGGCGATCTCGCTCGCGTCGGCCCCTCGGTCGACGCCCCCGGCGGTGCCCGCGGGTCCCGGTGTGAGGTCGTTGTGCCGCGGGCTCTGGTCGTAGACCTTCGTGATGCGGCAGGTGGTGTTCGCGCAGAACGTGTCCTGCTGTGCCGCGTTCGCGTAACCGCCCGCGGCCAGCAGGCCGATGTCGCTCCTCGCGCCGTCCGAGGCGCGGGTGACCTGGTAGAGCGGCCCGCTGTACGAGGAGTACAGGGCGCGCACCGTGCTGTGCGCGGCCACGCAGGCCGTGCCGGCGCCGCCGTAGATGTCGCACGGAAGGGAGCCCGCCGCCTGCGACGCGCCGGGGAAGCCGATCAGGGCGCCTAGGGCCAGTCCGAGAGCCGACACCGCGACCGCCACCGCCCGCACGGCTCGGTGACCGGGGGCGACAGCCTTGCTTAACGCTGCCCCAGCCCAAGAGAATCTTGTTATAGGCATGACATATCTCCTCCGAGGACGAGCCTTGACCGGACGTACGCCTGCACGGACGGGCCGCGCGTCGGCACGGACGGGCCGCGCGTCGACCGGCTCGGAACCTACGCAGCCTGTTTGAAGACGTCAATATTTGTGGCTTCGCTTGGTACGTACTTTGCTGGATGCCGGTACCTGTTCCCTCCCGCCGCCGCACCGCACCGTTCGGTTGCCCGAGCACCCACACCTGCCCATCGGGCTCGACGCCCACGGCCCTGACCACGCGTTACGAAGCCGCCAAGCGGCGACAGTGCGATCAGAAAGCGCTCACCACGCCAGGGTGGCGGCAACCGTCGCCCACGGCGGAGAGTCGGCGGCGACACCGGTTCAAACAGATCCGGCCATCACCGCCCGAGCCCGCACCCGGGATCACGCCCATGAACCCACAGCAACCAACAGAGCCATTCCCGGCACGGCGCCGGCAGCCGACGCGCCGCACAGGGAACCGCACCCCCTCTATTGACGTGCACACGACCTATAGCTACCTTCCGAAGTGCTCCGGAGCGGGTTGAGCAACGGCCCTCCGGTGCGGCAACAGGTTCGAACCCCCTGCACCGACTTTCAGGTCGTACGCCTTCCAGGCGCAGTCAGACAACGTTGTCACAACAGGCGACCGGGGTCCGCCTCCCGTCTGCCTCCCGCACGAGCGACGGCAGCTCGACGGACAACGTTGTCACCCTGCTCCCCCGCCGCATCTCCTCAGGAGGCAGATCGCGATGTCCCCCACTCCGGCCGGTGTCCGCCGGCCAGCCGACAGCAGACGCCCCTTACGTCGCCCCAGGCTCGGCACGGCCATGGGTGCCGCCTTCGCCGCCGCGCTCCTGGGCGGGTACGTCCTGCCCGCCCCCGCGGCCTGGGCGGCGCCACCGCAGCGGGCCGGACTCGTGACGGCGCCGGCCGACCTGGTCAACCCGTTCATCGGCACGTCCAACGACGCCAACGACTTCCCGGGCGCGGACGTCCCGTTCGGGATGGTGCAGTGGAGTCCCGACACCTCGTCACGGCCCCCGGGCGGTGGATACGAGTACAAGGACTCCTCGATCACCGGGTTCAGCCTCACCCACATCGCGGGGCCGGGGTGCGGCGCGGCCGGTGACATACCCGTGCTGCCCACGGTGGGTGCCGTCGTCAACAACGCGTCGGCGTCCTTCTCCCACGCCAACGAGTCCGCCTCGGCCGGGTCCTACAAGGTAGCCCTCGACAACAAGGTGACCACGGAACTCACCACCACCACCCGCAGCGGCATGGCCCGCTTCACCTTCCCCGCCACCACCCAGGCCAACCTGCTGTTCAAACTGACCGGCAGCCAGAACGGCGGCAGCGCGACCCAGTTCAACGTGGTCTCCGGTACCGAGGTCAGCGGACAGGTCACGAGCGGGAAGTTCTGCGGGGCCGGGAACACCTACACGGTCTACTTCGACATGGTCTTCGACCGGCCGTTCGCCTCCAGCGGCAGCGCGCTCGCGCCGTCGGCGAAGGCGAAGACGCAGGCGGTGGCGGCCGCCGCGTCCAACGGGCACGTCACCTTCGACACCAGCGCGAACCAGGTCGTCCAGGCCAAGGTCGGCGTCTCCTACGTGTCCGTCGCGAACGCCGTCGCCAACCGCGCCGCCGAGAACGCCGGCTGGAACTTCGACAGCGTGCGCAACGCCGCCCACTCCGCCTGGGACGCCGCGCTCGGCAAGATCCAGATCGCCGGCGGCACCGACGACCAGCAGCGGATCTTCTACACGGCGCTCTACCACTCGCTGCTGCACCCGAACGTCATCAGCGACACCAACGGCCAGTACTACGGGTTCGACGGCAGGACGCACACCGTGGACGCCGGACACAGCGCCGCCTACGCCAACTACTCCGGGTGGGACATCTACCGCTCCCAGGCCCAACTGGAGGCACTGGTCAGCCCGCAGGTCGCCTCGGACACCGCCCAGTCGATGACCGACGACTACGCCCAGACCGGCATCTTCCCCAAGTGGTCGGAGAACAACGGCGAGTCCTACGTCATGGTCGGTGACCCGGCGGCCGCGATCATCGCCGACTACTACGCCTTCGGCGCCCGGAACTTCGACACCGCCACGGCGCTGGCCGGTCTGCTGAAGCAGGCGAGCACGGCGAACAACGACCGACCCGGCCTGAACTACCTCGACAGCCCGGGATACGAACCCCACGACGGCAGCTACGGCTGCTGCAACTTCTACGGCCCCGTCGCCACGACCCTGGAGTACGACACCGCCGACTTCGCGCTCTCCGCCTTCGCCGGCGCCCTCGGCGACACCGCGAGCCGGCAGAAGTACGCCCATCGCGCGCAGGACTGGCGCAACACGCTGAACCCCGCCTCCGGCTTCGTCCAGCCCCGCAATGCCAACGGCTCCTGGACCTCGGGCTTCGACCCCACCAGCGGCACCGACATGGTCGAGGCGGACTCCTGGATCTACACCGGCATGGTGCCCTTCAACGTGGCCGGACTCGCCACCGCCAAGGGCGGCAACACGGCGATGAGCCACTACCTCGACACCGTGCTGCGCAGCTACACCGGCGCCAACGGCTACGCCTGGGTCGGCAACGAGCCCAGCATCGAACTGCCGTGGGAGTACGACTACATCGGCGCCCCGTACAAGACCCAGGCGACCGTGCGCTCCGTCCAGCAGCAGATCTGGTCGAACAGCCCGGCCGGTCTGGCCGACGGGAACGACGACCTGGGTGCCATGAGCGCCTGGTACGTGTGGTCCGCGCTGGGCATGTTCCCCATGACCCCGGGCACCGCCGACCTCGCGCTCGGCTCGCCGGTGTTCTCCCAGGCCGTGATCACGCTGCCGTCCGGCGGCACCCTGACGATCAACGGCAACGGCGCCGCGGACAACGCACCGTACGTGCAGTCCGCGACGTTCAACGGGACGGCCTGGAACAACGCCTACGCGCCGACGTCCGCGATCACCTCGGGCGGCACGCTCTCCTTCACGCTCGGCACCGCCCCGAACACCGCCTGGGCGTCCGCCGCGTCCGCCGCGCCCCCCTCCTACCCCGGTGACACGACCGCCCCGGCCAAGCCCCGCGTCGGTCCCGTCACCTCCGGGGTCACCGCGTCCCAGTGCGTCGACGACGCGAACTCCGGCACCGCCGACTCCACCGCCATCCGCCTGTGGACCTGCAACGGCACCTACGCCCAGGACTGGAACATCGCGGCCGACGGCACCCTGCGCACGCTCGGCAAGTGCCTCGACGTGACCAACAGCGGAACGACCAACGGCACCCTCGTGCAGCTCTACACCTGCAACGGCACCGGCGCCCAGAAGTGGACCGTCGGGTCCGACGGCTCCCTGAAGAACACGAACTCGGGTCTGTGCCTGGACGACCCGAACTCCTCCACCACGGAAGGCACCCGGCTCCAGATCTACACCTGCAACGGGACCGCGGCACAGAAATGGGGCCTGCCCGCGGCCTGACGTCCCGCACCGGCGCCCTGCTCCGCACCGGCGTCCCGCGCCGCCCCGGCGCCCCGCACACGGGCCCGTGCCCGGTTCCCCGAGTTCCACCCGGGAACCGGGCACGGGCCCGACGGCTTACGACGCGCGCGGAAGGGCTCCTTCCACACGTTGGCCGGGGTTGCTGCTTAGCGTGACCCCATGACCACAGTCCAGACCCGGCCGGCCCCCGACAACCGACGGTGGAAGGCGCTCGCGGTCTGTCTGACTGCGGGCTTCATCTCGCTGCTCGACACCTCCATCGTGAACGTGGCGCTGCCCTCGATGGAACACGGACTCGCCGCCTCGGAGGCCGCCCAGTCCTGGGTGGTCTCCGGGTACGCGCTGGCCTTCGGGCTGGTCCTGGTGCCCGCGGGCCGGCTGGGCGACATGCACGGGCGGCGCCGGGCGTTCCTGGCGGGGCTGGCCGTGTTCACGCTGGCCTCGGCGGCCTGCGGTCTCGCGCCCGGTGCCTCCTGGCTGGTGGTGTTCCGGCTGGTGCAGGGCGCGGCGGCGGGCATGGTCGCCCCGCAGACCTCGGGACTGATCCAGCAGATGTTCCAGGGCGCCGAGCGGGCCAAGGCCTTCGGTCTGCTCGGCAGCGTCATCGGCGTCTCGACGGCGGCGGGCCCGCTGGCGGGCGGCCTGCTGATCGACGCCGTCGGCACCGACGACGGCTGGCGCTGGGTGTTCTTCGTCAACCTGCCCATCGGAGTGGCCGCGTTCGGCGCGGGACTGCGGCTGCTGCCCCGGTTCCCGGCGTCGACGAGCAGGCGGGAGGAGTTCGACCTGTTCGGCGTGCTGCTCCTCGGCTCCGCCGTACTCGCGCTCATGCTGCCGCTGGTGCAGGAGCAGCAGTGGACCGGACGGCTGAAGTGGGCGCTGCTGCCGGTGGGCGCGCTGCTGCTGGCCTCGTTCTGGGCGTGGGAGCGACGGCAGGGTCGGCGCGGGCGGGCTCCCCTGGTCGATCTGGAGCTGTTCTCCCTGCGCTCCTTCACCTTCGGGTCCCTGATCAGTCTGACCTACTTCGCGGGCTTCACCACGGTGTTCTTCGTCTACTCGCTGTTCCTCCAGAACACGGTCGGTTACAGCGCGCTGGCGGCCGGTGTCTCGGTGCTGCCCTTCGCGGCGGCTTCCGCGGTCGGCGCCGCCGTCGGGGGCCGGCTGGTGACCCGCCACGGACGCAGGCTGGTCGTCCTCGGCCTGGTCGGGGTGGCGGTGGGGCTGCTCGGGGTGATCGTGGCGGTGCAGCTGGTGCCCCTGGAGAGCGTCGGGTGGGCCACGGCCGTGCCCATGGTCGTCGCCGGCATCGGCTCCGGGCTCACGGTCTCCCCCAATACGACGCTCACGCTCACCCGCGTCCCCGTGCAACGCGCCGGTGCGGCCGGCGGGGTGCTGCAGACGGGGCAGCGCATCGGCTCGGCGGCCGGGATCGCCGTGGTGGGCGCGGTGTACTTCGCGCACGCGGCCGCCCACGGGCACTCCGTCACGGCCATCCAGCTCGGGCTGCTCACCGCCGTCGGGTTCAGTCTGATCGCGCTGTTGCTGGCGGTCGCGGACCTGCGCGAGCGCCGACTGCACCCGGACGTGGAGCGGGCCGTGGGGGCGGTCCGGCGCGACGCGGAGGGGGACGGCGCCGAGGAGACGGTGCGGCCAGGCGCCTGAGGCACCCGGCCCGGCCCGGCAGCTCGGCGGGCGAGGCGTTTCGCGCGCTGTGCCGTCCAGGTCCGCCGTCTACGCTCGGCCCGTGGGGCAACCGGAGCGGCGCGCCGAGGGCGCGGGACCTTTCACCACCAGGCTCACCTGGCGCGATCCCGGCGGCGCGACCACGGTGTGGGAGTCACGGATCGCGCGGCGGCGCGGGACGCTCGCCGTGCGGCCGCCCGGCGCGGCGGCGGCACGGCACACCCGGGCGGACGACGCCGGCATCGGCAGGCTGCGTCGGCTCAACACCGTCTCGGCGGTCGCCTTCGTCGTCGGCGGGGCGCTGTTCGCCGCCGGGGCCGCCGTCGCCCAGTTCGGATCCGGCGACGCCACCCGGTGCGCGTCGATCTACTTCGTGGGCGGCCTGTTCTTCAACACCGGCGGATACGTCTCGCTGCTCCAGGTGATCAACGCACCCCGTCATACCGGTGACGAGGGACGGCTGATCACCCCGCGCTGGCGCTGGTGGAGCTACGAGCCGATGCGGGTGGACTGGCTGTGCACCTTCGTCCTGTTCGCGGGCACACTCGTCTTCGCCGTCTCCCTGCTGGACTCCTTCCTGCGGGGGCTGAGCGTCCAACAGGTCAACCGGCTGGTCTGGGCCCCCGACGTGATCGGCTGCGTACTGTTCCTGGTCTCCGGGCACCTCGGCTTCGTCGAGATCTGCCACGGCCGGTTCTGCCTGCGCCGGCGCAGCCTCGGCTGGTGGATCGTCGCGGTGAACCAGCTCGGCTCCGTCCTGTTCATGATCTCGGCGATCGCCGCCTTCACCCGCCCCGCCGGTGGCGGCCCGGTGAACGCCGGGATCGCCAACTGGGGAACCCTCACCGGTGCCCTGAGCTTCTCCCTCGCCGGCATCCTCCAGCTCTACGAGCGCCCGTGACGCCCTCCCGGCCCCGGACCCGGCCGGACCACGCGCCGTCGGCACGTCGACGCCGTACCGATGACGGCCCGCACCGGGGGATATCCCCCAACCCGGCCCTGGGGTGCGCCGGATCGCGCCCCGGCGGAAGGCGAAATTAGCGTCCAGCCATGTCTTCGACCCTGCGAAAGCACCTCGCCGTGGCGGCAGTCGGTGTCGCCACGCTGTTCGCCGCCGCGACGACCACCGCCGTCGCCCGGCCCGCCGGACCCACCCCGCCGGAACAGTTACGCCACGACACCCGGGCGATCCACGCCCTCGGGGTCAGCGGAGTCCAGGCCCGCGTGATCGCGCCCGACGGTCGGCAGTCGATCGCGACCAGCGGCACCGCCGACCTGGACACCGGCCGCCCGGTCCGCGCCGACGGCTACTTCCGCATGGCCAGCACGGCCAAGACGCTGGTCGCCACCGTGGTCCTCCAACTGGAGGCCGAGGGCCGGCTCTCCCTGGACGACCCGGCCGACCACTGGCTGCCCGGGCTGATCCGGGGCAACGGCAACGACGGCAGGCGGATCACCGTCCGTCAACTGCTCCAGCACACCAGCGGCATCCACGACGACGTACCCGGATACACCACGCCGGAGGAGTACTACCGGCAGCGCCACGACGTCTACAGTCCCGAGCAGCTGGTGGCCCGCGCCATGGCCCACGCGCCGGACTTCCCGCCCGGCAGGGGCTGGGGGTACTCCAACACCGGCTATGTCGTACTGGGCATGATCATCCAGAAGGTCACCGGCCGACCCGCGCACGCGGAGATCGAGGACCGCGTCCTGCGCCCCCTCGGCCTCGACCGGACCCGGTGGCTGGGCACCTCACCCACGCTGCCCCGGCCGCACGCCCGGGCCTATCAGTTCTTCGGCCCCGGTTCCCGGGTGGACGTCACCGACCAGACACCGGTGGACCACACGATCCTGTCGTTCGTCACGACCACACGGGACGAGAACGACTTCCTGCGCGCGCTGCTCGCGGGCCGCCTGCTGCCGGCGCGGCAGCTGGCGGAGATGAAGCGGACCGTCCCCGTGAGCGCGGAGGTCCAACAGCTGTGGCCCGGCGGTCGGTACGGACTCGGCCTGGTCGAACGCCCGCTGAGCTGCGGAGGAACCTACTGGAGCCACGAGGGCGGAGACGGCGGGTACATCACCCTCAACGGTGTCACCGAGGACGGCCGGCGAAGCGCCGTGGTGTCCATGTCCGAGGCCCGCGGCGACACCCTGGAACACATCCAGGCGCAGGAGAACGCGGGCAGCTCCCTGATCGACCACGCCCTGTGCGCCGGGGGCCGCGGCACGCGGTGAAGGGAGGTCTCCCGGGCCGGCGAAGTCGGAAGTCCGCACGCCGTGGCGCCGTTCCGCGACGCCGCGATGCGGGTACCCGGTGTCGGTACGGATCGCGCGCAGTGAGGAGGCGACCGACACCACCGAGTCCCTCGAACCCGCATCACCTCCCTAGGGAGAGATCATGATCATCCTGGGCGTCATTCTGCTCGTCATCGGCTTCCTCACCGGGATCGCGATCCTGTGGACCATCGGGATCATCCTGGTGGTCATCGGCGTGATCCTGTGGATCCTCGGAGCAGTGGGACACTCCGTCGCCGGCCGTCGCCACTACTGGTGACCCACCGCGCGGCCGGCCGTGGTTCCGCAACCACGGCCGGCCGCGCGGACACGCACGGACACAGAGCAAGGGCTCCGCACCGTCGAACGGTCCAGAGCCCCTCTCTGGGGCTGTCTTCCCAACCCCGTGGAACCGAATCACCCGCCTCCCGGTGGACCCCCGGATCCTCACGTACTGAGCAGCCGGTTGAAGAAGGAGCGGTAACGACGCAGCGCGCCGCGCAGTTCCTCGGTGCTCACCCGTTCCCCTTGGCCCCACTGGCCTTCCAGGTCCTTCTTGTGCCGGGCGAAGGTGGCGGCGAGAGTCTGCATGACGTCCGCCACGAGGGCATCGGCGTCGTGCACGGCGTCGCGGGGATCGTCCACGAACCTGCTCTGGATCCGCTGCCAGCGGTCGCGGTAGTCACGCTCCTCGTCATCCGTCAGCAGCTGCGGGGCCTCGTCCTCCGGGGCACTCGTGGTGCTCTCGCCGGTGGCGCCCCCGGTGTCGGGGGCATCCGCGGCACGCTCCGTGTCCATGCCCGTGCCGGTGTCCATGCCCGCGCCCGTGTCCGTGCCCGTACCGGTGTCCGTGCCCGTACCGGTGTCCGTGCCCGTGGCGTCCGAAGAGCCGGGAGCGGACTCGGCGTCCGGGCGCTCCGCACGGTCCGATCCAGTGCTCTCACCCGGGTAGATCGGGGCCTTCGGGGCGGCCTCCCCCGTTCCCCGCGGCGCTGTGGTGTCGGCGCCGGACGGCCGGGCCAGATCGTCGGTGGTCAGGCCACCGGTCGTGCGATTCGTTTCCTCGTTGCCGTGCATGGCTTCCTCCATGCTGGTCGTCGGGTGGCGGTCGTGGGGTCAGGACCGGACGGACTGCGCCCGGCCGCCGTCGGAGAGCAACTCCTCGAACAGGGCGCGGTAGTGGACCATGGCGCCCCTCAGTTGCTCGGTCGTCGCCTGACTGCGGGTGCTGAGCGTCTCCACGTCGTGCGCGGCGCGATAGTGGTCCAGCGTGCGGCCGTGTTCCACCGAGAGATCCTTCATCTGCTGCTCGAACCCCTCGGTCGGATATCCACGCTCACGCATCAGGGAGGTCACCAGCCGGTCCGCGTCATGCACCGCGTCCACCGGCCGGTCCACGAACTCCCCCTGGACCGTGCTCCACTCGCGCGAGTAGCGGTCCCGTGATCCGGGAGCGAGTGGTGTGATCTCCAGCGAGTCGTGCCGCTTCTCGCGATCCTTGAGCTCCTGCTCGGCCGCGCGCCGGCTGTCGGATCCTTCGACCGTCCGGTCGTATTCGGGGCCGAACCGCTCACGGAGGTGACGACGGCGCTGCATGAGAGAGACCGCGATCGCGGCCAGGACGACCACCACCACGACCGCGATGATGATCGCCAGAAGTGTTCCTGTCGGCATGGCCGCACACTCCTCAAGGGGTAGGGATGTTCACCCCTCGGGTTCCCGCATGCGCTGTTCATACACAATCATCACTATCAGTGGCGATATGAGGCATATGCTCTCCGCGAAACAGCCGTGCCGACGCCCGGGCCGGCTCGGCACGGCGCGGCGCCACATCGGGAGCCGCGCAACCCAAGTGCCGTGCGGGCCCGTAGCGTCGAAGGCGTCGTCGCGACGCGGACGCCGTCCCGGCCGGCGCGGCTCTACTCGGCCGGTATCGGCACCCACCAGACCAGAGCGGTGCCGCCGCCGTCGGGGGTGTCCAACTCCATTTTGCCGCCGAGCTGTTCGGCACGTTCGGCCATGTTGCGCAGACCGCTGCGGCGGCCGCCCGGCGCGATGCCGCAGCCGTTGTCCGCGACCGTGAGGCACAGCCGGCCGGAGCCCGCCGCGAGGACGATGTCGGCGCGGGCGGCGCGGGCGTGCCGGGCGATGTTGGTGAGCGCCTCGGAGAGTACGGCCACCACGTGGTCGGCGGTCTCGCGCGGCACGTCGGTGTCCACCAGTCCCTCCATCCGCATGCTGGGCGCGAAGCCCAGCACCGGCGTCGCCTCGCTCACGACCCGCACCGCGCGCGCTCGCAGGCCGGCGCCCTCGACCCCCTCACGCGCGCGCAGCCCGAAGATCGTCGACCTGATGATCTTGATGGTCTCGTCCAGGTCGTCCACCGCCCGCGCGACGCGCTCCGAGGCCTCCGGGTGCTCGATGAACCGCCCCGCGCTCTGCAAGGTCATGCCCGTGGCGAACAGCCGCTGGATCGCCAGGTCGTGCAGGTCGCGGGCGATGCGGTCGCGGTCCTTGAGCACCGCGACCTCCTCTGCCTCCTGGCGCCGCTGCGCCAGCTCCATCGCGACGGCGGCCTGCGCGGCGAAGGCCAGCAGGGTCTCGGTCTCCGTCGCCGAGAACGGCTGCCGGCCGCCCTCCCGCGCCAGCAGGAGCACGCCCCGGACACCGCCCTCGACGGTGCCGATCGGCACGGCCACCGCGGTACCCAGTCCCTCGAAGCTCTGCGGCCCCGGCGGGACCCGCTCGTCGTGGGCGACGTCCGCGCTGACGACCGGTGCCGCGGTGGAGAACGCCAGCCCCATCAAGGTCGTGCCGACGGGCAGGACGAGTCCCTGATGCACCTCCGCGTCCAGTCCGACGGCGATCTCCACGGCCAGCGACCCGGTGTCCTCCATCGGCAGCGCGACCGCGGCCAGCGCCGATCCGGTGATCTCTCCGGCCCGCTCGGCGATCAGGGCGAGCACGTCGGTACGTCCGCCGCCGGACATGAGGCTGTGGGTGATCTCCGCGTTCGCCCGCAGCCAGCGCTCCCGCAGCCGGGTCTCCTCGTACAGGCGGGCGTTGTCGATCGCGACGCCGGCGGCCACGGCCAGGGTCGACAGGACCGACTCGTCCTCCTCGTCGAACTGCGCCCCGCCGCGCTTCTCGGTGAGGTACAGGTTGCCGAAGACCTGGTCGCGCACCCGGATGGGCACGCCGAGGAAGGTGTTCATCGGCGGGTGGTGGGGCGGGAAGCCGTACGAGGCCGCGTGCTCGGAGATCTTCGCGAGGCGCAGCGGCTCGGGGTGGTGGATCAGCTCTCCGAGGATGCCGTGGCCCTGCGGGAAGGGGCCGATCCGGCCTATCTGCTCCCGGGTGACCCCGACGGTGTGGAAGGCCGACAGTCGCGTGCCGTCCGGCCCGATCACGCCCAGCGCCGCGTACTCGGCGTCGACCAGGACGGCCGCCGCCTCCACGATGCTGTGCAACGCCTGCTCCAGGTCCAGTTCCCGGCCGACCGAGAGGACCGCCTCCAGCAGGCTGTGCACCCGGTCCCGGGTGCCACGCGCCGCGTCCAGCCGGGCCTGCAACTCCTCCAGCAGCTCGTCCAGCCTGAGCTGGGGCAACCGCACACGAGCCTCCTGGGGCTCCTCGGGGCTTCCCACCTGCGTCTCCTCCGGCTCCTCGGGCGGGCTGTCACCGGCCGCTCCAGTCGGGGGTCACGCTACCGGGCCGGGGCAGGCGACGGTACGGGTACCGGTCCCTGCGGCCGCCCCGTCGTACCCGCCCGGGAAGCCGACGGCAGGCGCGCCGCGCCGGGTGTGAGCCGTACGGACCTCCGTCGGGGACCATCGGCCCTAGGAGCGCGTCCCGATCCGGGGGACAGTGGGATCCGGGGCGGCACCGATCCCCCGCGGTGCCGCTCCGCTCCGGCCCTCCACCGACCGCCCCGGGCCCCATCCCGCACACACACCAACGGAAGCCCGCCATGGTTCACGACAGCCACCGGCACGTCATCGCGGAACCGCGCCGCCGTGTCGAACTCGACAGCGCCGAGGCGCTGCGCCTGCTGGGCAGTGTGTCCCTGGGGAGGATCGTCTTCACCCGGCACGCCCTGCCGACCGTCCGCCCGGTCAACCACGTGCTGGACGACGGCGCCGTCGTCATCCGCACCCATGAGGCCGCCGCCCTGACCTCGTACGCCCGGCAGAACCACGGTCCCGGTGTGGTCGTCGCCTACGAGGCCGACGCCATCGACCCCGACACGCACCTGGGCTGGAGCGTGGTGGTGACGGGATACGCCCGGCTGGTCACCGACCCCGTCGAGCTGGCCCGCTATCACTCGCTGTTGCACCCGTGGGTGGAGCAGACCATGGACCAGGCGATCCGCATCCACCCCGACCTGGTCACGGGTGTCCTGCTCACCGCGGACGGCCACCCGGACGAGGCCTGAACCGACCGTGGCACATGGCATCGGCCCCGGAATTCCGGGGCCGATGCCATGTGCTCCGCTTCCTCGGTCTCCGTGCGGTCGCCCGGTCGCGGTCACCCGCGCTCGGGCACGACGGCGACCGGGCAGGCGGCGTGGTGCAGCACGCCCTGGGCCACCCGGCCCAGCCGGAGCCCGTGGTGCCCGTGGCGGGGTGCGGCCCCGACGACCAGCAGGCCGGCCTCGCGCGAGGCGTCCACCAGGACGGTCCGGGCGGGACCCTCGACCGTACGACCGTGGAGCTCCACATCGGCCGGAAGGTCTCGCAACGCCGCTTCGAGCGTCTCCACGGCCTGCTGCCGAGGCGCTCGGCCGGGCTCCCCGGCGGGCAGCGGACGACCGGCGCCTTCGTGCGCGGGACTCCGCCAGGCGCGTACGGCCTCCACCGGCACCCCTCGCCGCCGCGCCTCCTCGACGGCGAAGCGCACCGCCGCCGAGTCCGCGGGCCGCTCGCCGACGCCCACGACGACACGGCCCGGAGCGCCGGTCCGGGCCGGGTCGTCGTGGTCGCCGCGCACGACGATCAGCGGACAGTGCGTGTGTCCGGCCACGGTCAGGCCGACCGAGCCGAGCAGGGCCGCGGCGCGGGCGCCGCGGCCGCGGCTCCCCAGCACCAGCACGGAGGCGCTCCGGCTCTCCCGCAGCAGCGCGTACTCGGGCTCCTCGGGCAGCACCTCGGTGGTGACCTCCACATCGGGCCGACGGTCGTGGGCGCGCCGGGCGGCACGGGCCACGATGTCCGCGGCCCGCACCTCCTCGGACGGCCGGTCCGGGCCCCCGGCGAGGCGGGAGCCCTCGTGGCGCTCCCGCAGCGAGGCGTGCACCAGGCGCAGCGGCAGGCCCCGCAGTGCGGCCTCGTCGGCCGCGCGGTCGACGGCCCGCAGGCTGGGTGCGGAGCCGTCGACGCCGACCACGACCGGCTGGTCCGTCGCTCTCCCGGTCCCGTACCGGTTCATGCTCTCTGCTCCCTCGGCGGCGGGTCAGTCGTGCGGTACGACGGCGACGGGGGCGGTGGAGTGGTGCAGGACGACATGGGCGACGGAGCCGACGCGGGCGCCGAGCGGGCCCCGGCGGACGCGTCGGCCGACGACCACCAGGCAGGCTTCGCGGGAGGCGTCGACGAGGTGGGTGCCGGGGGTGCCGTAGCGGGACTCCTCGGTGACCTGGACCTCCGGGAACTTCGTGCGCCACGGGCCGGTGACCTCGGTCAGCCGCGCGCTCTCGCTCCGCGCCAGATCGGCCTGGAGTTCGGGGTCCACCGCGAGACCGTAGGCGTAGTACGGCGGCGGGTTCCAGCCGTGCACGACCCGCAGGGACGTACCCCGGCGGGCGGCCGCCGCGAAGGCGAACTCGACGAGTCGGTCGTCCGGGCCGCCGGTGTCGAGGCCGAGGACGACGGGCCGCGTCCCCGCCGCGGTGGACGCCGCACCGGCCGGGTCCGTCCCGTGCGGCTCGGCGTCCTGTGCTGCGGCGCGGACCAGGACGACCGGCCGCCCGGCGTGCGCCACGACGGACAGGCCGACGGATCCGATCATGAACCCGCCGATGCCGCTCAGTCCGCGGGAGCCGAGGGCCAGCAGTTCGGCGTCGTCCGCCGCACCCGACAGGACGTCGGCGGGCCGGCCCGACAGCTGTTCGGTGCGCACGTCGAGCCCGGGGTGGCGCTCCCGGACGCCGTCGGCCACCTCACGCAGGATCCGCTCGGTCCAGTGCCGGTGGACCTCGCTGCCCGGCAGCGGCGCCTGCACCATGGGGTCCGGTACCGGCTCCCAGACCTGGACGAGCCTCAGCGGCAGGCCGAGCAGCCGTGCCTCGCCGGCCGCCCACTCGGCGGCCGCGCGGCTCTCGGGTGAACCGTCGAGACCGACGGTGACGGTACGGGTCATGATCTCCACCTTCTGGACCGGGGTGCCGATCCACGATGCGTCGGCTGGTCGCTGGATTCGTCTTCGGGTCGGGCCGGTGGCAGGGGCCGCGGGTCACCGCAGCCAGCGGCTGCGGCGGACGAGCGGGAGCGCGGCCCAGATCCTGCCGAGGCCGAGGACGTCGCCGGCGGACGCGGCGGCCAGGGCGATCAGGGCGACGGCGTAGACGAGGTGGTAGTCGGCGAAGGGGTTGGTCGACATGCTCGCCGAGCCGTCCGCGAGGTGCTTGGCGGGCGGCCACTCGGCCAGCCACATCAGGGCCATCATCGACGTGCCCGCGGCGGCCGCGAGACGCAGTGCCACACCGGCGACGAGCGCGACGCCGATGCCGAGCAGTCCGAGCATGAACAGCCAGTCGGCCCAGGCGGCCCCGGCCCAGGAGTGGAAGGTGGACCGCATCGGCCCGGCGGCCACCGAGCCGAGGAAGCCCCGGGTGGGCGAGCCGCCGTCGAGCCAGCTCCTGCCGGGGGGCGTGGCGTAGCCGAGGCCGAAGGTCTTGTCGAGGAAGGCCCACAGGAAGACGAACCCGGTGAGCAGACGCAGGGCGGCGAAGGCGTAGGCCGGTGCGGTGGGCGTGCCGGCCTGTGCCGACACGGCGGTCCCGGAGGCGGCGGTCCGGTTCCTGCGGAGGGGGAGCAGGTGGAAGCCCGGGCTCCGGTGAGGGTGCTCGTGCACGGCCATGGTGGTGATCCCTTCGGGGAGGAGCGGGAGGGGGTCCGTCCGCTGTCTGACGCTCCTTACTCTCGGCTCGTGCGGCGGGTGACCGCCGGATGCCGAAGGTCCGTCACGATGGGGCTGAACGGCCCTGTTCCCGGGGCCCGTCGGGGTGCACGCCCGACTGCCGGGCCAGGCCGGGCGGCCCGGCCGACGGGCCGATCGGCCCATGGCCCGCCCAGGAGCGCCGGACCCACACTGGCCGTGGCAGTTCCCACCACCACCGGGGAGGCACGCCGTGATCACCGTCCCTGCGCCCACCATGCTGCGCGCCCTGCCGGCCGAACACCGGCAGCGGCTCATGCGGGTCGCCCGCGAGGTCTCCTTCCCGCAGGGGGCGCGCCTGTTCGAGGAGGGAGGCCGGGCCGACCGGTTCTGGATCGTCCGCAGCGGCGCGGTCGAGCTCGGCATGCGGGTGCCCGGCCGTCGCGCCGCCGTCGTCGAGACCCTTCGGCACAACGAACTCGTCGGCTGGTCCTGGCTGTTCAGCCCGCACGTCTGGCACCTGGGCGCGGTGGCGACGACCCCGGTCCGGGCGTACGAGTTCGACGCCACGGCCGTACGTCTGATGTGCCAGGACGACCCGGCCCTGGGCAACACCGTCACGCCCTGGGTCGGGGACGTGCTCGCCCACCGCCTCCGCTCCGCCCGTACCTGTCTGCTCGACCTGTACGCCCCGTCCGGCACCGACGGCGACGACTGACCCCCGTCCGTCGACCACCCACCACCGGCCGGGTGTGCGGATCATCCGGCGGGCGGGGCCGCCGGGCCGTGACCCGGGGCCGATGGGGTGACGTCCCGTGGCCGAGTGGGGCCGGTCGGCCCTGGTGCGCCCGGACCCGCCGGGGCATGATCGGCGTCACGGGCAGCCGCGGCCCGTCCGCAACCGGGGAACAGGGAAGAGGGGGTCGCCATGACCGAGACACGCACCTTCACGGAGCAGGATCCGATCCGTGTCTTCCTGCTCGACGACCACGAGGTCGTCCGTCGTGGCATCAGCGACCTCCTCGGCGCCGAACCGGACATCACGGTGGTCGGTGACGCGGACACCGTCGAGCATGCCCTGGTCCGTGGCCCGGCCCTGCGCCCGCACGTCGCCGTGCTCGACATACGTCTGCCGGACGGCGACGGCATCACGGTCTGCCGGGAGCTGCGCAGCCAGATGCCGGAGCTGGCCTGTCTGATGCTGACGTCGTTCGACGACGAGGACGCGCTGCTCGACGCGATCATGGCCGGGGCCTCGGGTTACGTCCTGAAGCAGATCAGGGGCTCCGACCTGGTCTCCGCCGTCCGCACGGTCGCCTCCGGCCAGTCGATGCTGGACCCGGCGACCACGGCCCGGCTGATGCGTTCGCTGCGCGCCGACCCCGCCGAGACCCCCTCCGTCGCACCCGAACTGGCCGGTCTGTCCCCCCGCGAGCGGGACATCCTGGCCCTGATCGGGGACGGCCTGACCAACCGCGAGATCGGCGCGCGGCTCTATCTGTCGGAGAAGACGGTCAAGAACCACATCTCCAGGCTGCTGGCCAAGCTCGGTGTCCAGCGCCGGGTGCAGGCCGCGGTCCTGGCCTCCCACCTGGAGCACCCGGACGGCGGCCGCCCCGCCCGATGACGGCGGAAGGCCGGCGCACCGGCGGTCTCCTCAGCTCGCCGTGGCGTTGCGCCGCCGTGCCGCGGCCCGCGCCACCGGAAGCCCCACGGCCGCCAGGACCAGCAGTACGCCGCAGACGACGGCCGCCCTCCACGCGGCGTCCGGGCCGGTCGTGGACACGGTCGCGGCATCGGCGGCAGGTGCTCCGGCAAGGCTCAGCACGGGCGCGGGGTGCTCCGGCTCCGGCTGTCCCGCCACCGTCTTCTGGTCCCAGGTGACGACCTCGCCGTCGTCGTACCGCTGCCGCGCCACGAAGGCCAGTTCCGACACCCCGGTGGGTACGCGGTCGAGGTGCACGACGAAGTCGACGCCGTCCTCGCCGCTGATCGCCCCGCCGGACCAGCCGACGGTCCGGCCCGCGTCGCCGGCGGCGGCCGGCTCGGCGGTCCAGCCCGTCACCGGTTCCGCGCGCAGCCCGCGCACACCCTTCGGCGCCTCGATCCGTACGCCGACGGTCCGCGCGGACGCCTTCTCGTTCGGCACGTGGAACGTCATGTGTACGTCGGTCGCGCCCGGCGCCACCGCCTGGTCGGCGTGCACGTGCACATGGGCCGAGGCGGGGGTCGCCGTGGTCAGCAGCAGTCCCGCGGTGAGCAGGGCCGCGGCCGTCCGGGCCGGGGAGAGCAGCTTCATGGGTCGGTTCCTCTCGGGGGTCCCGGCGGACGTGCGTACGCTACGGGCACGGGGCGGGCCGGAACGGCTTCGGTGCCGCGGGGACGGGCGTGGGCGGGCGGAGCGGCTGCGGAGCCGCCGGGACGGGTGCGGGCGGGAGCGGCTTCAGGGCCGCGGGGACGGGTACGGGCGGGAGTGGGTTGTGGTCACACGGGCGGAGCGGCCGTGACCAGGGCGGCGGTGACGCCCAGCACGGCGGCCGCGACGAGGAGTTCGGCCAGCAGACCGCGCCTGAGGGTGCGTACGAGTGCGGTGTCCGGCGGCGCGGTCGGGGCCGGTGCGGTGAGGGTGAGCGTGGTGCCCGCCGCCTCGGCAGGCGGCGGGGGAAGGGGTGCCGGGCGGCCGGTGTGGCGGTGGACCCAGCGGCGGGCCACGGCGCCGAGCGCGACGACCGCAGCGACCCCGGCCGACTTCACAAGGAGCAGCCGGCCGTACCCCGTGTCCAGGAGATGTCCGGCGGAGCCCACCTCCCGCCAGGCCTGAGCCGTCCCGGTGACGACGAGGGCGACGACCGCCGCGAACGCCAGCCGCGAGAACCGGGGCAGCACGACGGCCAGTTCGCCGAGGTGGGCGGGGCGCGACAGGACGGCCGCGACCAGCGCGAGTCCGCCCAGCCAGAGCGTCATGGCGGCCAGGTGGACGAGATCGGCGGCCATCGCGAGCGGTGCGTAGCGGCCGTCGACGGCGTGCCCGGTCAGCGGCCAGGTGCCCCAGAGCACGATGACCGCGGCCGTCGTCGCCAGGACCAGGGGTTTGGCGGGCCGGTTGCGCCCGGCCGACGCGGTGACCACCGCGGTCGCGGCGCCCAGCGCGAACAGGGCGTAGAAGCGCACCGCGTAGGCCAGGTCGGCCGTCGCCGCGTTCTGATGGGCGTGCGCGCCCGACCAGGCCTCGGCCAGCGGCCGGCCGTCGGCCCACACGGTGTGCACGGTCAGGACCGCGAGCGTGCCGGCCGCCAGGAGGCCGAGCCCGCCCCACACCAGGGCGCGGCTCCTGCGGTCGCGCAGCCCGGCGGGCCACAGCCACAGCGCGACCAGCAGCACGCCCGGTCCCAGGGCGAGTCCGGCGTAGCCGATCCCGCGGACCGCCCCGAGGACCCGCCCGGCCCACGCGGCGTTCGCACCGGCGAGCGGCGGCACCACGCCCACGACGTGTGTGGTCGTACCGATGGAGAACCGGTAGGTGCCCGCCACGGGGTGCCCGTCGGCCGAGGTCACCTGCCAGGCCACGGAGTAGGTGCCCGCGCGCAGGTTTCCGGGCAGGGCCGTACGCAGGGTCGTGCGCCGCCGGTCGTCGGGGTGGCCGCCGAGGTCCATCCGGCGCATGTGGTCGTCGAACACGCGGACCGCGTCGACGCCCGCGGTCACCGGCTGGCGGAACGTCAGCGCGACCTGGGCGGGCAGGCGCGGCAGCACCTGTCCGGCAGCGGGCTCGCTCGACAGCAGGCCGGTGTGCGCGGCGGCGGGGCCCGCGGACACGGTCTGGAGGCACAGGGCGCAGAGAACGAGGCAGAGCATGGTGACGATGCGGCGCATCCGTTTTTCCCCCGGGTGCACTGGTCGGACGGTGTCTCCAGGGTGGCGCCCCGCCGCGGTCACCGGCAGCCTCGCCCTTGGGGGGCGGGACCCCCTCAAAACGAGGGG
>NZ_JBVJMD010000089.1:0-19809 GCF_055584385.1 Streptomyces sp. NPDC104096
GCGGCATGACGATGCTGACCAGCGTGCCGCCGGGGCGGACCAGGGCGGCCGAGCGGTCGAGTACGTCGCCGCCGACCACGTCGAACACCACGTCGGCGGTGTCGGCGTCCTCCAGCTTCTCGGTCTGCAGGTCGATGAAGGTGTCGACGCCGAGTGCGAGTGCCCTGTCCCGGCCGGAGGCCCGGCCGGTGCCGATGACGCGGGCGCCGGCCTCGCGGGCGAGCTGCACCGCGATCGAGCCGACGCCGCCGGCGGCACCGTGGATGATGACGGTCTGGCCTGTGGTGAGGCGGCCGTGGTCGAACAGGCCCTGCCAGGCGGTCAGCCCGGAGATCGGCAGTGCGGCGGCCACGGCGTGGTCGATGTCCGCCGGAAGCGGGGCGAGGTTGCGGGCCTCCACCGCGGTGTACTCGGCGAGCGTGCCGTTGCGGGTCCAGTCGGTCAGGCCGAACACCCGCTGTCCGACGCTCAGGCCGGTGGTGCCGTACCCCAGCTCTGCGACGACACCGGACAGCTCGTGCCCGGGGATGCTCGGCGTCCGGTCGCGGCCGGCGCGATCGGTCCAGGTGGCGGGCCAGTCCAGCTCGCCAGGGGTGAAGCCGGCGGCGTGCACCCGGACGATGACGTCGTTCTCGGCCGCATGGGGGTAGGGCATGTCGGTCAGGGACATCCCGGCAAGACCGGCGTTGCGGTCTCGCACCGTGATGGCTTGCATAAAGGTCCTTGCTGGGGGAGGGGGCGACCCGGGCGCACAGCCCGCTCGCGCGCGAGGCTCTTGACGGCTGCAGGTGGATGTATGCCGTCATGGGCGATCGATCTCACCTGGGCGCGCGATGCTGCGCCGACCGCCGACCGCCGACCGCCGACCGCCGACCGCCGACCGCCGACCGCCGACCGCCGACCGCCGACCGTCGACCGTCGACCGTCGACCGCCGACCGCCGACCGCCTGGAGGCCGCCGTTTACTCGGCCCAGGGGTGGAATCCGGTGTTGAGGACGTCTTCGAGGACGGCTCGGAGCCGGGCGGCCTTCTCGACCCCGAAGCTGTCTTCGAACCGGGCTTGTGCGGTGCGCCAGTAAGGGAGGGCCGCCTGCACGCGGGTGACGCCTTCCGGGGTGATGGTGACGACGCGGGCGCGGCGGTCGGTGGCCGAGGATTCGACGGTGACGAGGCCTTCGCGTGCGAGCGGTTTGAGGTTGGTGGCCAGGGTGGTGCGGTCCATGGCGATCGTCTCGGCGAGGCTGGTGATCGTTGTCTCGTCGCGGCTGCTCAGGTGCTGAAGGATGCTGAATTGCGTGGCGCGCAGGCCCGTCGGGGCGAGGGCCTTGTCGTAGGTGGCGCCCAGGTATCGGGCCGCTTTGCGCAGGGCCAGGTTGTTGCACGAGCCGACGGAGTGCGTCTTGGCGCGAGTCACGATTTCCTCCGGATTGCCGACCGTGCGTGGTGATCGGAGGGGCTCCGAAATCCACGTATGAGTATATGCTCCTAACTGTCGCGACGATCGCCGTCCGTGGAACGCGTGCGGGGGTGCGTGCGGCAGTGGGGTCGGTCGCGAGCTCGAACCGGGCTCTGCGGGGAAAGCGGTGGGCGGAGAGGAGGCTTGCGTTTGCGATATTAGGAGCATATGCTCCTAATATCTTCGGCGAGTGGCGCTGTGTCCGCCCTCCCGGTCCCCTTGCAACACCACAAGGCCGCCACGCGCGAGCGGGAACCGCTCGCCCGGAACATGCGCGTCGGCCTGTCGGAGCGCAGCGCCCTGCCGAACGGCCCCGGGTGTGAACGCGAGTGCGTGCGCGATCTTGTCCCCTCATACGGAAGGTGAGCTGTCGATGGCTGCCGGAAACCTTGTACTGATCACAGGCGCGGGCGGCGTGGGCCGTGCCGTCCTGGAGAAGCTGCGCGCACAGGACGTGCCCGTGCGCGCCATGGTCCGTCGGGACGACGACCGCGCCGCGCAGTTGCGTGCCCTCGGCGCGGAGGTCGTCCTCGGCGACCTCACGCGTCCAGAAACCGTCGCGGCCGCCCTCGAGGGCGCGAAGAGCATGTATTTCGCCATGCCCGTGTCGCCCGACCATCTTCTCGCGGCGACCGTCGCGGCGAGTGTCGCGCGGGAGTACGGCCAATTGGACGCGCTGATCGGCATGTCACAGATGACGGTGTCGCAGATGACCGCCACCAGCACCGCGGAGTCGCACCAACAGCGGCTGCACTGGCTGGCGGAGCAGGTGCTGAACTGGTCCGGACTGCCGGTCGTGCACATCCGGCCGACGTCGTTCCTGGACAACCCGCTGTTCACCACGCTCCCGGCGCAGACGATCCGCAAGAACGGCACCATCGCGCTGCCGTTCGGAACGGGGCGCACCTCGCCCATCGCCGTGGACGACGTCGCCCGGGCCGTCGCGACGGTGCTGCGCGACCCGGCCCCCCACGTGGGGCACGTCTACGAACTGACCGGGCCGCACACCCTCGACATGACGGAGATGGCCGATGCCTTCTCCGAAGCGCTGGGCCGGCCGGTGTCGTACGTGGACGTGCCGCTCGAGACGTGGCGCGAAGAGGTGCTCTCCACGATCGGCCTGCCGCCGCACATCGAGGAGCACATCGTCACCATGTGCCGCCTGCACCAGCAGAACCGATACGACCGAGCTTCCGACGACGTCGAGCGCCTGACCGGCGACCCCGCCCGGACGGTCGAAGAGTTCGTGGCGGCACGCGAGGACTTCTACCTCGGCTGACCGACACCTCGGGCGGGTCGCCGCTCATGGGACGAGCTGCGCGCGACGCCGGTGAGACATCGCGGATTCGACATCCACGGCGACACCGGCCTCTCGCGCACCCGCGCCCGAGCTGCCCTGCGCACCAGCCGATCCGCACGACCCGCTCACCGATGACAGAGCGGGCACCAGGTCCTGTTCCTCCCACAAGTCCCGCACCGGATACGGGACTCGGACAACGAAGGTGATCACTGATGATGAACATGAAGCTCGAACTCTTCGTCCTGCCCGTCTCGGACGTCGACCGCGCCAAGGCCTTCTACGAGAAGGCGGGCTTCCGACTCGACCTCGCCAAAGACGTCACCGAGGACTACCGGGTCGTCCACCTCACACCGCCCGGATCCGAGGCCTCGATCATCTTCGGTACGGGCCTGACCACAGCCCTGCCCGGCTCGGCCCAGGGGCTGTACCTCGCCGTCACGGACGTCGAACAGGCCCGAGCGCAGCTCGTCGACCGTGGCATCGACGTGAGCGAGGTCTTCCACGACGACAAGGGCGTCTTCTTCCACGGGCACGACGTCGGCGATGTCGTCCACAAGGGCCAGGGCCAGGTGCGGATCACCGGCCCGCACCCCGAGCGTGCCAGCTACGGCTCCTACGCCACCTTCAGCGACCCGGACGGCAACGGCTGGGTGCTCCAGGAGATCACGCGGCGGGCCCCCGGTCGCTGACCTCGTCCCACCGCAGGGGCCGCCACCGTCACGAGGGCACCGTCCTGGCTCTGCCCAGGGCGTGCCCGGAGGCCTGTGGCACACGCAGGCCTCCGGGCGGCCCCGGCCGTAGTGGCCAGGCGGTCATGGTGCGACGGGTCTCAGGCGGATGGTCGGACGCTGGTCAGCCGTGTTCGTGAGCGGGCGGCGTCACAGCTCCTCGACGAAGTACGGCTCGACTGTCATCCAGCCGTTTCCGGAAGCGCCGTCGAGGCGGCCCGAGGAGTTCTTGGCGAGGGTGTACCACGACTCGACGTAGTCGGGGTCGTCGGTGAACCAGCCGTCGGGGATGGCGCTGAGGACCGCGTTCACCAGGGGGATGTAACTGCCCTGGTCGGTGACCGTGAGCAGGGCAGTGGTGATGGCCGTCGCCAGCGCGCGGTAGTTGGTGCCGTCGTCGTCCTCCATCATGACGACGTCGGCCAGGTTGTACTTGTAGTTCGACCAGTTCACCAGGATCTGGTTCGGGTAATAGGTGGTGCCGTCGTAGTCCAGGTACGGCATGTCCACCGAGTCGACGCGTGCCTTGCCGTCCAGGCCGAATCCGGTGACCAGGGAGAACATCTCGGCGGCGCCCTTGAACCAGGGCTCCTCGTCGTCGTTCACCGCGATGGCGTCGACCTTGGTGGCCCACCAGCCGCCCGCGGCCTGCGTCTTCGCGGGGCCGGCCGGTGGGAGGAGGCCCTTGGCGGCCAACGCCTGGTCCAGGACCGCGAGTCCGGCCCGGTGGGCCTTGGTGACGTCGATGTCCAGCACGTACAGGGCACGGTCGGGCACGTGGGTGGTGTCCACGGCGTGGGCACGGCCCTGGCTGTCGTAGGCCGTGAGGGACTCGGCGTCGTCGTCGGCCGCCGCGACGGCGACCCACGGGGTGGTGTCGGCCTTCAGGTGCGCACGCATGGAGGGCGCGCCCAGGCGTACGCGCAGCAGCGAGCCGGTCGAGGCGGGCAGTCCCTTCAGGTCTGCGAGGCGCCGGTCGGCGGCGGAGACCGTGGTGGTCAGGTTCCGCCCTGCGAGTGTTGCGGACCTGCCGGTCAGGGCCCGCAGGTCCACCTCGTCCGTGCCGAGCGCGGCCGTGCGCATCTGTGCCCGCCACTGCGAGTCGGCCAGCGACGAGGCCAGCGACCGGGCGATCCGGTTCTCGATGTCACGGACCGGGGACGTGCGCTGGGCCGTGGCCCGGCTGTCGTTGCCGGCTGCGACAGAGGCGATGGCCGGCTGGACGCCGCCGCCGATGACCGCGCTCAGCACGACGCCGATGAGGGCGGCGCGCCGCGTGCTTGCTCTGTTCACCTTGCTCCTTGGGTTGTCGGTGCTTGCCGCACCGTGGGTGACGGGCGGCTGTCTGTGGGGTGGGCGGGTCCGGGTCTTCCTGGCAGCAGGTGGTGTCAGAGCTGCGCACCCGGTACCGGCCGGTAGAGCCGGCACCAGGACAGAGCTGAATGACCCGTCCATGACATATGACGCGCGTAGAATCAGGGCATGAACAGGCGGCTGCCGACCGCCGCGTGGGCCGACGCCGAGTCGCGCGTCAATGGGCCGCGTGGTCGAACGTGCCCTGGCTAGCCGGAATTGTCGTCGGCCGAACTTCGGCGGCCACTCTTCGGTGAACTCGGCATGATCTTCTCGGTGCCGCGCGGATACGCCTCGGCCGCGCGCCGGGCGTCCTCGCTCGGCCGGCCGTGGTCCTGCGCGGTGAGCACCGGGAGCAACTCGGCGCCGCCGAGCTGCAGATAGTCCAGGATGCGCGTGCCGATGCCGTGCCTGGTGCTCGGCGGACCCGACTTCTCGAGCCGGGTCAGGGCATGTTCGAGGGTGGTGCGCGCGACACCGTATCCGGCCGCCGGTTCCCGCTCGGGGGGCAGCAGGGAACCCGGTTTGTGCGTGCCGCCCGAAATGGCCTCACGCGGCCGTGCTTCGAGCGGTTCGACCACGGTTCGGCGTGGAATGGTGTCGACGGCCACGGAGGATCTCCCCAGACTGCAGTCGGATGGTGCAGCGGCTCACTGGTTGAGTGGCTCAGCCACTGCTTCAGTGAAGCAGCCTCCCCTCCGTGACGTCAATTGCCCTGCAACACGCGGGAGTTACAAGCGGCGCGTACGCGTCGTGGAGGGTGCGTGCGACCACTTCACGGGACGTGATCCAGCACGTTGCGGTGGTCGTCGTTCTCGCGGCACGGCGGTCAGGACGGCTGGACCTGGTCGAAGAGGGCGACGGCTTCGGTGGGGTCCGGGCTCACGAGGCGTTCCAGACCGGCCGTCGTGATCTTCGCCCACCTGCCGGCCCGCGCCCACATCTGTTCCTCGAAGGCGCGGACGGTCTCGTCCAGATCTCCAGGGCAGGTGGCGATGGACTCGGCGAGTTCGGCGCCTTCCAGCATCGCGAGGTTCGCGCCCGCTCCCAACGGGGGCATCAGGTGGGCGGCGTCACCCAGGAGCGTCACCCCGGGGACGTGGGTCCAGGTGTGGGCCACGGGCAGGACGTAGAGGGGGCGGTGGACGAAAGCGGTGCCGTGGCGGAGGAGGTCGAGGACGGGACCGGCCCAGCCGTCGAACAGGGCCAGCAGGCTCGACCGCACGGCCTCGGCGTCGGCCGGGTCGAGGTTCGCGTGCCAGTCCAGCGGTGCCTGGAACTTGGCGTACACCTTGACGTGGCCTCCGCTGTTGCGTTGGGCGACGAGGGAGCGGTTCACGCCGTACACGGCCACGGAACCGTCGCCGATCGACCGGGCGAGGTCGGGGTGGCGGGTGTCGACGTCGTCGAGGGAGGTCTCGACCGAGGTGACACCGGTGTAGTGCGGCGTCACCGACGAGACTGCCGGGCGGACCCGGGACCAGGCGCCGTCCGCGCCGACCACGAGGTCGAACGCCTCCTGACGCCCGCCCGCGAGGTGGACCACTGCGCCGTCCCGGGTCCCCGGTACCACCTGCGTCACGCCCCGCCCCCACTGGACGTCGAGAGGGCCGAGCAGCAGGTCGCGGAGTTGCCCGCGGTCGATCTCGGGATTGGCCCGGTCGTCCGGACGGGGGCGCCAGTCGCGCAGGACGGTTCCGTCCGTATCCAGGATGCGCATGGCCTGCCCCTCGGGACGGGACAGCGCCTGGAACTCCGCCAGCAGCCCCGCTTTGTCCAGCGCGAGCTGTCCCAGTCCTTCGTGCAGGTCCAGCGTGCCGCCCGGGGGCCGGGCGTCGGGGGCGGGATCGCGTTCGAGGAGGGTGACGGGGTGACCGTGGCGGTGCAGGACGCGGGCGAGGGTGAGGCCGGCGGGGCCGGCTCCGACTACGGCGATACGGTAGCTCATGTCGATACACTGTATTGATTCGATGCACTGCATCGCAACAGTACGATGTGCCCATGACTGTGTGGGACCGACCGGAGCCGCCGACCCGCCCCGCGCCGCTCGACCGGGAGCGGATCGTGGCCGCCGCCATCGCGCTGGCCGACGAGGGCGGGCTGGAGGCGGTGTCGCTGCGCAAGGTCGCCGCCCGGCTGAATGCCGGTCCGATGCGGCTGTACGGATACATCTCCACCAAGGAGGAGCTGTTCGACCTCATGGTGGACGAGATCTACGCCGAGATCCTCCCCGAGGAGCAGCCCGGTGACTGGCGGGAGGCGCTGCGCATCCTCGCCCACCGCACCAGGCAGGCCGCTCTCCGCCACGCATGGCTGGCCGACCTGCTCGGCCGCCGCCCGGCCATGGGCCCGAACGCCCTCGCCGTGTCCGAGGCCACGCTGGCCGCCCTCGACGGCCTCACCGACGTCGACACCGGCATGCGAGCCGTGGAGACGGTCAGCGCCTACTACATCGGCGCGATCAGGCGCGAGATCACGAACCTGCGGGCCGAGCGCGCCACGGGCCTGTCCAAGCACGACTGGCAGCGCACCTCCGGCCCGTATATGACGAGAATGCTGGCCACGGGCCGCTTCCCGGCACTGGCCAAGGCCGTGTACGACGGCACGGACGTGGACGCCGAGACGACCTTCGCGACCGGCCTGGACTGGGTCCTCGACGCCGTGGCCGTCAGACTCACCCGGCCGCATACGTGACGCCTTGCTCATTTCCGCGCCTCAGTCGCGGGAACGATGCCAGGGGTCGTTGCTCACACCGCGTGCCCACGGCGGAGGGGGACCACCACGGCTGACTTCTTCGCGAGTTCATCGCGGACTGCGGCGTCAGCAGTCCGGGCTCGGGCTGTTTCCTTCGTCTCCCACTGGTGTATCACCTGCTTCCGGTATGACCGGAGGGATACGACAGGCAGACGGTCGCCCAACCGCCCACGGCAGCCCGAGTGATCTCCTGGTGGACAGTCGCGGGCTTGGCCGACGGCACCCGCGGTACGCAGCCGCTCCCTCCGGATCGTCCGATCGTTTGGCCGGGTGCCCCGTTGACCGACGCGCAGTGGGCGCGGATCTCCCTGACCGTGCTTCTCGCCCGCCTGCGCGCCCACCTGCGCCGCCGGGCAGCCACACCCACCGAGCAGACACCGGTACACCTGCACGACCTCGTCATCGACGCGAAAGCCCGCCGGTGCACCCTCCACGGCGAGGAGATCAAACTGCGCCCCAAGGAGTTCGAACTGCTGGCCACGCTCGCCCGACACCCGGGAGAAGCGGTCGCACGCGAGACTCTGATGGCCGAGGTGTGGGACGAGAACTGGTTCGGTCCCACCAAGACGCTGGACGTCACGATGGCCGGCCTGCGCCGTCAGCTCGCCCAGGCCGCCGGGGCGGCGAGACACCCGTGCCGACTGCCGCGCATCGTCACGCTGAGAGGACACGGCTACCGGCTGGAGATCTGACGATCCGCTTCCCCGGCCGGTGAAACAGACACCGAAAGCCATCGGGCCGCACGCCACTTGCCTCGCCGGGGAATCGTGTGGACCGCGCGGGTCGGATGCCGACGGCCGGTCACGTGCGGGTCCCAGGGCGACGGTGGGATCGCGGGGACGCGGGCGGATCAACGGGCAGGTCGGCGCGGTGTTCGCCGGTGACGAGGTAGACCACGTGGCGGGCGATGGAGACGGCGTGGTCGGCGAAGCGTTCGTAGTAGCGGCCGATCAGTGTGACGTTGACGGCTGCCTCCACGCCGTGATGCCACTGCTCGTCCAGGCAGTGGTGGGAGAGGACGCGGTCCAGCTCGTCCATCCGGTCGTCGTCCCGCTGCAACTGCACCGCGGCTTCCACGTCGTGGGTGACGAGTACCTCGGTGGCCTGGGCCATCAGCCGCTGAGCCAGCCGGCCCATCTCCAGGATCGTGCGGCGCAGGTCCTGCGGCACCGCGTGCTCGGGATACTGGCGGCGGGCCACGGTGGCGACGTGTTTGGCCAGGACGCCGCATCGCTCCAGGTCCGCGCTCATACGAAGGGAGGCGACCACCATCCGTAGGTCGGTGGCGACGGGCTGCTGGCGGGCAAGCACCGCGATGGCCCTCTCCTCCAGGCCGCGCTGCATGTCCTCGACCCGCGCCTCGGCGGAGATCACACTCTCCGCTGTCCGAAGGTCCCCGTCCAGCAGAGCGCTGGTGGCCCGGCCCATGGCGGAACCGACCAGATCGGCCATCTCCACCAGAGCCTCGCCGATCGAGTCCAGCTCCTTCTGGTACGTCTTGCGCATCCGTCGCTCATCCTCCATTTCGCCTCAAATCGAGCATAGGTTGCGGGCTCGACCTACCGTGCGTCCTCGTGATCCGGCACGACCATCGGCACCAGGGACGAGATCGACGGTCCCTGGCGCGCGGGTGGGGCGAGGGCGGCCGTAGGGGGCGGTCAGGATGCGTTCAGGCTCTTCGCGGCACGGTCGGACACCATGACCTTTGAAACCTCTGAGACGTCCGATCTTCCGGTGGCGGGTGGGCGGGCGGCTTTGTCCTCCGGTGGTCGGCCGGGCTGGAACAAGGTTCCCGAAGTCACCGTCTGCTTCTGGATCATCAAGATCTTGTGCACAACAGTCGGCGAGACCGCGGCCGATCTGCTGAACGAGAGGGCCGGGCTCGGCCTGACCGGGGTGACGGTGCTGATGAGTGCGTTGCTGGCCGTGCTGTTCACCTTCGCCCTCGGCACTGCCGCCGGCGACCTCGTGTCGGAGCGGCTGGACCTGGGCTACTGGCTGTCCGCGGTGCTGTTCGGCCTGGCCGTCGCCGCAGTGGGCATCGCTCACTTCCAACTGGGCATGGACGCGGTGCGGAGCTTCTGGATCGCCTACATCCTCACCCGCCCGCTCGGCGCCGCCTTCGGCGACTACCTCTCCCGGCCGAGCGGGGACGGCGGTCTGGAACTGGGTACGGTCGTGACCAGCGCACTGTTCTTGATGGTCATACTCGGACTGGTCGTGTACCTGGCCGCGACCCACGCGGACGTCACCGAACAGGAGCGCAGCAGCGGGCCCGCGGCCTGAAGGTCCAGAGCCAGGAAATGTCTACAGAGCTGTAGTCGTATAGTTGCCTGTCCGGACTCGTCCCTTCGAAAGGGCCCTGCCGGACGACCGGGTCCGAGGAGGGGCGCGGGTGATCGGCGCTCGGGGCAGTGGCGAGAACACCGGCGCCGTCATGGCTCTCGCGGACCACCAGCGCGCTGACCAGGGAGAGCGGAGAACTCTGGCTGTGGAGCACCTAGGGGCAGGCTGTGGCTTTGATCATGGTGTGTGAGGACGACGCGGCGGTCCGTGACGTGCTCAAGCGCGCCCTTGAGCACGACGGCCATACGATCGCAGTCGCCTCCACGGCGGACAGCCTGCTGCGGCACCTCGAGCCGGTCCCTCACCTGATCGTCCTGGATCTGGGGCTCCCGGACGCCGACGGCCGCGATGTCTGCCTGGCGCTGCGGGCACGCGGCGTCGATGTCCCGGTGCTCATGCTCACCGCCCTGGACGGCATGCATCACAAAGTGGGCGGCTTCGAGGCGGGAGCCGACGACTACATGACGAAACCGTTCGACATCCCGGAGCTGCTGGTGAGGGTCCGAGCCCTGCTGCGCAGAACGACCACGACGACCCCACCGAGGGGCGTCGTCCTCGATCCGGCGAAACATGTCGTGAGCCACGGTTCGACCAGCGAGAGCCTGACACCGACCGAGTTCCGCTTGTTGGGCAGGCTTGTCGCCTCGCAGGGCGACGCTGTACGCCGCCACGCCCTCGTTGCCGCGGGTTGGCCGCATGGCGCGCAGGTCAGCGACAACACCCTTGACTCCTTCGTTCGCCGGCTACGGACCAAACTCGGTGCGCTGGGCGTGGCCGATCGCCTGGTGACGGTCCGTGGGGTGGGCTATCGATGGGAGTGACGGGCTTCCGCGGGAGGGTCGTCGCGCTCGCGGTCCTGATCGCGACAGCGGTGGTCGCGGTGCTGGTGGTGGTCTCACACGTGCTGCTGAGCCAGGTGACCGACGCCGACGCGAACGCTCTGGCGCACACCCGTGCGGAGGCGGTGGCGGCGAACGCAGCCGTACGCGGTGGCCACGTCGTGCTGATCGAGAACGGCAACGAAGCGCTGGACACGGTCTCCTGGGTGTATGCCGACGGGCACCTCATCGACGGGATCGTGCCGGCCAGTGTCCTCGACCGTGTCGACGCGCTTGTCGCCTCCGGGCAGTCCCGAACCACCGTCATCGGCAGTCACCTTCTGTATGCCCGGCCGATCCGCCTCGAAGGCCACCACGTCATGGCGGTCGTACAGGTGGACCTGACGCCGTACGAGACATCGGAGCAGCGCAGCCTGACGATGTCGCTGATGTTGGGCGGCATCGTGATCCTGCTCGCAGGCGTCGTCGCACGCGTCGTGGTGGGTCGTGCGTTGCGGGTGGTCCACGACATGGCCGCTCTCGCCGACGACTGGGGCGATCACGGACCCGGGCGCCGATTCGACCTCGGCGTTCCGCGCGATGAGTTCGGGGAGCTCGGGCGAACTCTCGATCGCCTGCTCGACCGCGTGGACAACGCGCTCGCGGACGAGCGCCGGCTCACCGACGAGATCGCCCACGAACTGCGAACGCCCTTGACGGCCCTGCGGGGCGAGGCGCAGTTGGCGCAGCTTTCCGACAGCCATCTGGCACCGGAGTCCGTCCTGACCGAGGTCGACCGTCTGAACACGGCGATCACGACGATTCTGAGCTCCGCCCGGACACGGATCGATGGCGGTACCCGTTGCGATCTCAGGTCGGCGGCCCGGCAGGCGATCGCCGGTCGCTCCGTCGAACTCGCCGTCCCCGCCGACGTCGACGTCGCCGTGGCCACGGAACTCGTCGTGGCTGTGCTGTCACCCCTGCTGGAGAACGGCCTGCGGCATGCCAGTTCGCGCGTCTGGGTCACGGCGCGCGTCCAGCCGCAGGGGGTCGTGATCGACGTCCTCGACGACGGCCCGGGGTTCGATCCGGCGGAGGTCGACCGGGTCTTCGAAGCGGGCGTGACCAGCGGCGACGGGCACGGGCTGGGGCTGGCCGTGGCAAAGCGTCTCGCCGCGTCCGCGGGAGTGGCAGTCCGTGCGATCGCGGATGGTCACGGTCGCGTCGAGGTGACCTTCCCCACGCCAGAGGCGATCGCGTAGTCAGGTTGTGTGCAGGTCGGCCGAGCCAGCCTTGCCGCATGACGACGACAAGCGAGGCCCGCACGGGCCGCAGTGGGCGGCTGTTGCTGAACAAGGTTCCCGAGGTCACCATCTGGTTCTGGGTGATCAAGATCCTGTGCACGACCGTCGGTGAGAGCTTCGCCGACTGGATCAACATGAAGCTGGGCGTCGGCCTGGTGAACACGGCATGGATCTTCACCGCGGTGTTCGTGGTGGTTCTGGGCGTCCAACTGCGGCTGAAGCGGTACGTGCCGTTCCCGTACTGGCTGACCGTGGTCGTCGTCAGTGTCACGGGCACGCTGTACACCGACATCCTGACCGACCAGCTCAATGTGCCGCTGTGGATCAGCTCCGCCGTGTTCTCGGTCCTGCTCGCCGTGGTCTTCGGCGTGTGGTGGCTGCGCGAGCGCACCCTCTCGATCCACTCGGTCACGACGCTGTCGCGTGAGTCGTTCTACTGGCTCACCGTTCTCGTCACCTTCGCCCTCGGCACCGCGACCGGCGACTGGACCCTTGAGCTCACCGGCTGGAGCCCGGGGGTCTCGGTCCTGCTGCCGCTCGGCCTCATCGCGGCGATCACGCTGTTGTGGAGGTTCGGCGCGAACCCGATGCTCTCCTTCTGGCTCGCCTACATCCTGACCCGCCCGCTGGGCGCCAACATCGGCGACTGGCTCGCCTCCCCGAAGGTCGCCGAGAGCCCGGGCGACCCGACCGGCCTGGCGCTCGGCACCTTCACCACCAGTCTGATCTTCCTCGGCCTGATCCTGGCGACTGTCATCTACCTGACAGTGACGCGCTCCGACGTGACCGAGACCTACGACGCCACGCACACCCCCCAGATCACCGCCGACCCGCAGAGGGAGCGCGTCGCGCTGGCGGGCTTCGGCCTCCTGGCCCTCGCCACCGGGTCGCTGCTGGTCTGGGCGCACAGCCAGCCGCACGTCGGCCCGGCGCCCGAGACCGACGCCACCTCAACCGTTCACCTCGCCCCTGGCCAGGCCGTGAAGAACTTCCCCTCCACGAAGGTCGACGCCCTGAAGGCACTCGCATCGACCTCGCTCAAGGACGCCCAGTCGGGGAACGCGACCGGGGCCCACGCAGCCGCCCAGTCGCTGCGAGACCTCTGGGACACCGACCGAGCCACGCTGCAGCCGCTGGACAACACCGGCTGGACGTTCCTCGACGCGCAGATGGACCAGGTCCTGAAGACCTTCGGCATCGACCACCCGAACCCGCCGATGCCGCCGGCACAGCAGGAGGCCGAACTCAGCACCCTCCTCACAGATATGCGCTGACGGACCTGATCGGCGGCGACTTCCCTGAAGCCGCCGCCGATCACAGCGGGGAGAAGGTGCGCCCCTCCTGGCCCACCCGTCCCGGCTCCTCGATCTCCCGGCCGAGCGCAACGCGGCCGAGGACGTCGTGGACAGCGACTGAACTCGATTGGGTGATGTCGAGTTCGGCTGACGTACGACAGCCCGGTCCTCCTGCCTTATCGGCGGCGGGTGGGTTGCAGGCGCTCGATGCGGTCGAGGTCGCCGGCGAGAAGGCTCCGGTGGCTGATGGCGAAGTCTCCGTTGAGCAGGGCCTGCCCATCGCCGTAGTACCGGCCCACAACGGCGCTGGGAAGGAAGGAACGCAGGCTGTGACGCATGTTCCCGGGGTAGTCGACGGGTTCGCCCCAGCCGGCAGGGGCTTGGTCGGTGGAGAGCAGGATCCAGTGGTCCACGGGCACGGTGGCGTCGAGGTCCGGTGCCGCTCCGGTGTGGCTGTCCAGGGCCGGCACGGTCAACCGGTCGGGGTCGAGGGGCGAGTACCACAGCAGCAGGGGCTTGGCGCGTTCGGCGTCGGCGTTGTCGAAGCAGCACACGGCGATGGTGTGGTCAGGAAAGTGGTCGGCGTAGAAGCGCAGGAGGTCCGGGTCGAGGTCCGGCCGGCGGTGCAACGGCACCTGCCGCAGCGCGGCGGGGACAGCGGTGGGGTCGGTGGCAAGGAGCACCGTGTAGACGTCATGGTCGAAGATCTGGACCTGCGGTTCCGCGCTCATCCACGCGATGTCGTCGACTCCGACGGCGACGGGTTCCACAGCGGCGACCATGCGGCGCAGGACGTCGCCGGTACGCCCGGCGGAGAGAAAGTGCCTGGGGGTGAGCCGCCTGGTGGGCAGGTGCAACAGCATGGCGTTCGGTCCGTCCGCCAGATTCGCGGCGGTGTTCTGGTAACCCAGGACGTGGATCAGACCATGCACCGGGTGGTGCTGCCTTCCGCAGTACGCGATCGTCCCGGAGAACGCGGCCTCACCTGTCGAGATGCACATGGCGGCAGAATATCGCCCAGTCGTACGGGAGTTCGGCGGCGAGGCGGACGTCGACCAGGGCGGGGCGGTACGGGAGCTGCTCGAGTCTGCGCCGCACGGCCCGGGTGATCTGCCCGAGGTCGGCGGCGGTGAGATATTCCAGCCGTAGATCGTCATGTGCCCTGGTCTTGGGGGCCGCCTGCCACTGGCGGAAACTCGGGTGGCCTCAGCGCACGATCTGGGTAAGGTCGGGCAATGCTCGAGCTGAAGCGGCTGCACGCCGACCACGCCTCGGCCGTCCTGGCCTTCGAGTTGGCGAACCGCACCTACTTCGCTGCCTCGATCTCCGACCGCGGCGACGAGTTCTTCGACCGGTTCCCCGACCGGTACGACGCCTCGCTGGCCGAGCAGGAGGCCGACATCTGCGCCTTCTACGTACTCGTCGCCGATGACGGCTCGGTTCTGGGCCGGTTCAACCTGTACGACTTGGAGAACGGCACTGCCAGACTCGGCTATCGGGTCGCGGAGCGGGTCGCCTGCCGTGGTGTGGCGACCGCGACCGTCCGGGAGCTGTGCCGGATCGCGGTGGCGCGGCACGGGCTGCGCACACTGCGGGCGGCCACCTCCGACGACAACGCCGCGTCCCGGAAAGTCTTGACCAGGGCCGGGTTTGCCCCGGTTGGCCCGGCCGACCCGGCCGCTCTCGGCGGCAAGTCAGGCACTTGGTACCAGCTCGACCTCCAGCCGTAGACCTCGGTCTCGCTCGTGGGTCGCCTGCGGGAAGGCGGCGGCCACCGCTGATCGTCGGTGTGCGAAGACCAACGGTCTTGTGCTGGCCGCAGGTCGTAGCGTGGCCCCTGCTCGCTGGCAGGAGGCGGTCGAGGTCCCGACGAGGTAGTAGGAGGTGAACGTGAGGGGTGTCCCGGCCGTCGCGGCGAAGGCGAGCTGCTTCTCCAGCTTCGTCGGGAGCCACATGTCGTCGCTGTCGAGGAAGGCGATGTAGTCACCCCTCGCCCGCGCGATGGCCAGGTTGCGGGCCCGGGCCGCGCCCCCTGCCGGGCCGCTGCCTCCGGCATGACGCGTTCGTCCTGCCGGGCCAGCTCTTTGAGCAGATCCATCGAGTCGTCCGAGGACGCGTCGTCGGTGATCAGCAGTTCGAGATCGGGGTGGGTCTGCGCAAGCACCGACCGGACCGAGGGTCCGAGCGTGGCCGCCGAATTGTGTACCGGCATCACCACAGAAACCAGGGGCACAGCGGTGCTCCTTACCCAGATCGGAGTCGTCATGGACGTTGTCGCAGGCCAAAGCTACGTGGGGGAGTGACGCTCGCTGTGCGCGCCGCCGAGGAGGGCCACCGCGTCGTCGACCACGACGTGGACCCGGACCGCGGCGAGCGGCTCACCGCCGGCCATGCGTACGTGGAGGACGTGGCCTCCTCGCGGCTTCGCGCGGTGCTGGACGTCGGGGCCGGCCCCGCGACCGCCGACGCTGCCGCGCCGGCCGGCGGCCGCCCGATCCGCCGGCCACGCGCGCTGCCATCAGGGGACTCGCAGGCCTCGGGGAAGGCCTGGGCCGGAAAAGTCGTGTGTGGCGGGCGTTGGCGTTCGTGCACACTGCCTGGATGGTTGCTGACATCCCCTTGTCACCCCAGCGTGCGGCCCTGCGGTACGTGGCGGCTCGGGCGTCCGGAGCCGCACTTGCCTCCGGGCTGAAGCTCACCATGAACTTTCACCCCGACCGTATGGCGGGTGATCGGCTCCTTCTTCGCCGGATGGCGCAAGACGGCATCTACTACTCACAGTTCGTGACCGGCACCAGCAATGGTGGCCTGACTGCCTATCCGGGCGGGGACCGGTGGCGTTGGGAGAGCCGCATCTTCGGGGGCGCGTACGATCACGCCCCCGCAGAGGAACGCCCGGTCTACGGGGCGCTGAACCACCAGGACTCGCCCGTCGGCGGGGCACCCCGGTTCGGTTCCTCGTATTTCCGGCTCACCACGGCCACCCTCGATCGCGCGACCTTCTGCTATCCGGACAGCTCGACGCACCCCTCGGCCTTCGCTGTGGCGTCCCGCTGTGCCTGGCGCGCTTCGGCACCCCCCCCCCGGTTGACAGCGTGGTTTCCGGCCTGACCGCGAGCCGTTGCTCCGTGGAAGCAGCAGGCGCCTCACGGCGAGCACCTCGCCGCGCTGCCGGCCCGACCGCCTGGCTTCATCGATTCGAACGACTCCGCACCCGCTGCGAAGGCGGAGCCGGCCTCCGACCGGGACCACCGGAACTGGCGGCCGGCATCATCTGCCTCCGCCGGCTCCAGAGATCACTGAGGAAACGGACAGTCAGCCGAGGCCACTGGCGGGCTCGGTCGCGTAGCGGCTCATCGCGTCGATGTTGGCCTGTGGTGTCAGCGGTCGGCCGTCGGCGAGGACCTGCTGGAGGTCTCGGAAGTACTGGACGTACAGGTCGGGGGTGAAGGTGCTGAGCATGACGGCGGGTTGGTCGGTGGGGTTGGCGAAGGTGTGCGGGGTACCGGGCGGAACCATGACGAGCGTGCCCGTGGCGGCGTCGTGGTCCTCGTCTCCGACGGTGAACCGCACGGTGCCGGAGAGGATGTAGAAGCCCTCGTCGTGTCGGGCGTGGCGGTGCTGCGGCGGGCCCTGGGTGTGCGGGGCGAGGACGGACTCGGTGATCGCGAGACGGTGCCCGGTGTGACTGCCGTCCTCCAGGACGCGCATCCGCGTGGTGCCCAGGACGATCGTCTCGCCGTCGCCGGGGCCCACCACCGATACAGCGGGGTCGGTGTGCGGCTCGCTGGACTTCGCTTGTTCGGTCATGCTCACAAGTGCACCTCCGGGGACCTGCCGGTGTCCAAGACCCGTCCTGCGACGCCGATACCTCGTGGGTATCGTTGCAGCGTGGAGCTGCGGACCTTGCGCTACTTCGTGGCGGTCGCCGAGGAACTCCACTTCGGCCGGGCCGCCACCCGACTGCACATGAGCCAGCCGCCGCTGAGCCGGGCGATCAAGCAGCTGGAGGCCGACGTCGGGGCCCCGCTGTTCACTCGCTCGCCCACGGGAGTCACGCTCACTCCAGTCGGTTCGGTGCTGCTCGACGAGGCGCGGGCCCTGCTCGACCACGCCGACCGCGTCCGGGTACGCGTGAGCGCGGCGGCCGGCGCCGCGACCCTCACCATCGGCATCCTGGGCGACGGCACCGACCCGGGAGTGGCCGGACTGGCCGCCGCCTACCGCCGAAGCCGCCCCGGCATCGACATCCGTATCCGCGACACCGATCTGACCGACCCGACCTGCGGGCTGCGCGCCGGGCTGGTCGACGTCGCGCTGACCCGGGCGCCGTTCGACGAGACCGCTCTGACGGTGCGTGAACTGCGGACCGATCCGGTCGGCGTGGTCCTGCGCGCCGACGATCCGCTGGCCCGCCGCGACGGGCTGCGGCTGGCCGAGCTGAACGACCGCCGCTGGTTCCGGTTCCCGCAGGACACCGACCCCATCTGGCAGTCGTACTGGAACGGTGGCAGGCCGCGCGAGGGACCGGTGGTGCGCGCCGTCCAGGAATGCGTGCAGGCCGTGCTGTGGAACGGCACGGTCGGTCTGGCTCCGCTCGGACACGACCTGCCCGCGGAGCTGGCCGTGGTGCCGCTGACCGACATGGAGCCGAGCCGGGTGGTGGCGGTGTGGAACGAGGGGGACACCAACCCGTTGATCCGATCCTTCGTCGAGATCGCGACGACCGCGTACCGCCACTGAGGGGAGGCTCTGATCAACGGCCCTGCCCGGAGAGGGAAGCAGGGGCTTGTGACGGCTTTGCCGCAGCGTCCGGCGCGAGCGATCACCGCACGCGCCTGGCGCCGCCGCTGTTCGTGAGAAGGTCGCGAGCCGCCTCGATCGAGGATCAGTCGAAGAGCGAGAGGTCGATGGATTCCGCGAGGGCGGCGTAGCCTGCGTCGTTGCCGTGGAGGTGGTCACCGATGTGCAGGTCGCCGCGGATGTGGGTGGGGTCGGCGGGGTCGCGCCAGACGGCGTCGAAGTCGAGTACGCCGTCGAAGGCGTCGCTCGTGCGGATCCACGCGTTGACCTGCTCGCGTGCCTGGTCGCCTTCGGCCGAGTACATCTCCGAGCTGCCGTAGGGGGCGATGGTCGCGGCGTGGACCTTCACGCCGTGCGCGCGGGCCCGTGCCGCCAGTTGAAGGTGGGCGGCGATGATGTCGTCGACGCCGACGGGTCGGCCGGCGAACATGGAGAGGAACGCGGCGTTCTCCTCGGTGCGTGGGGCGAAGGAGAAGACGAGGTCGTTGCCCACGGCGATCACCACGTGGCCGAGGCCGGGCGTGGCGAGGATGTCGCGGTCGAAGCGGGCGAGGGCGGCGGTGCCGATGCCGTCGGTGAGCATGCGGTTGCCGCTGATGCCCTGGCTGACCACGCACAGTGCCGGTCCGGGGCGGGCTGCCAGGCGTTCGGCGAGCCGGTCCGTCCAGCGTCGGTCGGTGCCGGGCGTGGATCCCATGCCGTCGACACGGGAGTCGCCGATGACGGCGATGGCCCGGGTCGGTGTCCCGGGCTGCACCTCCACGGCTGTGATCAGGGCTTGGGCCGGTAAGGGAGCGGCGTGTGCGGGCAGCGACACGAGGGCGGTCGCGTCGCCGGGGATGAGCCAGCCGAGCGTGTGGAAGGTTCCGTGGCAGGTCGCGGTGTCGACCCGGCCGGTCAGGTAGAGGCTGATGGCCAGCCGGGACAGCGCGGCGGTGCGCAGATCGACGGGGTCGCTGAGGATCGGTGCGCCCGCCGGCACGGTGGCGGTCGGCCGGCCGCTGAAGGTCACGGCGTGAGCGCTTCCGTGCCGGATCGCGTCGTCGGTGTCGGTGAGGGCGACGCGGGCGGCGCCGATGGTCAGCGGTGCGGTTCCGTACTCGTTGCTGATGCGCAGGCGGATGCGGTGTCCGCCGCCCGTGATGCGGACGATCTGCCGCAGCGTCGCGTTCTCGAAGGGCTCGATACAGCTGACGGAGTTGTCCGGAGCCTGCGGGGAAGCGCCCCAGGTGCGAACCCATGCACCCGTGTGCGGGGTTGGACCTTCAAAGCTGGAGGGGGTGCTGATGACGCTGTCCACGGTCGTTGCCCTTCGGCTGTCGGGTATGGCGGCGCTGCGTGAGGTGTCGGTGCTCGACGAGTTCGGTGTCAGGCGGCTTTGCCTGCTGCTGTGGAGGGGTGCCTCGGCCTCTTTCGCGGTCCCGGGCTTCCAGACCGAGGCCCTGGCACGGGGGAGGTCGATCCGCCGTGAGTCGAACGGCACCACCTCGGGAACGGGGCCGGGTAGTAGCCGATCGTCCTAGTGTTCCGAGTCGGGAATTCCATTCAGATATGTATGCTTGCCCTATGGCACGGATGGGGCGGCCGAAGGCCGAGTTGACGCTGTCGGACGAGGAACGGGCCGCGCTCGAGGGGTGGGTGCGGCGTCGTTC